>CAYTAP010000084.1:0-18021 GCA_964435775.1 uncultured Tepidisphaeraceae bacterium
TTGATCGTCACGCGCTCCTTGGCTTCCACCGCCTGGTGCAGCCCGTCCGACCACTGCCGCCCCTCCATCTTTCGACCGGTGAACTCATCGACGATGACCACCTCCATGTCCCCGCGCTTGCCGCGCTCAACGACATAGTCCTTGTCGCGCTCGTAAACGACATGCGCCCGCATCGCCTGCTCCATCAGGTGCGGCCATTCCATGTTGTTCCCCACATAAAAGCTCCCCACGCCGGCAAACTCCTGCGCTGCGGCGATCCCCTCATGGGTCAGGTGAACGCTCTTGCGGTCGAGCTCCACCTCGTAGTATTGCGTCACTTCCTCCTTGCGCGCCTCGGCCTCGGCCAGTTGCCGCTCGGCGTCCGCCAGACGCTTCCTCGCCGCCTCAACCGCCTTCTTATCCCCCTTGTTCTTGTCAATATCGCCGTGAGCGCTCTTGATGGCGCGCTTGGCGGTGTCCTCCGCCTTTTCGGCCTGGATCCACGGCTTGGCGACCTCCATCACCTGCCTTGCCACCGCGTCGGCGGCGCGGAACTTGGCCGCATCGTCATGAGCGGAACCGGAAATGATGAGCGGCGTGCGTGCTTCATCGATGAGAATCGAGTCCACCTCGTCCACAATCGCGAAGTCGAGCGGCCCCTGCACCTGGAGGTCGATCCGCTCCTTCATGTTGTCGCGGAGATAATCGAAGCCGAACTCGCTGTTGATGCCATAGGTGACATCGCAGCGGTAGGCGTTGCGCCGGGCGTCGCCGCCGGGGTCCATCGATTGCTGGATGTATCCGACCGTCAATCCCAGGTGCTCGAATGCCGGGGTGATCCACGTGGCGTCGCGTCGAACGAGGTAGTCGTTGACCGTCACGACGTGGCAATGGTTCCCCTCCAGCGCCCGCATGAAACAGGCCAGCGGCGCGACGAACGTCTTTCCTTCGCCGGTCGCCATTTCAGCGATGCGCCCCTCATACAGCACCACGCCGCCGATGATCTGCACATCGAAGCAGCGCGCCCGGAAGGGGGGACGGCTCTCGGGATAGAGCTTGCGGACGGCCTGGTAAATCTCGAGTGGAATCGGCACATGATGCCAGCTCTCCCCCGTCTGGATCATCCGCTGCTGCACCTGGTCATAGGCCTGCAGGATGTCATCATCAAACTTGTCAGGATCGAAGTTTTCGTCGGGGTTGAAAATCTGCCGGATGCCGATGTGCCGATCCATCGCCTCGCGGATGATCGCAAAGGCTTCGGGCATGATGTCGGCGCTTCGGAGCGTCTTATCCGCCAGCCCTTTGCGGAGCTCCTGCGTGCGGGCGCGAAGCTCGTCGTCGGTCTTATTGGCCACCCCCGGCTCCATCGCATTGATCTGCTCAACGAACTTCTTATATCGCTTGAGCAGCCGGTCATTGCGACTGCCGAAAATTTTGGTCAACACCTTTGAAAAAGTCACCGCCATGGTACACCTCGTGCCGCGCCGCCGCGCATGAAATCAATCTGAATGGAATCAACACTGGATCGAATCGGCCGGAATCAACACCGACCGGCGCCCATCATGCCCGAGGGATGATGGGAGTTATGCGCGGAGTTGGGGCGGAGGGAGGCGGAATTGAAACGGCGAAAAAGCCATCCATCTGACCGGCGCCGGGATGAGGACATACACGCCGCCTGACCGTGACGATGATGAACCCGGCCGCGCGGTGTGAATGCAGACGGCCGGCAGCGTCCGGTGGAAGCTGCTCGACAAGCGTCTGACGACCAGCCGCGCCACATCCGCCACTTGCGGGGGCAACTGCGGCGCCGCCGCCACGGCGCGATCCGCGCACAGGGCGGTGGCCACGAGGGTGATCGTCAAAATGGTTCGAAGTCGTCTCATCGTTGCTGTATTGGACGATACGGCCAGCCGATCAACTATGGTTGCCCAACCCGCCGCCGTCAAGCGGCCGAACACTATTTGGCGTTCTTTTGCCCGGTCGATAAGGTGGGGGCATGTCCTGTTTATGTGACCAATGCGCGGCCTTGTGCTGCCGCTATTTCGCCCTGCCCATCGACAATCCCGACACTCCGCGGGCGTTTGACGACATCCGCTGGTATCTGATCCACCAGAACGTGGTGGTTTTCATCGAGAGCAAACAATGGTACGTCGGTGTTTTGAATAAGTGCAGACATCTTCAGGATGACAACCGCTGCGGCATCTATGAAACCCGCCCGAAGATCTGCCGGGAATACACCACCGACAACTGCGACTATCACGGCGGGGAATATGACTTCGAGCAACTTTTCACAAGCGCCGAGCAGCTTCAGGAATACGCCAACACCTGGCTCGCCGAGCAGCGCGCCAAGAAGCGCCGAGCAGCCAAAAAGCGCGATGAAAAAGCTAAGGCCGGACTCAATGGCAAGTCCGCAACTTCAGCCACTTCATCCGCAGGGAGTAAAACGACCAGGAAATCAGCGGCAAGTAAACGCAAGGCCGGCGCTACGCGGAAGTTTGGTCGCGGCCCCATCCTTGTGAGCCTCCCGCCGGGAACCACTCGAAGACCTCAACCAAGCCCGGCCGCTGTGCCTTCACGCAACGGACGCGGCGTCTCGCTCCCCTTGTTGAACCGATGACCAAGCAAATCCACAGGGATGGGCGGCAACGCTTACCCGAAAATGGATGAGTCTGATAAATCCACTTCCACCTGCGGCACCAGGCCGGGGTTCATCTGCTTGAGCAGAATGTGCTTGGCCAATTCCAGCCGGGGCAGCACCTGATCCATGTCGCCGGGGCGTTTACGGACGCTGGTGGAGATGCACTCCATGACCAGATTCGACAATGCCGGGGGTACCTTGGGGTTGAGGTCCAAGGGAGAGTCGAATCGGGCATCAAGCAGAAAACTATTGCTCCCCTTTTTGTTGACCGTGTACAGCGTCGGGATGTGACGCCCGGTGACGGACCAGTAGAGCGTGGCGCCAAGGTTGAACACGTCCGTTTGCACCGTTACCGGCTTGCGGGCAACCTGCTCGGGCGCGATATAATCCGGCGTCCCCTGGATTCGCTCCTTGATCGTCCCGATTTTGCAGCTTTGACCAAAGTCGATGACCTTCACCTCGCCTTTGTCGTTCCGCAGGATATTGTTGGGCTTGATGTCGCAGTGGACGTACCCCATCTGGTGCATCGCCCGAAGCCCTTGGGCGGCCTGGATGAAGGTATCGACGATGTCCAGCATCGTGGGGGGCAGCCGAACATCCAGCGCCTTGCCCACAAACAGTTCCATGAGCAAAAAGGCCTCGTTCACCTTCAACATCAACGATTTATTGATCTTGAGCTCGTAAGAACGCCGCAAATTGGGATGCGTGAATTGCTTACTGATTTCGTACTCCGTCTCCATCTGTTCGATGAAGCGGATGTCCTTCTGATCAGCGCGGACGACATGCTTGAGCGCATAGCTCTTGCCGGTTTGGGGATCGCGCACCGCATAGATAATGCTGCGCGCGCCTTCTCCAAGCCTCTCCAGGACCTCGTAGTGAAGCAGTTGCTGGGCCATGAACTTTCATTCACCTGTTGCCGGTCGTGACTTCCATTTCCAGCAGGTGAGGGCCGGAACGGAATTGCTTGAGTGCCCGCGGGGCGATGAATAAGGATGAATGAAAACGCGCCGCTGAACGACCAGCTTCTGTACTCTAGTTGTAGGATAGTAGTCCGTGTCCCTCGGATTGTTGTTCACTGCCTGTTGGCGGCCCGAAAATAATACCACGACTTCAACTGTGCCGGCCAAACCGAGCCAAACATTCTTTACACCAAGTTAGGGAATTGGCAAGGTAATAGCAAGTAAATATTGCCGATAGGAAAATGGGAAAACGTCGCCCCGGGTCTCGCGGTGGTGACGTGGTGCGTAGGCGTCATTTCGTCGCGGTTGGTCTATTGGAGCAGTTGCGAACGGATCGCGGTCGCCGGGAAGTAGCGGCCAACGCCCGCCGGGCTGTGCGGAAGTGAAACCATCAGGACATTCTCGCGCGGGACATTGAACCTGGCCTGAAGCGCGTTGACCAACTGGGTCAACCGCCGCACCTGCGTGGGCGTGGGAACAGTGTGGTCGAAGTCGCCGACCAGGCAGATGCTGATGCACGCATTGTCGACGCTGGCCGCCCCGGCGGGGGGAAGCGCCGGCTGCTGGTTGGACCATCGCTGACCGATCTGCACTTCGCCATCGGCGCACCCATCCCCGTTGCCCACCACGAAGTGATCCCCCACGCCGCCGGCGGTCGCCTGCCCGAGCGTGACCGCATCCCCCCCAGCCGTCCCGCTGTGATGAACATAAATGTACTTCCAGCGACCATCCTGAACCGGAACCCGCGTATTGAATATGGCGTCAAGCGACGTTGGTGTATCGACGGCGAACAAGCTGGAGACCGCGCCGGGAGTCAACGGCGCCGGCGCCAATGCCAGCAGCAGCGCGGTGGTGAGGGTCAACGCTCCGATGAATGAACCAAAGACGATGACGTTGCGATGCCGTGACGCGCGCTTGGTTGATCCTGCCCGCCCGGCGCTTCGGGCGTCGCCCGAACCCTTGCCCGAGGGCGAACTTTTCCGAACCGTGGACTTCCCGCGGGTTGCAGTGCCGGCTTGTTTGCTCACGATGCCCCATCCATTGTCTTAAGGTCACAACACAAGCCAACGTCCAATAATATCGCGCGTGGCTCCTCTATCCTATTGTTCATCGGCAAGTGGCCGGACGCATTTGCAGTAATTCTTATCGATTGTCGCGGAAGTGTCGCCTTATAGCGGGCAGATGCGGCGAATGCAACGAACACAACGTTTGCGGCGTCTATGTCAACCAGGGGATGTGGGTGCTTCTGAGGAATTGGGGTGAGGACGGTCGGTCGCCAGCAGGCCACCCATCTCGCCACATGAGGCTCGCGCATCTTGGCTGTCAAAGGGAGCGCGGCTACACTGCCGCGAGTTAATGTCGCCCGGTCGCGATGGTCGTGGCCGGCGAGGGGATCACCTGACCCATGATTGCAATGCCATGATTGAAAAAATCTTCAAAGCCTACGATGTGCGCGCCACCTACCCGAATCCGCTCAACGAGGAGGCGGCCTGGAAGGTGGGGCACGCGACGGGAACCTACTTGAAGCGCAGCCGTCAGAACCTGGGCGCTGAGCAGCGCGTCAGAAACGAAGGCACGATTCTCGTTGGGCGTGACATGCGACCTCACTCACCTGCGCTTGCCAAGGCGCTGTCGGATGGAATCCGCTCGACCGGCACGAATGTGATTGATGTCGGCATGATCGACACCTCCTTCATGTATTTCGCCATCAATGAACTTGAGGCGGTGGGGGGGATCATGACCACCGCCAGCCACAACCCCATCGAGTACAACGGGTTCAAAATCTCCGGTCCCAAAGCCAAACCGATCGGTTCGGCATCGGGGCTCGATGACATCAAACGGATTGCATCGACGCTGCGCATGGGCGCGACGGGCTTGCTGGGCAATTATGAGGAGCGCGACCTCTGGGCGGCGTATCGCCGGCATGTGCTCAAGTTCCTCGATCTGAAACGTCCGCTCCGCGTCGTCGTCGATGCGTCCAACGGGATGGCCGGGAAGATGGTTCCGGCGGTTTTCGGCAATGTGCCGAACTTGGAAATCATTCCCCTGCTTTTCGAGATCACCGGCTCGTTCGTCCATGATCCCAATCCCCTCGTCGAATCGAATCTCGACATGCTCAAGGCGAAAATGCGGGAAGTGAAGCCCGACCTGGGTGTCTGCTTCGACGGCGACGCGGATCGCTGCATGTTCATCGATGAAAACGCTGAGCTGATCGGCTCGGACTTGATCACCGCGCTGATCGCCCGCTATTTCCTCGAACAACCGGCCAATGCCGGCGCGACGATCGTGTACGATCTGCGTTCCAGCCACGTCGTGCCTGACGAGATCGCCGCCCACAAGGGGGTGCCGAAGCGCGATCGCGTGGGGCACGCGTTCATTAAGAAGACGATGGCTGAAACCGGTGCGGTCTTCGGCGGCGAGTTGTCCGGGCATCTGTACTTCCGGGACAACTTCTTCGCCGACTCCGCCGCCATCGCCTTCGCGGTGGCGCTGAGCATCATCTCGGCACACAACGGGCCGGTCTCCGGTTTGATCAAACCGCTGCGAAAATACCATCAGTCCGGCGAGATCAACTTCCAGGTGGAGGACAAGGAAGCCAAAATCCGCGAGCTCGCCGAACATCATCGGAAGGCGAACATCGATTACCTCGACGGGATCACGATCGATTACGGCGACTGGTGGTTCAACGTGCGAAAGAGCAACACCGAGCCGATGCTCCGGCTGAACCTTGAGGCGAAAACGCGCCCGATGCTTGAGGAGAAATTCGTCGAACTGCGAAAGGTGCTCGGCAATCCGGTTCATGGACACTAAAGAAGATCCGTGCCATCACTGAACCGCCGCCACATTGAGAACGCGGGAAGGCCGGTTGCCAATGAACATTTTCCTGCTCGGTTATCGAGGCAGCGGCAAGAGCACGATTGGGCGTCTGCTGGCCGAACGACTGTGGCGCCCGTTCATCGATACCGATGAACTGATCGTCCGCAAGGCCGGCAAGAGCATCGCCCGAATCTTCGCCGAAGACGGCGAGGCTCAATTTCGGAAACTGGAATCGGAGATCATCCGGGAAGTGGTGTTGCTGGAGGATCACATCATCGCCCTGGGCGGCGGGGCGGTGCTCGCGGCGGAAAATCGTCGAACGCTGACGGCATGCGAGTGCAAGCGGATCTACCTCCGCTGCGATGCGCAAGTGCTCGCGGATCGGATCAAAGGCGACCCGGGAACGACCGCCAATCGGCCGGCGCTGACCAGGCATGGAGGGGGCATCGACGAGATTCAAAAAGTCCTGGGCGTCCGCGAGCCGATCTATCGTGAAGTGATGACCTCCGAACTGGATGTAACCACCCTCAGCCCGGCCGACGCGTGCGCCGCGATCGTGGGGGCGCTGTGATCGATGGCGCGTCATCCGTCATTGCCCTTGCGCCATACGGACACCTGGCCACGGCACGCGTGAGCGTCGAAATGCTCGGCCAGAACTTCGCGCCATTGCTTGACCACGGACTGTCCCTGGGAATCGGTCCCACCCAGCACGCGCTCTATATCGCGTTTCTGTTCATCCTGGGTTCCTGCATCGGCAGTTTCCTGAATGTCGTCGTCTGGCGGCTGCCGCGAGGCGAATCGCTCGTCACGCCGCCATCCCATTGTCCGCGTTGCGGGCATCAATTGGCGTGGTTTGACAATCTCCCCATTCTCGGCTGGATCCTCCTCCGTGGCCGCTGCCGCTATTGCAAGGCGCCAATTTCACCCCGCTATCCAATCGTCGAATCCGCAACCGGATTGCTCTTCGTGTTTTATTACGTCGCCTTTTTCGTCCTCCACATGGGACCATGCCACCTCGTACAAAACGCCGCCGGCGATGTCATCCACACAGGAACCCTCACCTCCATCGTGAATGACTGGCCGATTTATGGATTGTACATGTTTCTGATCAGTGCGCTGCTGGCGGCGAGCCTGATCGACGCCGAGTTGTTCATCATCCCCATCGAGATTCCGTGGATCGTCGCGGCCGGGGCGTTCATCATGCACGCCGTGATTGATCGTCCGAATCACGCGGGGGCGTTGAACGCCAGTGGCGTTGGCGCTGCGTTGGCGGCGGGCGGGGGTCTGGGACTGATCCTAAGCGTCGTGGCATGGTGGCGAGGCTGGATTCCAACGAGCTTTCCCCAGGGCGAACCATTACTGGAAGTCGATCGGGCGATCCTCGCCGAGGAAATCGCCCAGGCCAAACGATCCGGGCGGGAGGCCGAAAACCTTCCTCCCGTGCCGCCTCCCTATACGCCCGGCCAGATTCGCGCGGAGATGCTCAAGGAACTGCTTTTCCTCACGCCACCGGTGGTCATCGGCGTGACATGGCTGATCCTGTGCACGCAGGCGCCATCGATTGAGCATTGGTGGGCTGGCATCCTCTCTTACGCGTGGTTGAGCGGTGTGCTCGGATCGATGCTGGGCGGGCTCGTCGGCGGGCTCGTCGTGTGGCTCACGCGCATCGCCGGCACGCTCGGGTTTGGACGGGTGGCGATGGGACTGGGGGATGTTCACTTGATGGTCGGCGTGGGCGCGGTGATCGGGGCGGCCGGGGCGACGGTCGCATTTTTCATAGCTCCTTTTTTCGGCATCCTGATCGCCCTTTACATGCTCCTGACCGGCACAAGGCGGGAGCTGCCGTACGGCCCTTATTTAAGCCTGGCCACCGCGTGCGTACTCCTGTTTTACTGCCCGATCATGACCTATCTCCTCCCCGGCGCGCAGGGGTTCATGATTGTCATGCACAATCTTTGGTAATCGCAACGGCGTCGCAGGAGCGACGCCCTCCAAATATGGGTGAGATGTGGCGGTCGCAAATGAACTGCGACGCCGCCGCCCGGCTTGTGGTAAACTATTGGCATGTCAAACCTGTGGTTGAAATTCCGGATCTGGTCCAAGATCGTCCTCGTTGCGATCATCGTCATTTACGCGGCGATCTTCATTTACTCCAACGCCGGAAAGCACATCGACGTCTGGTTGTGGGGCAAATATGAAGCCTCGCTGCTGGGGCTCATGTTTTTCACGTTTCTCTTTGGCGTGCTGACCACGATCCTCGTGCGGACGACGTTCCGAACCGTGCGACAGGTGAAGGAACTGAAAGCGCGATCAGTGGCGGAACGCCGCGAACGCGAGACCGCCGAGATGAAGGAAAAGGTGGCGCGGCTTCAAACCAAGCCCACTGAATCCAATATCGCTGATTGATGCGCGCGCCGGTGGTCCGCAAGTTTCACCACGGTGAGCACAATGCCAGCGCATTGGCGATTTTCTCCCTCCCCCGTTGTACCCGACGGGGGAGGGCTGGGGAGGGGGCTCCGCACGATTCTCCACGAAAAACCCCCTCCCTTCCCTCCCCCGTTGTGTACAACGGGGGAGGGAGAATGCCTACGTATCGCAAATGCGTTTGCCCTGTTGAACATCCGCCGGAGGTGGTGAACTGACGCCCTGGGCGTTAAAACGTACCTCATGCGAGCCCTGGCCTATGACAATGCCCTGACCTTCAACCCCCGCCATGCCGAGCCGTCGGCCGATGCCGGGGACACGCTGGTTCGAGTCAAGCAGGCGGGCATCTGTTCCACCGACATCGAAATCACCAGCGGGTATATGGGATTCACCGGCATCCTCGGTCACGAGTTCGTCGGCATGGTCGAGCACTCACCTGACAAAGACCTCGTTGGACAGCGTGTGGTGGGGGAGATCAACATTGTCTGCGGGCGATGCGATTTATGCTTGTCCGGCCTGAGCGCGCATTGCCGGAACCGCTCGGTGCTCGGCATCTTGAATCATGACGGCGCGTTCGCTGATTACGTCCGCCTGCCCGCCGCCAATCTCCATGTCGTGCCGCGGGGTGTCGAGGATGATCAGGCGGTTTTCACCGAGCCGCTCGCCGCCGCGTTTCAGGTGACCAAGCAGATTCAACTCGATGAACGCCAATGGGTGACGGTGCTGGGTGATGGGCGGCTGGGGTTGCTCGTCGCGCAGGTGCTGCGCAACGCCGGAAGCCCGGTGCGGGTGATCGGCAGGCACGCGGACAAGCTGGCGATGTGCGAAAAGTGGTCGATCCGCTCGCGACCGCTTGCCGACATTGTCCCGCGTCACGACCAGGATGTCGTCGTCGATTGCACCGGAAGCGCGGCTGGTTTTGAGCTGGCGATGCAGATGGTACGGCCAAGGGGTAAGATCGTTCTCAAGAGCACGGTCGCGGCCGGCAAGGCGCTCAATCTCGCCCCGCTGGTCATCGATGAAATCCAGGTCATCGGCAGCCGATGCGGGCCGTTCCGCGAAGCGCTGCGGGCGCTGGCGGAAAAGAGCGTCGATGTGACGAGCCTGATCCATCGCCGGATGAAGCTGGAGCAGGGAGTCGAGGCGATGGCGCTGGCGGGTCGGCCGGGTGTGCTCAAGGTGCTCTTGACGATGGATTGATGGACGCGATTCAACGGAGAACTTCTCATGGCCAAGGACCTGGCGATCGTACTGAACAATGGAAGCATCAATTCAGCCGTAGCGACCTCGCTGGCGGCGCAGAAGTACCGGCTCATCATGCTTCATGTCGAAGTCTCCTCCGACACCGGCCAGCGGATGCGCGCCGCCTATGACCAGCAGACCGCGCACTACAAACCCTACCGCGATCACCTCGTGTCGATGCCGTACCTTGCGGCGGTGGAATCAGCGCCGCCGGCGATGAACGGCATGGTCGCCAGCGATCCGCGCCAACCCACGGCATTGACGCCGCAGATGCTCGATCTGCTGCCCCTCATGTCGGCGGCCGTCCGCTACGCCGTTCACTACCAGGCCGCCGCGATTTACCTCGGCCTGCGCGTGGGCGGGCAGGGGGATGAACTGGCGCAGGCGACGGAATACATCCAGGTCTGGAATGAAATGGTGCAATTGCCGTGCGCGCAGTCGGAGATGGAGGTCATCGCGCCCCTGCTTGAGCTTGAGCCTTGGCAGGTGGTCGATGTCGGATTCCAGATCAACGCCCCCTTCGAGCGCACCTGGAGTTGTTTGGAGGAAACAAGCGAGCCGTGCTGGGCATGTCGGGGCTGCCACGCCCGCGAGGCCGCTTTTCAACGGGGCGGGAAGATCGATCCGCTGCGCGGGGTGCGCAAGCCGTAGGATCATGCCGCTTGGGTCAGGCCATTGTTTTCGTAGGGTCCGTGGTACTCCGCGGACCATTGCCGCGATGGTGAATTGGTCCGCGGGGTACCACGGACCCTACATGAGATAAGGCCGTAAATCGCAGTTCGACCGCCTCACATTTGTTCCGGATGCTCGATCCCGAGCAGCTCAAGTCCAAGCGCCAACGTCCGCCCCGTCAGATCACACAGCGCCAGGCGCGCCCCGCGCGTCGGCTCATCACTTTGAACAACCGGACAATTCTCAAAAAAGGAACTGAAGCGCGTCGCCACTTCATACAGATAGGTACACAAATGATGCGGCTTGAGTTCCCGCGCCACGAGCTCGATCACATCCCCCAATCGCAAGAGATGCTTGGCGAGGTTCAACTCGAAGGGGGAAGCGAGTTGCACCGGCGCGACGAACGGCCGATCCACGGCCAATCCCATCCCCGCCGCCTTGCGGAAGATCGACTGAATCCGCGCATGGGCGTATTGCAGATACGGCGCGGTGTTTCCCTCCATTGACAGCATCTTTTCCCAGGAAAACACGTAGTCGCTTGTCCGGTCCTTTGACAAGTCCGCATATTTCACCGCTCCAATCCCGATCGCGCGGGCGATGGCGCGGCGCTGCGTCTCGGGCAGTTCAGGATTTTTCGCGCTGACCAGATCGAACGCGCGGGTTTCGGCCTCGTCGATAACCTCCGCCAGCTTCACGTTCTCCCCCTGCCGCGTCTTGAGCGGCCGGCCATCCTCCCCCAGCACCGTGCCGAAGGGCGCATAATCAAACTCAACCGGCTTCCCCTCCGCCTGGTCCCATTCGAGCTGACGCGCCACCGCGAAAAGCATCGCAAAATGCTCCGCCTGCCGCGAATCATGCGTGTAGATGATCCGCCGGGCGTGCAACCGCTCCACCCGAAAGCGCAGCGCCGCCAGATCGAATGTCGGGTATTGAAACGTCCCATCGCGGCTCTGGATCAAAAACGGGCGCGGCTCCCCATCCTTGTTCACAAAGCCCGGCGGGAAAATCCCCACCGCCCCGGCCGTCTCCACCGCCCGCCCGTCGGCCCGCAATTCCGCCACCATCGGTGCGTACCGGTCGCTGTAAAAGCTCTCCCCCCGCACATCCGCTTCATTCAGTAGCACGTTGAGCCGCCGATACATTTCCTGCGCGCTTGAAAGCGTCAACGCCCGAACCTTTTTCCAACCCGCGAGCTGGTCCTGCGGCGTCTGCTGAAGCTCCCTGGTCCGCTCGGCCATCTTCTGACGCATCGCCGGCTCGGCGCTGGCCGCGTTGATTTTCTTATAAAGCTGCTCGAGCTGCGCGAGCGTCAATTCCCCCTCGTTCCCGCTCGTTTCAAGGGCATACGTGACCATCCCCATCTGCAATCCCCAGTCGCCGATATGATTTTGCCGGATGACCGTGTTGCCCATGAACGCCAGCACCCGCGCCAGGCAATCGCCGATGATCGTGCTCCGCAAATGCCCGACGTGCATCTGCTTGGCGATGTTCGGGCCGGAATAGTCGACGACGATCGTTTGCCGGTCATCCGTTTGGCCAAGACCGAGGCGCGGATCGGATTCAATCGCGCTCAATTGCCCCGCCAGCCACGCCGGGCTCAATCGCACGTTGATGAACCCCGGGCCGGCGAGCGTCACCTCCTCCGCCATCTCTCCCAGTTCCAGCTTCGCCTTGATTCGCTCGGCGATCGCGCGGGGGTTGGTCTTCTCCCCCGTCTCCGCCGCCACGCGCTTCGCGAGCCCCATCGCGGTGTTCGACTGGTAATCGCCGAACTGTGGATTCTGACTGACGCTGATGAGGGGGTCCGCCTCCAGGCCGAGTGCGGACTGGATGGCGGCCCGGAAGGCACGGTCGAGGATCGTGGGGATTGTTTCCATGGGGGTTGAAAGGGATGGTTTGGGAATGATGCGTCAACGGAGGGGATGGGGAAGGGTTCGGAAAGGTTCGGGGTTCAGAAAGGAACTCTTTCCTGAGTCCTGAACCCCGAACCCTCGTCCCTACGGCCACTACCACGCATACGCCTTGGGCGCTTCGCCGCCGGGTCCCGGGAAGATCGCATCGAGCTTCTGCATCGTCTCGGGAGACAATTTCACCTCGATCGCGCGGAGGCTGCCGGTCAATTGCCCCATCGTCCGCGGGCCGATGATCGGCGCGGTGACGACCGGATTGTGCAGCAGCCACGCGAGGGCGACATCCGCCGGCTGTTCATTCAGCTCCCCGCACAGCGCCTCATACTTCTCAAGCTGCGGCCGTTTCTTCTCCACCGTTTTCTCGAAGTTCTCATTTTTCCGCCGCCCTTCGGTCTGCTTTTGCAGCGCCCCGCCAAGCAATCCGCCGCCGAGCGGGCTCCAGGGGATCAGCCCCAGCCCGTAATGCCGGCACGCGGGAATCACTTCCAATTCGATATGCCGGTTGTCCAGGTGATAAATCGACTGCTCGCTGACCAGCCCCATAAAGTGCCGCTCCCTGGCGCTCCACTGCGCGGTGGCGATGTCCCACCCCGCGAAGTTGGAGGATCCGACGTACCGGATCTTCCCCTGCTTCACGAGCACCTCCATCGCCTGCCAGATTTCCTCGAAGGGGCACTCCCGGTCGATGTGGTGCATCTGGTACAAATCGATGTAATCCGTCTGAAGCCGCGAGAGCGAACCATCGCAGCACTGAATGATTTTCCGCGCCGACAATCCCCGCGCCAGGTTCGCGTTCGGATGCCCCTCCTTGTCCATGTCGTTGTACACCTTCGTCGCCAGCACGATGTCCTCGCGCCGGCCCTCGCCCTGCGCCAGCCAGCGCCCGACGATTTGTTCGGTCACCCCCTCCCCGCGCTTCCACCCATACACATCGGCGGTGTCGAAAAAGTTGATCCCCAGTTCCCTCGCCTTGTCCATGATAGCGAAGCTGTCCGGCTCGCTCGTGTGCGGCCCGAAGTTCATCGTTCCCAGACACAACGGCGACACTTTGAGGCCCGTGCGCCCCAGATGGCGATAGTCCATGAATAGCTCCTTGTTCCTTGAATGATCGACCCGCCCCGCAAGCCCGTCAACGGCAAATCATCACGCGACAAATCCCGCAAGGCGCCGCGCACGAAGTCAGCGGTTGACGTAAACATCCGCTCACTTCGTGCGCGGCTCCCCATGCGTCAGGCATCGCATGTCCATCCAAAAAGGCCGAGGTCGGATTCGAACCGACGAATAACGGATTTGCAATCCGTCCCCTTAGTCCACTTGGGTACTCGGCCAAACATCGCCGCCGCGCGACGACACGGCAATCCATAACGCGCTTCCGGCGGCGGGATTATAGCCAGTGGCGCGGGTGTCGCAACAGCGGCATTTCATGCCGCGCGCATTTTCGATTACGCTACTGAATAATGAACGAGGCGCAACCAGTTGACGCGGGGGAGGAGTTCCTTGATGTGCCGGCTTTGCTTGAGCAAAGCCGCGTGCGGGGGCGCGTGCCGTGGGCGTGGTACATCGCGGGGGGGCTGGTGCTGGCGCTGATCGCCGGCAGCGCGCTGGGGAACAAATCCGAGGCCGCCGCGGCGCTGGTTAACTTCTTCGTGGCGGTCATCCTGGTCCTGGCGATGGCGGCGACGGGCCTGCTCGCCTTCACGGCGGCGCGGCGTCAGCGCGAGGAGTTCCAGCGGGTGCAGGCGGCCGAGGAGCTCGTGCAGCTTCGCCGCTGGCAGGAGGCGGCGACCCTCGTGAGGGCGATCCTTTCACAGCCGATGCGCTCGGAGCAGGCGCGGTTTCAGACACTGCTTTACCTGGCGGCGCTCTTGGCGCGATATCACCAGTTCACCGGCGCGATCACCGTGCAGGAATATATTCTGGAGAACGTTCTGATGGACCCGGCCAGCGTCTTCGGTCTGAAGCTGGGACGGGCGATGGCGCTGTTGCGGGAGGACCGTCTGTTTGATGCCGACCGTGCGATCAGCGAGCTGCGCCGGGCGCAGGTCGCCATCCCCGAAGTGCTCAACACGCACGGAACCGGCGGAAGCGGCGGCCTGGCGCTCGTCGAGATCTACCGCGACGTGAAGACCGGCCACCCGGCCGAGGCGATTGACCTGTTCAACGAAAAGCTCCCGGCCTTGCGAGAGCAACTCGGCCACCGGCTTGGCGACGCCTATGCTCTCGTCGCGCGGGCGTATGATTTTATGGATCGGCCGGACGAGGCGAAGGCGGCGTACGCCAAGGCAACGCTCCTGGCGCCGCCGGCGGAGTTGCAGCGCCGCTATCCGGAGATCGCGGCAGTGGCAAAGAAATATGCACCGACGCCCGCACCTGGAGGGATGAGGCAATAGGCGGTGCGCGGCGGGCGGAAGGCGAAAGGCGGAACTTGAATGCAAATCCATTACTGCCTCCAGCCTGTTCATCCGCAGGCATGTTCCGCCCACTGCATACTGCCTGCTCATGCTCCGTCGTGCGATTCACGCTTGATGCGTGTCACAGGCGGTGCCCGTAACCAGAAATGACGCTTAAACAATGATCTCATCGGACCACGCCATCACACAATTCCGTCGGGGCTTGACGCTCGGATCTGCGATGAAAGGCCTGCTCCTGGCGGCGGCGATCGCCGCGCTGCTCCTGCGCCCGCTCCTCCCGTCGCAGGTCGATGGGACGATGGTCCTGGCGATTGTCGGTGTTGTCTGGATCGTCTTGAGCTACCGGAGCATCAAGGGCTCGCGATTGGCCGCCGATTCACCGTCACTCATCGCCTCCGGACAGTTCGAGCAGGCCGAGGCGCGGATCGACGAGGCACTGCGGAGCTTTTCCCTTTTTCGTACGGTCAAGTTCGCCAGCCTCCATCACCTTGCCGTCCTCCGTCACGCCCAGCGGCGGTGGGGGGATACCGTCGCGCTCTGTCGGGCGCTGTTGCGTCAGCGGCTGGGGTCGATGCGGAGCTTGTCGAAGCCAACGCATCTGATGCTGGCCGATGCGCTGCTGGAACTGGGGGATGTGCAGTCGGCCAGCCGGGAGATCGCGGCGCTGGGGCAATATCGGCTGTCGCTCAATGAGGCGATGACGCTGCTGGTCATTCAACTCGATTGTCAGGCGCGGCAGGGGGCGTGGGGGGAGATGACCAGTGGCATTGAGGCGAAGGTGCAACTGGCCGAGTTGCTCCCCTCCGCCGGAGCGGCGCGGGCGCAGGCATTTTTGGCGCTGGCGGCCAAGAAGACCGGCCGGCTTGATGTGATGCGCTGGCTGGCCGATCGCGCCGCGCTCCTGGAGGATCCGACGAAGCTGTCCGCCGCTCGCCCGGCGCTGGCGGAGTTGTGGCAGTAAGGATGAAGGGTGAACGATGAAAAGGAATGGATGAGATGATTGTGTCTGCCTGGGTGGGAAGCTAGAAATGGAAGCATGTAGGGTCAGCCTCGCGGACCATGACGTGAGCTTCACGTCCAAAGTGGTCCGCGAGGCGGACCCTACGAAATTGTGGTGACGGCAGGATGTAGGGTCCGCCGTGCGGACCATGATGTAAATGGCCGGATCAGTTGGTCCGTGAGGCGGAACCTGCAGGCTCGAAATGGCGTCAGGCATCTGGAGGAAACAACCGAATGGCTCAAACGACGATGCGGAAATGGATGGGGGCGGCGGTGATGGCGGCGGCGATGCTCGGGTGGGGGGCGTGCGGCCCGCGGGCGATGGCGGGGCCCGAGGATGCCAGCCCGACCTCCGATGCGCTCCTGGCCACGCGGATGGGGGAATTGGCGCACAGCACGCTGCACAGCGCCGTTATGCTCCCGCCGACATGGCTGCAGGCAATTGACCTTTGGCTGGCCGCGCAAAAGCTCGATCCGACGGACTCGCGCTATCCGCGGCTGCTCATCGACGCTCAGCTCGAGGCCCGGAACGTCGAAGGCGCCAAAGCGGCGCTCAAGGCGTACCGAGCGCTGGAGCCCAACGACCGAGTCGCCCAGGTGCAGTTGATCAACCTCTACGTCAGCCAGATTCAAACGGCCGACGCCAAGCTCAAATATCTCAAGCTCCTGCTCAATGACACGACGCTGCCCGATGCCGTCAAGTCCACGGTCGCCGTCTCGGCGACGGCGATTCTCTTTGAGCGCTCGCAGGATGACGATGCCCGCGCGATGCTCGACGAGGCGCTGAAGCTCAATCCCCTCAACATGGATGCCCTGCGCCTTCGCTACCGGCATCTGCAAACACCGTCCCCGGAGGATCGCGTCGCGGTGCTCCTCGACATGCTCCGCTCCAATCCGGGGCAAACGGATGTCATCCAGACGCTCGCCCGTGAACTGGGCAATTCCGGATTGATCGATGCTGCGCTCGAATGGTACGGCCGGGCGGTGAGTCTCCTGAATGCCCAGGGGATGGCGCTGCCGCCGGACCTGGCGCGGGAGTATGCCATTGAATTGTCGATCGGCGATCAACCGCAACTGGCCGCGACGATGGCACAGCAGCTTTTGCAGGCCGACCCGTCCAATCTGGACGCTCTTTTTGTCGCCGCGCTGGCCGCATCGCAAAATGGCGATGCGACTGGCTTGCAAACGGCGCTGGATCATTTGACCCGCGACATCCTGAACACGCTCGCCCAGGCCGAGCACGCCGCCGGCGACAAGGCGGCCACCACCCAACCGATCGACACGCCAGCACCGACGGCACTGCCCGATTTCTCCGGCGATGTCGCCCGGATCAAAGCGGCCGCGCCGACCGTCAAGACGGCCTACATCTCCGCGCTGACCGACCTGGCGTGGACGCAGCTTTATTTCAAGAGCGATGCTCCGGCCGCGCGAAAGCTGATCGACGTCATCCGTCAACTCGTCCCCGCCGACAACGTCACGTTGACCCGTCTGGAAGGCTGGGCGTATCTCGTCGAAAAGAAGCCCGGCGAGGCGAAGGTGAAGCTGACGGCGGTCGCCGACCGCGATCCGCTGGCCGCTCTCGGGATGATCAAGCTCGAAACCGATCCGCATGTTGCCGAGGCCGCCGCTACGAAGCTCATCAGCGAACACTCCAGCGGGTTGCTCGGCGCGTTTCTATGGAACGCGACCCGCCAGAGCGGCGCGCGGCATACGATCAGCGCCCGGGGCGATCAACTGCTCAAGAAGGTTTCGGGTTTCCCTCGTGACTGGCTGAGCGTGCTCGACCAGCCGCAAAAGTTTTACGCGGTCCGTTTTGAGCCTCTGCTCGTCGGCCACGCCTTCGGCCAGCCGATGTGGGCGAAGGTGACGATTCAAAACGTCGGCGATCATGACCTGACGCTCGGCGCCGACGGCGTCATCCGCCCAGACCTCTGGGTCGATGCCCAATTGCGGGGGCTCAACCAGCAGCC
>CAYTAP010000085.1:0-18005 GCA_964435775.1 uncultured Tepidisphaeraceae bacterium
ACATTTTATGCTGGAATCTTCCACGAGGACTAAGTATAGTCTCGCGCTCACAGGCAAGCTCGTGCCGTTGCCGGGCTCCATCCCCCCAATACACTTCCGAGGACCACCACGTGATTCGCCACTTTTTAACGGGAGTCGTTCTTTTCGTTTTGATCATGGGAACCACAGCACTCAACGCGGCCGAAACAACGCAGCCGCAAACCGCCACACTCCTCATCCCCAAACTCCAGAAACCGCCGGTGCGCGACGGCACGATCGACGCCGATGAATGGCGGGGCGCGGCGGCCATCACCGGGTTCGTCAACCTCAGCGGCAATATGTCGCTCCCCCAATTCCTCCAACCCATCTGGTACCTCGCGTACGACGACCAGAATCTCTACATCGCCTTCCGGTATCCCATCTACCCCGCGGGCACACTCCGCGCGGCCACCAAGACCAAAGCCAAGGCCGAGCTTGAGCAAGGCCCCCTCTGGGACGATCACACCGAAATCTCAATCTGCAACACCGGACGCGACAACGCCGTATCCGGTTATTTCTACAAGTTCATCACCAACCCCTGGGATGTCGTCAGCGATCAGAAGGTCCGCTGGTCCATCGGCCAGCTCGGCTTCGAATATGACACCGGCACCATCGCCAAATCCACCTTCGATGACCATTACTGGAATCAGGAAATCGCCATCCCCCTGTCCGATCTCGGCACCGCCAGCATCGAAGACGGCGCGCGATGGGTCATGCAGCTTGTCAGCGCCCAGGACACCGGGGGCAACTACTGGACCTGGGTTCCCGCCACCTGGCTGGCGTTCGACCGCTTCCCCGAAGTTGTCTTCGACAGCAAGGCGGCGGCGGTGCAATTCGTCGGCGTCGGCGACTGGATGGACGGCAACCCCGACTTCGCTTTCCGGCTTTTCAACCCACAGTCGCATGACATCAAGCTCAAGCTGGCGATGAAAGTCGTCGGCCCGGACAACAAGGTCCTGCTCGATGAAACCACGCCCGTCACCATCAAGCCCGGTCAGTTGGAGGAGAAGCACCTCAAAGCCTCCGCTCTGCCCCTGGGTCCCAATGGCGGCAATCATGTTTATCTGAAAGTGACCGACGAAGCCGGCGCGATCTACTACGAAAATGACATGAAGCTCTGGAACGCCGGGAGTGCGGATGTGAAAAACTACATCCAAAACCTCGACGCCGCCCGAAAGCCCATCCACCCCAAGCTTCAGTTCGCTTACATGCCCAGCTACCGCAAGCTGATCGTCACCTCCGACATTGGCATCCTCGGCATCGATCCAAACTTCGCGCGGAAAGCCAAGTACCTCTCGGCCTCCTTCGCCACCAAGGATGGCAACATCCTCGGCAAGAACACCATCCCCTTCCAATCGGATGGCACGGCCAAGCTCAATTTCGGCTTCCAAACCCTTCCCGACGGCACCTACAACATTGACATGGAAATCCAGGACGCCAACGGCGTCGCCCTGCTTGATAAGAAAGATACGTTCGTTCAGAAGGAGTTCCCGTTCCAAACCTATAAGGGCGGCCTGGAAGAAACCGTCATCAAGCCATACACGCCAGTTGCCACCCAAAAAGATGCGTTCGACACCGTTGGCAATCACGTCGAACTGACCACCAACGGCTTCCCGGCCACCATTCACAGCAAGCTGATCCCCAAAGAAGCGCTGCCCGATATTCTCGCCGCCCCTGTCACGCTTGTCGCCACGCAGGATGGGAAAGTGACCCGTCTGGGCGCTCCCAAAAAGGAGTTCACCTGGCAGCCATCGACCATCCCCACCAAGGTGAAGGGAACGGCCGAAAGCCAGTTGGCCGGGTTGACCGTGAAGGTCAACGGCCAAGCCGACTACACGGGGCAATACCTCGTTGACCTGGAAATCGTTCCCAATGGCAAGGTCAGTTTGGACCGGCTGGAATTGGAAATCCCCGTCAGCGATCCGGCCGACACCTGCTACGCCTACAGCCCGCGCGACAGCGTGGTTCTTTACAAGAACAGTCACCCGTGGACGGGCGATCCCAAGGAAGGCGAACTTTGGAATAACTTTACGGAGCGCGCCACGAATCCGTACATCATGTATGTCGGCGACGGCGAACGTGGATTGTATTGGTACACCGACAGCTACGAAGGGTTCTGGCTGGATCGAAACAAGCCGCACATCTTCATTGACAAGCGAAAGAACAGCACGGTCCTGCGGGTCGCGATCTTCAACAAGCCCGTGACGCTCGACCACCCGCGCCATCTGCGCTTCGCGCTGATGGCCGTCCCGACCAAGCCGCTTCCGGCCGACGCTCGCGAGATGCAGTGGAGCGGCGCGCGCATGCACATCGGCGGCGCGTCGTGGTGGGGCACGATCGGCGTCTTCGTCTTCCCGCTGGACGACGCCCAATGGCAAAACTGGATCGCCGGCAAGCCGTTCATGTACGACGGCAAGCCATACCCCGGCCAATGCGCGCTACTCCCGGCGCCCCCGATGGATGCCAACGGGAAATGGCTGTTGGAAAAGGGACATGAATACGGCTCGTATCGCGCCGCCGACATCATTGGCTACCTGCAACCGGAGCTGAAAGTCTTCGCCGGTGAATGGTGCGGCGTCACCAACCCCGTCCCCGTGCCCGATGGCAGCCTGCTCGGCTACCGTGATCGTGATGGCCACTCCGTCTGGCCGCTGCCCGAGCAGCGTTCGTACTTCGGCAAGGATGCCACCGTCCCCAGTTTCTATGACTACGAGGCGTACTACTTTTACCTCATGGCCAAGAACACCGGCGCCGGCGGCTACTGGTGGGACTGGGGCTCGATGGTGGAAGGCCACTCCCCCGACAAGGGAACGATGTATCTCAACGATGAAGGGCGCTACGAACCGCGAACCAACATCTTCATGGTCCGCAACTTCTACGAGCGCATCGCCCGGATCGTCCAGGACCTGGGCATTCCCGACACCAACAACTGCTACGCCCCCGGCGCGGTGTACCAGATGCCCTGGCTCACGCGCATCAACGCCTGGGAATCGCTCTATCTCGAATCCAAGCTCGACGACATGTTCGATGCCTGGGGCGTCGATCGATACCGCATGCAGATCGGCAAATACTCGGGCATCCCGGTTCAGAACGTGATGAACATCGACATCGATTTCAACGAACACCGTTCGCGCACCGTCATCGCGCTGGCGCTGCTCCATGACAACGGCGTCTGCACAATGGATGGCAACAAGAAAGCGATGGGCATCATTCGCAAAATCGGCGCCCTCGACGAGTCGGCCACCTGGATCCCCTACTGGCGGTCCGGGAAAACCGCCGTCGCGGCGAAGTCCGGCCTGCTGATCACCGCCTATTCCTTCGACGAAGGCAAGCGACTGGGCCTCGTCATCGTCAACCCCGGCGACAAGGAGATCACCAGCGACATCAGCGCCCCGGCCGCCCCCGGCGGCAAGGCGATCGATGCCGAAACGGATGCCGTCGTCTCCGACAACGGCAAGCTAATCCGGAACGTGACCGTCAAACGACACGACTTCCGGCTGCTCGTGTTGGAGTGATCCTCCCGCCGCCCGGCGCGCACCGCTGGCAGGGTTGATGCCTTCGGCCAAGCATGTGACAGCCACCTTTTGCTCCAACCTCCCCCTCAGGGGAGGACAGAGGATCAGGCGGCTGTCACTTTTTATTTTCAAAAGTAAAATTGAGCCGGGGTATCTCAGGTAATTAAAAAAACCCCTGAGAATCAGGGGTTTTTAGTGGAGCCACGGGGAATCGAACCCCGATTTGCTGAATGCGATTCAGCCGTCATCCCGTTAGACCATGGCCCCGGGTCGATCGCGTGTTATTCTAGTGGCGCGGGGCATCGCGTCAAGGCGACGACGAAAAGTTCGAAGACCGCCGCCAGACTACAACCACGCAGCGCGGCGCGTTGTGGCGTCGAAGGCATCAGCGTACGATGCGATTTCCTTGCTTTTTTTATTGATGACAAACCCCACGCGCCACGTTCGACTTGTCGGATGGCGTCCAAACGATCAGGATCATGAGCAACGACACACACGCTGAAATTGAATTGTCCAAGACTTATGACCCCGCCGCCGTCGAGCCGGAGGCGTACCAGCGTTGGATCGACGAAGGATCATTCACGGCCAACCCCCAGGCATCCGGCGAGCCCTATTCGATCGTCATTCCCCCGCCCAACGTCACCGGCGCGCTGCACCTCGGCCACGCGATCAACAGCACACTCCAGGACATCCTCATCCGCCGAGCGCGGATGCAGGGGAAAAACGTGCTCTGGGTGCCGGGCATCGACCACGCTGGAATCGCCACGCAGGCGGTGGTTGAAAAACAGTTGAAGGAAAAGGAGAATAAGACTCGGCACGATGTCGGTCGGGAGGCCCTCGTTGAACGCATCTGGACCTGGAAACAGCAGTTCGGCGACCGGATTCTGAACCAGCTCCAGCGCCTCGGCTGCTCATGCGACTGGTCACGGACGCGCTTCACGCTGGATGAGACATTGGCCCGCGCAGTGCGCGAGACGTTCTTTCGTCTCTTCAGGGATGGGCTGATCTATCGCGGGAAGCGCCTCGTCAACTGGGATGTCTATCTCCAGACGAGCATCAGTGACGATGAGATTTATCACGAGACGGTGACAACGTCGCTTTGGCACATCGAGTATCCAATCGAGGGCAGCGACCGGCGGATGACCATCGCGACGACGCGCCCGGAGACTTTGCTGGGGGATACGGCCGTCGCGGTCCACAGCGAGGATGCGCGTTGGAACTGGGCGATCGGCAAACAGGTGCGCCTCCCACTGACGAATCGCCTCATCCCAATCATCGCCGACGACATTCTCGTCGATCCCAAGTTCGGCTCCGGCGTGGTCAAGGTCACCCCGGCGCACGATCCCAACGACTATGCCGTCTGGCAACGCCATCTCGGCCAAAATGATGAGATCGGCCTCATCAACATCCTCAATCCTGACGGCACGCTCAACGAAAACGCCGGCGCGTACAAGGGGATCAAGCGCAAGGCGGCGCGAGAGAAGGTCGTCGCCGACCTTGATGCGCTGGGATTGCTTGCCAAAACGGAGGCGTATGAAACGCAGGTGGGCCATTCGGATCGCTCCAAGACGCCCGTCGAGCCCTACCTCTCCGATCAATGGTTCATCAAGATGGGTCCACTCGCCGAGCCGGCGCTGGAAGTCGTGCGCCAGGGCCTCATCCAATTTTTCCCAGAGCGCCATGCCCAGCAATACCTCGCCTGGCTCGGCGAAAAACGCGACTGGCCGATCTCCCGCCAGCTTTGGTGGGGGCATCGCATTCCAGTGTGGCGCGCTCCTGAAGGCGGCGGCATCTGCTTTGAATTAAAAGATCAGTTCATTGAAAATGGCGACATCCAGGAAATGGATGGCGTCAGTTACATCTGTCTTCGCCAGCCGGATGCGAACTTTGAAAAGTTCCTGGAAGATAATGGCTATGCGCAGGAAGCGGATGTCCTCGACACCTGGTTCAGCTCCGCCCTCTGGCCATTCAGCACCCTCGGCTGGCCGGATCAAACCGCCGATCTCGTCCGCTATTACCCCACGAGCGTCCTGGTCACCGGGCGCGACATCATCACCCTCTGGGTCGCCCGCATGGTCATGATGGGGCTGTACGACATGGGCCAGGGCGCGTTCCTGTCGGACAGCGCCACCGAAGCCCAATCAAAAATCAAAAATCAAAAATCGAAAATCGCCTCCACCCTCCCCTTCGCGCATGTCGCGATCAACCCCACCATTCTCGACGGCAACGGCGAGCGGATGAGCAAGAGCAAGGGGAACGGCGTCGATCCGGTGGATATCATCGAAACCTACGGCGCCGACGCCCTTCGCTTCACGCTGACGACGATGGCGACCGAAACCCAGGATGTCCGCATGCCCGTCAAAAAGCGGGCCGATGGGCATAACACGAGTGACAAATTCGACGTCGGGCGCAACTTCTGCAACAAGCTCTGGAACGCCGGCCGATTCGCCCTTTCCACACTCGCCGCCCTGCCCGCATCGTCGGCCAGCCAGGCGATTGATCCCGGAAAGTGGTCGCTGTCCGATCATTGGATCATCACCCGCTTTAATCGCACAGTGGAAGCCGCCGATCAGGCCCTGAACGAATACCGCTTCGATCAATACGCCAAAGCCTGCTACGACTTTTTCTGGGGCGACTTCTGCGACTGGTATGTTGAAACGACCAAGCCCGCGATGAAGGATCCCGCCCGCGCCGGCCAAACCGCGCATGTGCTGGCCAAGGTGCTCGACGGCTCGCTGCGCCTCATGCACCCGATGATCCCCTTCATCACCGAAACGCTCTGGGGCAAGCTCGTGGAAGTTCGGCCGGATTTGAAGGATTCATCCCCCCTGCTCATCGGCGCCGCCTGGCCGACCGTCGGTGAAGTGAATGCCGGCGCTGAGCATGTTTTCCCGCGCCTCCAGGACATCATCACGACAATCCGCAACATTCGCAACGAATACAAGATCGAGCCCAAAAGGGTTTTGACCGTGTCGTTGGCGCCACCCGGCAACGATGCGGCGCGCGTGACGATCGACAATCGCGAACTGATCGAGCTGCTGGCGGTGTGCAAAATCAGGACGGTGGAAGCCGGCCTGACCACCCCGGTCAGTGCGGCGCACGCCGTCGCCAATGGGTGCGATGTGTATGTCGAGGAAATGGTCGATCCCGACGCCGAAGCCGTGCGGCATGCCAAGCGACGCGCCGAGTTGACCAAACAAATCGGCGCTCTGCGCGGCCGTCTCGCCAGTGAAGCGTACACGTCCAAAGCACCGCCGCATCTCGTGCAGCAAACGCGCGATCAATTGGCAGCCGCCGAGGCCGAGCTTGAAAAGCTTGGGTGATCGATTCTCCTGTGTGAACCATCTGATCTTTCCCCGTAGGGTCCGTGGTACCCCGCGGACCATTGCCGCGATGGCAATAATGGTCCGCGGGGTACCACGGACCCTACGAAAGCATCCCGTCGATGGGCTAATCCGTCGCGGGATTGGGAAAACCCGCCGTATCATGGGGCGCCGCCCCAAGTGTGTGCCGGCGTCGGGGGCGCGCAAACGGAATGGCGGCTTGCGCGAGCAGGCGAGCGTGCAATCGCAGCCCGCGCAGGGTGTCGATGACCGGCCGGAAATGACTGACACGCGCTGGAGGCGTGAAGTACCGGCAGTTGGCGGGGAACTCGAGGACCCGGCACCCCGCCCACGCCGCCCGGGTGATGACCTCCGCTTCAAAGGCGAAAAAAGGCGCCGTGCAACGGATCGCCGACAACAGCGCCAGCGGATAGACGCGCAGGCCGCATTGACTGTCGCTGATGCGCAGCCCCGACTCCGCGCGGATGGCAAAATTGGATATGCGCCGTCCCAGTCGGCTGCGAAAGGGATAATCCGCCTTGGTGTCATCCCGCACGCCAAGGATCAGCGAATCGCCATGCTTGGCCGCCATCGCGACAAGATCGGGAATCTGCTCCGGATCAAGCTGCCCATCGGTATCGATCGTGACCGCATGTGTGAAATCCTCCTGCCGGGCGACGGCAAACCCCGTATGCAGCGCGGCCGCCTTGCCCTGATTGCCCGAATGAGTGACCACAACGCGCGGCGTCGATTGCGCGTCGAGCCGCCATCGTTCCAGGCAGTCGTCCGTGCCATCGGTGGACCCGTCGTTGACGACAATGGCGGGCAGTTGCAGTTGGTCGATCCGGTTGAGAATATCCGGCAGCGTCCCGGCATTGTTGTACGTCGGCGCCAAGACCACAGGGCGGAAGCTGTTGCCTGAGAATGAAGTCATTTGAGTGTCCGCGCCTTGCGTCCGACGGTTGTATCCCGGATCAACGTTCATTACTTTTGAATGTGCTTCCACGATCGGTGCCTTTGACGCCTCGCATGATTGACGATGCGCATCGTGCGTCGATGGGGTGATTGTGCGGCGAAACGTCAATCATTTCCAGCGCGCCAAGGCGCAAGGGATGAAATGATGTATTCTGATGACGCGTGTGAAGTGTACCGGAGGTCAACCATCGCCACGAAACAACCCAAAAAGACAAAGACTAAGTCCCCCGCCGATCCCGCCCGCGCGCTGGCGATCGCGATCGCGCGGCTCGCCAGCGACATGCACTGCAGCGCCGTCGCTGTGCTCGATGTCCGGCATTTGTCCCCCGTCACCGATTATTTCGTTCTGGCGACGGGCACGAGCACCACGCAGATGCGCGCCGTCGCGTACAGCGCCGCGGAAGTGGCCGCCGATCACGATTACAAGGCGCTGGCGATGTCCGGCGACGATGGCGACACGTGGATCGTCGTCGATTTCGTACACGTTGTGATGCACGTGTTCAATGAGGAATCCCGTCAGTTTTACGATCTTGACGCCCTGTGGGGTGATGCGCCGAAGACACCCTGGGAGCCCAAGGCGGCCAAGCGCACTCCATCCGCCCCATCCGCAACCAAACCAAAACGCCCGCAAGCGCCGCGCGCCAAAAAGACCGCAGCGCGCCCCGCCGGTTCCAAGTCGCGCAAACGGATCGATCATTCACCCGAAAACGCCTCGGAGTAGCGCGCGATGATCCGCTCCAGCCGCTCGCGAGGTTGCAGCGCATAAAACAATTCGCGGTTGAACAAAACCTCGTCCAGTTCCGACTGCCGGTTGGCGTCGTTGAGACGTTGCTCCCATTCCTGGATGCGCGGATCGCCCGCCAGGGCCGAATCAAGCTGCTGATGCAGCGCATAAAACGCCATCCGGCGATCCAATGACCGCGGAGGCAGCGCATCAATCTGATCGATCAACCGCCTCTTCCCCTCACCGAGCAGCCGGTGCCGGAGCTGATGCCCTTCATGCACCACGCACGGAACGCATGCCCGTGATCGCCCCAATGCCTGCGGGAAGATCAGCGTCGCCGTCGTCACGGCGAATCGGGGCGCCGGCAGATCAAAATGAGATACGATCAGATGATCGAGCACCTGGTCATAGCGCCCCCCGCCGATCCCATGCACAAACTGGTCGGCCACCAACAGACGCAGGAACAATGTGAGCGTCAACGCGCGGGGTGAAAGCCGCAATTGATTGCGCGTCAGGAACCGGTGCAACCGATTCGCCGCCTCCCATCCGTCGGCCGATGGATCAAAGACAAAGCTGTCGCCCCCGCGCGCCTCCAGCCGCCACGGACGACCCTCCCCATGAACCACGCCGCGCGTGCGGCTCCCATCCTCCAGATGATCCAGCCAGAACGGCACTTCGATGTTCGGCAACTCCATCTTCAAATCAGGCATCGGGCGCATCGTCGTTTTCAATCGATGCCGCCGCCGATAATCGTCCAGCGCCGCATTGTACTGCGTGCCAAACTGATGCGCCCGCGCCAGCAGATGATGGGCGAAGACCAGGTACGGCTCACTGTGCCAAAGCGTTGACGTCACCAGCGCATGATGACGCAGCCCGAGTTCCCAATCCAGCGCATGCCCGGCGTTGGTCAAGGCGTGGGGCAGGCGAGGCGTCTCAAGGACCAGCCGCCGCAGCGAATCCAGATATGAACCGAGCATGGGCGCAAACGCCCAACTCGATTGCGCCACATCAAGCTGCTCGCGGATTTGATGCAGATGTCGCGGCGACGGCGATGCGAGCAGCCCGCACCACGCGGCCTGCGTCAACTCCGGGTCATCCGTGATCGGGCTTGAATAACCAGGCCAGCGCAACGCCAGGTGCTTGGGTTCATCCGTATCAACCGCGAAGTGATACGCCTCCCCCCCGCCGGCCGTCGCCGCCGCGTGAATCAACGCATTCTTCGCCCAGACGCCCGGATGGTGCAGTTCCGTCTGATGCCCCGTCGCGATCAAGAGACGCTCATCATCCGTGTGCCCGATCCAATGCCGCTGACGACGCCGCAATTCAGCCAGCGGCACGCCCTGCACCAGCACATCATCGGCCGCATGAAGCATGCGATGGTTGTCCCGCGCATCCTCCAGGAACCGCATCGGCTCCGGCCATAGAAGAACCTCCCCGTCCTTGGCGGGCGCTTTCCAATCCGGATAGGTCTCCTGAGCAGTGGGCATCGGATCATCTTACCCGCTACACCCACATCCCGCCCCTGCGCGCGCCGAATCATGCGCGCCGAGATCAGCGGTTTCCCGTTTCAGCACTTCCATGTAATGCTGCAGCCGATGCGTCGCATCGTCCAGCATCCCGCCGAAATGTCTCGTGGGGTCCTTGTAGATCAGTCGCACCGGAATCTCCTTGATGCGCAACCCCGCCTTGTAAGCCCGCGGCCAAAGCTGCATCGGAAAGGCATACCCCCGCTCCGTGAGGCGCAGCCCCCTCATCGCGCTGACCCGATGCGCCTTGTACCCGCAAAACGTGTCTGTAAGGTTCCAGCCAAACAACTCGTTGATCGTCGCCGTGATCGTCGCGTTGATCGAGCGTCGGTCCCCCGGCGGCAGATCGTTGTCTTCCGACGGCTTGAGATACCGCGAACCGCTGATCAGATCCCATTGATCCTTGCCGATGGCGCGAATGAAGTCGGGAATTCGCCTGGGCTCATGCTGCTCATCGCAGTCCATCGTGATGACCCAGTCGTATCCGTTGACGTCGGCGTATTGAAAGGCGTCAATGAGGCTTTGGCCGTACCCTTCGTTCTTTTCATGCCGGATCAGTTGAATGTCAGCGCGGGACGCCAGCAATTCCGCCGTGCCGTCGCTGCTCCCATCATCAATGACCAATATTTCCCGATGATATCGGACCACCTGGTCTAGAACGGCATTGACGTATTTCAACTCATTGTAAACCGGAATGGCGATAAGCAGCCTCAATATCAACTCCTGAAAACCCAAAATACCACACGCCGCCGACCAGCCAATGGACCAACCGACGGTTGATACTAGAACTGCTCAATTGGTCGGTCAACCGATAATTGCAACCCCCTCAAACCCCCTGTCTCATGGCCCCAAACGACTCACGGTGAATTTGGAATGAACCGCGTCCAGACGTTATGCTTGCGAAGTTGCCTCAGCCGTCGGCGATCTTGGTGACCCGGCCGATGATGGCGGGATCGGACCGGCGACGCTCCGCCGCACCGTGGTCATGGCGACTTGAATCAGGCCCATTCTCATGCCGACAAGCCATGCGACAAAGAACCAGGAAGCGATCAATCCGCCTCTTTCCCAACCGCACGCCCACGACCGCCGCGCCTGCAACCACCTCATTGAGCTGATCGACCGCTATCGCTGGTGGGTCTTCGCCGCACTGATTGTCCTTTATCTGGCCGGGTTCAACGGACAATGGCACGTCGAACCGGACAGCGCCCTGTACCTCACCATCGCCCGCAACCTCGCCACCGGCCAGGGATACACCTATCACGGCCAGGTGGATCACCTCGCCTATCCCGGCTGGCCGATGATGGTCGCGGCGACCTTCCGCCTCTTCGGCATCGGCAACCTCTGGCCGGCCCATGCCCTGATGCTTCTCTTCGCATTTCTTTCCCTTGGCCTCACCTATCGCCTCATCCATCTCCATGCCGACCGCCCCACAGCGGTGGCGACGACGGCCTTGCTCGGTTTCAACGTCTGCTTCTATCAGTACACCTACCAGTTGCGCAACGACATGCCCTTCCTCGTCGGCGTGCTCGTATTTCTCGTCGGCTACGAACAACTGATCCAGCGCGAGCGCCGCGCGCATCGGCAGACCGCCCCCCTCGAATACAACGCCGAACGGACGTACCCCCCAGCCAGGCCCGGCCAACGATGGACGGACTGGCTCTTCATGCTCGGCGGGCTGGGCCTCGCCGTGATCATGCGCCCTACGATGATCGCGCTGGTCGGGTGCATCGCAATGGCCGCTCTTTATTCCACCATCACACGGCGCGGACATTGGCGGCGGCTGATGGTGGCCGGGCTGGTCCTGCTCGCGGTCGCCGCATTCTTCTGGATGGACCCGCGCCACCAGTCGGGAGGCGCCTCGCTCGGCGGCTACGAGGACGACATGATGGGGATCTTCACCCGCCAGGACCGCCTTCTCGCCACGGCGTCCAAAGCCGTTCACGAATACATTCCCCAATTGCTCCGTTCAACGACCGCCGCCTCCTTCGGACATGAACTCGGACCCGGTTTGAACGTGGTGGGGACACTTCTGCTGCTGGCGCTGGGCATTCACCTGATCCGTCGCCGCCCGCTCTGGGGATTGTGGATCGCCGCGACCGTGGGCATGATGCTGCTGACGATCCCGCGAGACCGCTATTTTCTCCCCGTCCTCCCCCTGCTTGCCTTTGCGTGGTGGCGGTTCATCGTCTGGCTCAACCGCCGCTCGAGCTTCAGTTGGGGCAATATCCTTTTCTGTTTGCTCCTGGCGACATGGCTCGGGCCAAACACGGTCAAGACGATCAACGCCGCCATTCAGCAACACCGCACGCCTTTTCTTCACCACTACAAAAGCGGCAAGCTCGACCACATCGCGCAGTTCGCGCATGCCCTGGCCAAGCTCCCCCAACCTCCAGGGCGCATCCTGATGGCGCCCGAGGGGCTTGGGCGCATCCTCACCTATTACAGCGGGCTGTATGTGCTCGATTACTGGCAATATCCCCCTGATTTTCCCCCCGGCGTCCAGGTCTATTGCATTTTCCCCCCCGATCCCAAAAACGATAAGCTGCAACATTGGATCGACGAGCACCATGCGCTGGTCGCCCCGGCGTTGTTGACGGTCAAACGAAGCGACCGCGCGCATCCCAAGCTTCAACCCTGGGCGCTGCACCGCCTGCGCCCACCCGCAACGACCACGAGCCCGACGACACCATGAAAATCAGCATCATCACCCCCAGCTACAACCAATCCCGCTATCTCCGGCAGACGATGCACTGCGTCCTCTCGCAGGCGGGTGATTTCGACCTGGAATGGCTGGTCATCGACGGCGGATCGACCGACGGCACCGTCGAACTGCTCCGCTCCTGTCCCGACCCGCGCCTCAAGTGGATCAGTGAAAAAGACAACGGACAATCCGACGCCGTCAACAAGGGCCTCGCGCGGGCGACCGGCGACATCATCGGATGGATCAACAGTGATGACCTCTACACGAGCGGCGCGCTGGCGGCGGTTGCGCGGGCATTCACGCAACACCCCGGCATCGCGTGGCTGGCCGGGCGATGCGCGATCATCGACGGGAACAACCGGGTCATCCGCCCGGGCATCACGCGATACAAGAACAACCAGTTGAAGCGATACGGCTATCGGCGGCTGCTCATCCAGAATCCCTTCAGCCAACCGGCGGTTTTCTGGCGTCGCGGCTTTGGCGAAGGCGTCGGCCCGCTCGATGTTTCGCTCCATCACGCGATGGATTATGATCTGTGGCTCCGCATGGCCAGGCGGGCCGACCCCTTTCTCCTGCCCAAAACGCTCGCCCTCTTTCGCATCCACGCCACAAGCAAATCCGGCACACAAACCGCCGAGCGTTTCGCCGAGCAATACCACGCCGCCGCGCCCCACATCCATGATCGCCGCACCCGCCTGGCGCATTGGCTCAACAACCAGAAAATCATCTGGGCCTATCGCGCCCTGGCGCTCATGGGGCGATGATCCCTCGCGAAAGCCGTTCGCCACAAAGGCGCGAAGGCACAAAGAAGACGAATGCGGACAAAGGATGCGGAACGCGAAATGGGTCCACGAATGGACGGGAGAGTGGAGGGCTGAACGACTATCGAGCCGGTCTGTTCTCTACTCCACTCTACTGAACAAAGATCCGGCCGTGCCGTGCCGCGCAGGACCGTACTGCCCGCAATCAGTCCCCGTCGCCAAGCGCCTCTTTGTGTCTTTGCGACTTCGTGGCGAATCGCTTTTCCCTCCGTGTTCTCCGTGGTGAGCTCAGTCTTTACTCCCCACAACACGGGCAGATCGCCGGAACGAAGATCGTCAGCGTCGCCGAGTACTTCGTGGCGTCATACCCTTTGCCCTTGTCATTGGAATCCTCATGGTGGGCGACAATCAAATAATAGTTGGCGTCCTTCGGCTCGAACGTCGCCATGCCCTTGCCGTCGGTCTTGCGGTCGTAATCCGGATCAAACCCCTCTTTCAGTTTCGTGCCGCGCGGGATGAAAGAGACGACCGTATCAGCCAGCGGCTTGCCTTTGTAGAGCAACTGCACCTTGATCGGCACGCCCGGCCCCATTGGCGTGATGGGATGCGCCTGCGGTATCAATTCGAGAGGGCTTCCCAGCGCGCGATCAAAACCTTTCGTGAACATCGACACATGATCGAGCTTCTCGGTGGCCAGAAAAAAGGACTTGGCGCAATGGATCGACCGCATCGGCGCATAGTCAACCACCTTGTCGGACGTCTGCGACACCATATATAAACCGGCTTTGTCCGGAACAAACTTCGTCGTCCAATACCCTTCCCTGGGCGCATATCCCTGGTCCGTCAACGTGCTCTTGAGGTCATACACCCTGCCGTCCGGATCGATCACCTGGAACGTGCTGCTTTCCAGGGATGCCTTGCCGGCCAGTTTGAAGTCGCGATGCCCGTTGCCGTGATTCCCAAGCATCAAGTCGAGATGGATCGCATCACCCACCCGAACGATGTTGGTGTTCGTCTGCACCCATGTGTCATGGGCAAACGCCACAGCGGCAACGAGCAACATTAAAACGGCAATAGCGCAAAATCGTGGAAATTTCATGGTCATTCCTTTCATGTTCAATGAGCAACGCCGCCGGGCATCAGCATCAGCCGGCGCGACCGCTCAACCATTTGGTTGTCAATGCAGATCCCATAGGTGGTCTTTGTAATGCGGGTCATTGAAGTCACTGATCCCATTGCCCGCCCAGACGCCGACGGGTCCGGGGTAAAATGGCTCGGTCATCGCAAGCAGCTCCACATGTCCGTCCGTGAAAGCGACGTTCACCTTGTCTTTGTGCCTCGCGTTCGGCCGATACGCGGGATTGCCCGGGGCGCCCATCACGCCCGGCGGGCTGCACATCGTGGAGAGCGTGGCCAGGTTGCCGTCTCGAATGCCAGAGTCGCACACCGCGACGGTGTGGCTCCACTGGCGAATCCGCGCGAGCTTGACCCAGTTCAAATTGGTGTTGAAGCCATAGCCGCACTGCTCATCGGGCAGCGCGTTGGACGGGCAATTCCAGACCTGGCTGCCGGCGACATCGGAATTGCTCTTCCCCTGCTGGAGATAGGGATACAAAAGCATCTTGCGGTCGATGCCCGGCGCCCAGCCGACGTAGATGTGATGCTCCTGGGCATACATCATCGCCGCCATGGAAAGCTGGCGCAGGTTGGACTGGCAGGTGACGATCTTCGCCTGCGTTCTGGCGCTGTTGAGCGCCGGGAGCAGGATGCCGATGAGCAGGGCGATGATTCCGATCACCACCAGCAGTTCGACAAGTGTGAATGCGGCCAAGGTTCGAGGCGGCGCGTTCGGCGCGATTGCGGCGCGGTCGCGATTGTGACAATTCATGTTGCGGATCTCCTGTGCAAGCCGTGCGCATCCCCCCCTTCATGGCGGGGGCGCGCGGACGCTGGTTGAACAACTCTAAAGATGGAGTTCATTGGCCTGGAGGCGATGTCGCGGCGTCTGGAAACCGGCCGACGCCGGCTGTCCCAATGCCCCACCACTCAACATCGTCCCTCAGGTGGCGTGGGAGATCGGCGGGGCGCGGCCCCAATACAAGGAGATGATCCGCGTTGACGCGGCCACCGGGGCCGGCGACGGCCGAACCCGCTCGAGCAGCGCCAGCGGCTGAAGGTGCAGGTCGATCGGAGGCGGCGTCGTCAAACGGACGGCGAGATTGCAGATCGCGCAATCGGCGCGATCCTGCGATGTGGGCTGATCGCCCCGCCCGCTCTTCACCGCGCAGCACGAGTGCATCATGCCGCCGTCAAGATCCGCCAGGCCGCGGACGGTCTTCTTCCCCTCCATCGTGATCATGCCCCGCGTATGGCCGGGCACCACCACATTCAGGAACAGAGCCTGAAAAAGCAGCAGCAGGATGGCGATGGCTTTTCGACGCATGATTTTTCAGGCCATGTGCAAAACGGTAGATGCGCCGCGCGAACCGGTCAATGTGGCAAAAGGGCGCGGGCATCCGCCCCGTGCGTGAGTGCATGAGGGGATTCCCAGGCCGCGCTTCATGCCGGCGGCGTTGGCTGATATCCTGCCGGCTTCATGAGACTCTCGTTCGTCATCCCCCTGCTCGACGAAGCGCCGCATCTGCGCGAGCTGCACCGTCGTCTGGCCGCGACGGCCGAGCGGCTGGGGTGCGAGCGCCGGATCATTTTTGTGGATGATGGATCAACCGACGGGTCGGCGGAGATCATTCGCGAACTCGCGTCGGCCGATCCATCCGTCGTCGGAATTCGATTGTCACGCAACTTCGGGCATGAAGTCGCCAGCACCGCCGGGCTGGATCACGCCGATGGCGATGCGACGATTTTGATGGACGCCGACTTGCAGGATCCGCCGGAGACGATCGATGCGATGGTGGACCAGTGGAAGGCCGGGCATGAAATCGTCTACGCGGTGCGCCGCCGCCGTGCCGGGGAGACGGCGTTCAAGCGCTCGGCGGCGTGGCTCTTTTATCGCATCCTCAATGGGCTGTCGGAGGTGCCGATCCCATTGGACACCGGGGACTTTCGCTTGATGGACGCCAAGGTGGTCCAGGCCGTGCGGCAATGCAGGGAGAATGACCGGTTTGTCCGCGGCCTCGTGGCATGGTCGGGCTTTCGCTCGACGGCGGTGTTGTATGATCGCCCGGCCAGGGCCGCCGGACGCACGCACTATTCAGCGCTGCGCCTGTGGCTCCTTTCGCTTGATGCCGTCGTGGGCTTTTCCATCGTCCCGCTGCGCCTGGCCACCGCATTGGGATTTTTCATCACGTTCCTGAGCCTGACCCTCGCGGGCATCGTCGTCCTCCAACGCCTTTTCTTCCCCGACATCATGCCACTGCCGGGATATGCCCTGCTGGCGACGGGCTTGTTTTTCCTGGGGGGCGTGCAGATGCTGATCCTGGGAATCCTCGGCGAATATGTCGGGAGGATTCATCGCCAGACACAGGCCCGCCCGTTGTATCTCGTGACCGAGATGATCGGTACGACGTGAAGGAGCCTCCGAACGATGCGCGATGAACTCTACCCCGAAATGTTCCACATGGAACAATCACACTGGTGGTTCGTGGGCAAACACCAGATCGTCCAGTCGCTGCTGAAACGTTTTCTGCCCGGCGGGACGGAGGCGGGCAATGCCGCTCGGCAACGCTTCGCCATCGCCGATCTGGGATGCGGCTGCGGCGGAATGCTCCAATGCCTCAAGGACCAATACGAGGTGACCGGCCTCGACGGCGCCGATCAGGCGATCACCTTCAGCGCCCAGCGCGGCGTCACGGTTCACAAGGGCTTTTTACCCGATGACGTGCCGCTCCCCCGAGGCGCTTTCGATGCGGTGCTCATGCTCGATGTCCTCGAGCATCTGGAAAAGGACGTCGAATCGGCCCAGGTGGCGGCCAGCCTCCTTCGCCCCGGCGGAATCCTGCTCTGCACCGTCCCCGCCGGACAATGGTTGTGGACCAGGCGCGATGAACACCACCAGCACTTCCGACGCTACAGCGCCCGAAGCTTTAATAAACTCTTCGATCAGCCGGGATTGCAGGTCGAGCTGTTCAGCCACCTGAACACCTGGCTCTTTCCCCTGGCGGCCGCCGCGCGGCTCATGGACAAGCTCCGCAACACGCACGACACGACCGACCTGCGCATCCCGCCTGGCCCGATCAACGCCGCGCTGCGAATGATCTTCGCCTCCGAACGCTTCGCGCTGGGCCGCGTCGCCCTGCCCGTGGGATTGAGCCTGGTCGCCGTCGCGAGAAAAACCGCGTGAGCGCTATCGAGACAATGCCTGGCTGGAGGGACTCACCGCGAAGACGCAAAGAGCGCGGAGGGGAAAAAGCGGGTTTCACCACGGAGAACACGGAGAAAGCCTATTCGCCACGAAGCGGCTGTGTTTCCTGTCAAGTGTTTTTGACGAGGTTTAGTTCGTTCC
>CAYTAP010000086.1:0-18001 GCA_964435775.1 uncultured Tepidisphaeraceae bacterium
ACCCTTGACATCGGCATCGCAGGTGATGTCGGCCAGGATGCCGCGGCAGGTCGGCTCCTCGTCGAGGCGATGGATCGGCATGATTGGGAAGAGCTGGTCGATGGCCCAACTGTCGGGCATCGATTGGAAGATCGAGTAGTTGCAGAAATAGGTGTCCGAGAGCATCGCCTCGAGCCCCTCGAACTCCTCGGGGACATATTCCATCTTCCGGACGAAGCCGAGCACCTTGGAGCAGATGCCGAAGAAGAGCCGCTCACAGAGGCTGCGTTGCTCGAGCGTGCAATAGCCGAGGCTGAAGAGGTTGAGCACGGCATCGCGGCTGATCTGGGCGTCGTGGTAGTATTCCGTGAGATTGGCCGGGGTGATCCCGGCGTGGGTGTCGAAGAGATTGACCACCGGCGCGGGCAGTTCCTCGCGCTGCTCGGGGGTCAATTCCGCGGGGATGTTGAAACGGGCAAACCCGCTCCAGCCGACGACGTTGAAGACGAGGACCGAGTGATACGCGACCATCGCCCGCCCGGATTCGGAGATGATCGTGGGGTGTTCGACGCCGGTCTGGTCGCAGATTTCCTTGATGTGGAAGACGACGTCGTTGGCGTATTCCTGCAGGCCGTAGTTGATGGAGGATTCGAAGTTGGTCTTTGATCCGTCGTAATCGACGCCAAGCCCGCCGCCGACATCGATGTATTTCAGTCCCGCGCCCAGGCGCTGCAATTCGGTGTAGACGCGCGTCAGTTCGATGATCGCGTTTTTGATGTTGCGGATGTTGTTGATCTGCGAGCCCAGGTGGAAGTGGAGCAGGTTGAGGCAATCGCCCATTCCATGCTCGCGGAGGTAGTCGAGCGCGCCCAGGATTTCCGAGACGAACAAGCCGAACTTGGAGCGCACGCCGCCGGACTGTTCCCAGCGCCCCGCCCCCTTGGCCGACAGCTTGACGCGCATGCCGATCGACGGCTGCACGTTGTGCTGCTTGGCGTATTTGACGATCAACTCCAGCTCGCTGAACTTTTCAACGACGGGGATGATGTTCTTGCCGATCTTCGTCGCCAGGATCACCGCCTCGATGAACTCATCATCCTTGAAGCCGTTGCAGATGATCGGCGTCTGGTCGTCATCGACCATCGCCAGCACCGCCAGCAGCTCCGGCTTGCTCCCAGCCTCCAGGCCAAAGCCGTACGGCTTGCCGAACGCGGTGATCTCTTCAACGACGTGCCGCTGCTGATTGACCTTGATCGGATAGACGCAGCGATAGTCGCCGTGGTAGTCGTTTTCCTTGATGGCCGTGGCGAATGCCTGGTGCATCTGTTCGAGCCGATGCTTGAGGATGTCCGTGAAACGGATGAGCATCGGCAACTGGATGTCGCGCTCGCGAAGCTCATCCACCAGCACCTTCAAATCCACGCTCAAGTTCGGATTCTGCGTCGGGTGAACCGCCACATGCCCATTGTCCGTCACCGAGAAATACCCCTGCCCCCATTGCTCGACGCGATACAGCTCCCGCGCGTCGGCCGATGTCCAACCGGACGTCGGCGGCACGCCGACCGCGTGAACGCCGTTGCCATTGCAAGTGCCGGCGGATGGAATTGTTTGCGGGTTGTCTTGTGTGTTCACGCTCATCGGCATTGGTCCTCTTGACGCCAATCGTATCGCTTTGCGCGTGGAAACCAAATGATCGATCCATTCGCAGGACCATCAAGACGCCCGGCGCATCGGCTCAGGAGGATCAACCACCGATATGCACCGATGAACACGGATCAATAAGGCCGTTAGGTCCGCAGCCCTCTGCGGACCACCTGAGCGGCGCGGCGAAAAGGTCCGCAGGGGACTGCGGACCCTACCATGCCGGTGTTGTTCGGCGGTCGCCAAGAGGCGGTGAGACCCGCTCTCATTCTCACTTGCAAAACTGACGATTTTTCCGTTGTCTTATCAGCGTTTCAAGACGACATTGATGACAGGCCGAGCAGCGTGCCGGCCGAATGAAATCTCCGACTCCAACCGCCCCATCGGGCAAGGAGCGCATCATGGTTTCCGTTCACGAAGGACAATGCGGCCTGTGCGCACATTTCGGCGAAGTCCATCACGATGCCCAGAAGCTCGTCCAGATTCGCGCAAGCCGAAAAGCCCCCAGCGACATGATCGATGAATGCGACCACCCCAAATTGTCCGCCCTTCACCTCAAGGTGACCCCCACCAGCGGCTGCGACGGTTTCACACCCGCCGCCAAACCCAATTGAGATTGTTCAGGCGGCACAATCTTCCCCCCAGGCGCGTCACCCCGACGCGCCTTTTTTTTTGTGATGCTCAGTTCCAGGACAAGCCTTATGCAACACCAGGCTCCGGCGGGCGGCCCCAGGGTGTTTCAATTCTCTTTGGTAGGGGCGGCTTCAGCCGCCGTCTTCCTCTAAAACGGCGGCTGAAGCCGCCCCTACTGCAGATCCATTCGAGAATTGAAAGGCCCTGCGGGCGGTCCGTCGCATCCCCTTCGTCTTACGGCACCCAGTTGGGGTCGTTGGTCGGTCGGCCGAGGTTGGGGTTGCCGGCCAGCTGCGCCGCGTTGGACCAGCGGGTCATGTCGCACATCTCGCGGAGGCTCAGCAGGTCGCTGTGCCCGTCGAGAAAAGCGACGACCGCCTTCCCCTTCCAGCGGGGGTCGATGTAGCCCCATTGGCCGGGAGCGTACACATTGGAATAATCTTTCACCGACGCCCAGCCCGACGTGTTCACCACGGGATTGCCGCGGTAAATAGTGGTCGTCAGAAGCACCGGAGGTTCAATGCTGAAATATCCACTGGTCGCCGCACTGAAATGACTCGACGCGAAAACGATCAGCCGCGATGCCTGTTTCGCCTGTGCCGGCTTCTGAATCCATCCCTGCTGGTTGCCGGAGCCATGATAGAGGTCGCCGCCGAGGTTGAGCATGTTCAATCCAAAGCTGGGATAGAGGCTGACGGCGTACGCCCAGTCGGGCGCTGGGTACAGGATGGCGTCCCAGTTCTTCCGCTCGGCGAGCGGTTCCATCTCATTGACGAGGATGGATCCTTTCAAGCCATACTTGATGTAAGACGCCAGCCGCCAGGGCCAGCGGTCGGCGGCCTGGGCATCAAGCGTATTGCCATAAACGTCCGAAACGACCAGATGCTGAAACTCCGGCGCGGTGGTGTTGATGTAGCCGGGAATCAATGCCTTCTGCTCGACGGAATAGATCGTGTACGCCTGAATCAACTCGCGGCTGGCGGCCATTTCATTGACCATCCGCGCTGACCGCCTCGCTGATGAGAGCGTCGGCAGCAGGATCGCCATCAGCACACCAATGATGCCGATGACGACGAGCAGTTCGACGATCGTGAACGCCTTGGCGCGTAACCAGGCCCCCCCTCCCCAACCCTCCCCCGGCGTACCGGTGGAGGGGGTAAAGGTATGGCGACGTCCGGGGGATGGCCGACACCCTCTCCAGCCCTCCCCCGGAGTACCGGGAGAGGGAGTCATGACGGCATCGACCGCCGCGTCAAAATCAAACAAGCGTTCTTCCATGAACCCCTCAAGCATGCTTGCGACGAACCAGGAGCAGCCCGCTTAGAGACAGCAGCCCCAGGGTGGCCGGCTCGGGCACGGGAACGGCGGTGTAGGTGTTTGACTGATCCAATCGCGCTCCGTAAATCCACGAGTGCGCGACGGATTCGAACGAGATTGCAAACGAACTGATGGGCCCCAGGCCCGTTAAATCCCACTGCATGATCCGGCTGTTGCGGTAGATGGGGTATGAAGGAAGCGGTTGACCCTCGGGGATATTGGGGTCCTGCGGGGTGTAGTAATCAATGACATCACGCGCCAAAAACCCCGCCGCGTCCGGCTGCACGTTCGAAGTTGTGCCGCCAGATGTGGTGTAGCTGAGCGTGGGCAGGGCATTGTTGTGCAAGTCGTAGCCGACCGCCTCACTGATATCGAGCTGAAAAACGATTGTTTCCAACCCGCTGAGGGCATTCGTTTCGGAAGCAACAAAATTCCCGCCGGCGTCATTCGGCACCACGGCGCTGTAAATGAGGCTGTAAATGCCTTTGCCGTTCGAGATATATCCGTAGCCGGATGTCTTTGTGAACTCGGCGTCAACCCCCGCCACGTTGGACGAAATCTGTTCCGGCCACGCTGAAGGATCATTGCCCTTGCCATAAGGCAGTGGCGTGCCGGCAGGCGTTCCCGACGGAAGCGTATTGGAAACATCTGTAAAATCCCATTGATCCGTCCGCACCGTTCCCGTCAACCCCGGATCAGAAATCGCCGCCGACGCCGCCGCCGATCCGATGCCCACCGTCGCCGCCAGACACAACACCATCGCTCTCATCAAATCACCTCGCTCACGAAAAATTCTCTCCCACTCGCGCTTCACACATCAATTTGCCCGCCGAAGCGCAGGTCGGGCGTTTCCCTCTCCACATGGCAACGCCTCGAAAAAACGAGGCATTGTCAACCTGTGTGTCCGATTATAACCAACCCGAAAGCCAACTGCGAGAGCGCCGTTTGCGGCCAATTGTCGCAGCTTGCGCCAATCCCCACCCCACCTCACCCCCACCAAGAGCCGCACGCACCGCCTCCCCCGCGCATTCAGCCTCCCCGCCACGCGACATTATGGCCGCACGCGCGGCATCTGCTGGCTGAGGCAGTGTATCGCCCCAAGCCCCCAGATCAATTCCACGCAGTCGATGCCAATGACTTTGTGCTTGGGAAGATGCTTTTGGAGCGTTTTCAGTGCCTGGCGGTCGTTTTTCCGGTGGCGATAGGTGGGAACCAGCAAGGCCCCATTCACAAAGTAAAAGTTCACATAGGTCGCAGGGAGGCGCTGGTTGTCATGCTCGACCACGCCGGGCATGGGGATCGTGACGATCTCGAATGGCCGACCGGACTGATCCTTCAGCTTTTTGAGGCGCTTGAGGTTCTCCTGAAGCACCTTGTAATTTTCATCGCGCGGGTCTTCCTCGACGGCCGTCACGATCGTCGTGGGGTTGATGAACCGGGCCAGATCGTCGATGTGCCCGTCCGTGTCGTCGCCGGCGATGCCGTCGCCAAGCCAGCAGACGTGGGTTTGGCCGTAATAATCCTTCAGGTATTGCTCGATCTTCCTTTTCGACAAGCTGGGATTGCGATTTTTGTTGAGCAGGCATTGCTCAGTGGTCAGCACCGTGCCCGCACCGTTGAAATCGACCGCGCCCCCTTCCATGACAATGCCGGGATAGAAGATGGGCAGCTTCAATTCCTCGGCCACCCGCGTGGGGACGGCGTCGTCGTCATCGTAGGGGGGATATTTTCCGCCCCAGGCGTTGAAGCCCCAATCGACGATCGCCATCGTGCGGCCGCCGCCGCGCTTGTTTTTGACGACAAACGCCGGGCCATGATCGCGGCACCAGGATTCGTTGGTTTTGATGTAATGGAACACGATGTTTCGCAACGGACAACCGGCCGCCTTAAGCTGCTCCCGGACGATCCGCTCGTAATTGTCGTTGGGGACGTTGATATGCACGGTCTCCCGCGGCGCGATCTCCCGAAAGATCGCCGCGAGATTCGCGGGGATCGTGTGGTATTTATCCGGAAACGAAATCCCCTCCGGCCGAGGCCAGGAAAACCACGTCCCGGCGTGCGGCTCCCACTCGGCGGCGAAGCGGTAACCGAGGGAGGCGGGGGTTTGGTTCACAATCGTAGGTTTGATTGCGTTTATGCGATTACCCTCACTTAGACCAGTGGATTGACCACCAGAACGCCATCAAAGTCCTGGCCGGTGTTGAGGTCTTCAGTCCAGAGTTCAGTGGCGCCGGCGCGGCGTGCCGCTTCCACGATTAAGGCATCCCACAGGGAAATCCGCCAGCGCTGCTTGCAATTCATTGCCTTAACCAGCAAAGCGGCATCATTGATGACCACATTCCACGCCATGTAGTCTTCAACGGTACGACGCGCCTCGTCATGGGGCATCTTTCCTTTGACGAGGTTCACATACAACTCTTGTAGAACTTGGATACTCAGGCTCGGCGCAGCATTCCTGGCCCATAATTGCGATACTTTTTCACTGGCGATCCGGTGACGCTCGCCCGCTTGGGTGTCATGTGCATACATGAGGATGTTGGTGTCAACAAAAATGCTCATCGCGGCTTCCGCTCATGAGCTTCTTCCCGCGTCAATGGCGTTCCGCCAAGCGCGAATCCCTGGTCAAGTCGTTGCAATGCACGCCGCCGCGCCTCTTCAAAGTCCGGACGCTTGTCCACCTCGCGGGCAATCAAGTCAGTCACCCATTGCGATAATGGCTTTCGCTCTTGGGTTGCAGTCCGCTCGGCATGCTCCAAAAGACCTTCATCCACATGAACAGTCAGGGCTTTTGTCATTGAATGCCTCCTCGAATGATCTCGAACCGGGAACGACGCGGCACGGCCATCCTCCGTCTATTGTATTCTACCTCAATTCCGGTTTCTCCACGAACCGCTTCGTCAGATTTCCATACGCATCAATCCGCCGATCCCGCAAGAACGGCCAATGCGTCCGGCTGAACTCCACCGCCTCCAGATCGCACGGAACGATGAGCGTTTGCTCACGATCGCGCGACGCCCGCTCGATCACCTGCCCGTTCGGCGACGTCACGAACGACTGCCCCCAGAACTCAATCCCATCCTCGTTCACCGGCCGACCATCCGCCCCAATGATCTTCTCCAGCCCAATCCGATTGGGCGCGCACACATAACAACCGTTGGCCACCGCGTGCGACCGCTGGATCAATTCCCAGCTTTCATGCTGCGCCTTGCCGTATTCCTCCTTCTCCGATGGATGCCAGCCGATGGCCGTGGGATAAAATAAAATCTCCGCGCCTTGCAGCGCCGTCAGCCTCGCCGCTTCGGGAAACCACTGGTCCCAGCAGATCAGCACCCCGATTTTCGCGTACGCGGTCTCCCACGAGCGAAACCCGGTGTCGCCCGGCGTAAAATAAAACTTTTCGTAAAAGAGCGGATCGTCAGGAATGTGCATCTTCCGATAAATCCCCAATATCGATCCATCGGCGTCGATGATGACAGCGGTGTTGTGATACAGCCCGCTCGCCCGTTTCTCGAACAGCGACGCGACGATCACCACCTTGTGCTTCTTCGCAATCTTCGTGAACGCATCCGTGCTGGGTCCGGGGATTGTCTCGGCCTGTTTGAAAAACCGATGATCCTCCACCTGGCAAAAATAGAGCGAGCGAAACAGCTCCTGCGTGCAGATGATCCGCGCCCCCTGTTTGGCGGCCTGCTCGATCAGTTTCACCTGCCGCGACAGATTCGCCTTCGCATCATCCGAACACGCCATTTGCGTCAGCCCGACCTTCACCACGCGCCCCGTGCTTTTGGGCAGCGGGCCGGAGCCGTGCTGCCCGTCCACGCGGGTATTTCCAGAAGAAACGCGACTGTGAGTTGAACGTGTCTTTTTCATGGTATTCAATGAACGTTTTCCCTCGAGTGATGTTCATCACCATCTTCGACGGTGCAAGTGATGACTGATGGGGCATCAAGGCGCGAACGTTTGAAGCCCCAAAGTCTGAAAGTCAGTAATATTCGACGTAATGATGCGATGTATTCCACTCGACCAATAAGTGGCGCCAAGTTGCGTGTCCAGCAAACGCTTGCGCCCAAGCTGGTGGAGTGTCATCCATTGAAGGAACAAAGCCGTCGATGCCGACGTTGGAAAAACACGCTCCACCTCGGCCGCATTCCACCAGAATTGAATCTTCTCCAACGCCTGCTCCATCGTTAGCGGGCGCTGAAAGCGACGGGGATCGGTGACGACATGCACAAACTCGGCCAGTACTTGCGGAGCCAAAGCCAGTTTGATGTTCTGGTCCAGAACTTCATGCTCCAGCAAAGCATGGGCGGCCATATGCCGCGGTGCTTCGATAATTTCCAACTGAACCAGGAATGTGGTGTCCGCGCCGATCATGAATGAATCATCTCGTCAAGAAGATCATCCTGTCCCTCAAAGGGCCTGAGCACCGCGCCTACGGAAATCGGTTGAATGTCGCGGAGGGATATCTTCTGAGGTGACCCTGCGCCGGCAAGCCACGAGGTCAACCGCGCCGACAATCCATCGCGGCGTTCGATCACCACATCCTCACCCCGTGCGGCGGCCGTCACCAACGCATCCAAGGAGTCACGGGCTTCATCGACATCTATTTTTCTCATGGCTCTCCTGATTAGATTATTGGATGGAATGCCACAACTTTCAATAAGCCTCCACTCCGACGCGCCACGCCAAGCACAACAACAGCTTCCGCACCCCCACTTCCACTGAACCGCGTCCCCGTCACCTTTTGCACAAAAGCGCCACCCCCATCAAAAAATCCTCCACATTCGTCGCGGCCTGCCCGACGCCGGTTTTGATGTGGTAATCCACCTCCGCCAACAGATCCAGCGCCTTCGCCGCGCCATCCTCCCCCAATGCCGCCGCCGTCCGAAAAAACGGATCCACCGTTTCCCTCGGCCAGATCTTCAGCTCCTGTGCGATGGCCCCCGCGTTTTGCCCCTCTTTCCTCATTGCAATCGCCTTGTTCACCTTCTCCAGCCACATCGTCAGCCACGTCACCGCGCGATATTCGCTTGATGAATCCATCCGTACAAGCTGACGCCACCGTTTCAGCGCCTCGTCCGGTTTTCCTGCGGCGACCTCGTTGGTCATGTGCCACATCTCCTGGTCTCGCTGAAAGGCAACCGAGCCTCCCACCATCCGCGCATCGATCTTGTTCGTCTCGCTCACCAGCGCCAGCTTCGCCAGCTCATTGTCCAGCCGACCCATGTCTCCGCCGACGAGCTCCGCCAGCAGCCTGGCCGCATCCGGCGCGACCATCACTCCGTGCGCTTTCTTTCCCTGCTCGATGATCCATCGCGGCAGATCCTTCGGCGCCGCACACTTTTCAATCCCCCCGATCTTGTCAATCAGCTTGTAAATCCGCTGATTGGCCGGCAGAGCGTTCAGGCGAAGTAACAGCGTCGCGCTGTTCGACGGCGCGGCCACATACTTCTCCATCGCCTCCCGAAATCGCGTGACAAACGCATCCCCGTTCCGCACCACCACCGCCTTGCCGCTGCCAAACATCGAAAACTCGCGGAGCCCGTCGAGCACCTCGGCCAGTTCGGCCTTCTCCCCATCCACATCCACCCGCTGCACATCCGCCGGCAATTGCGCGAGCAGACGCGACAACGCCTGCGCCTGCAAAAACGAATCGTCGCCGATGATTGCGTACACGGGGTTGGACATGGCAACGGGCGACTGTATGAGGGCAGCTTTTGGGCGTCAACGAAAGCCACCTGCCCGCCACCTCTGAGATCCGGTGCAACCGCAAGTCGATCGGGACGTTCTCCTTTGATATCCCCTCCAATCGACTGTCGCCAGCGCTCATTTGCCTTTATCTTGCCGAAATGCCCCCTCTACCGCCGCCGATCAAACCCGTTGACCTCGACCTCGAAGAGTTGTTCGCCGATGTCTGCTGGCATCAGAAATGGGAACTGTTCGAGGGTGTTTTCACGCCCGGACACAATCCCGTGCAAGACTTGATGCGCTACGCGGATGTGCCGCGGGACCTGAGCGGCAAAACCGTCCTGGACATCGGCGCATGGAATGGATGTTTCAGTGCTGAATGCGTCCGGCGCGGAGCCGAGCGGGTCGTCGGCCTCGGCCCGGACAACCCGGACTTCGCAGGATTTGACCGCATTAAAAAGGCGCTGGGTTATGACAACATGGAATACCGCTACGGCTCGGTCTATGACATGGACCCCGCCGAGCTCGGGCAGTTTGATGTCGTGCTCTGCTTTGGCGTGCTCTATCACCTCCGCTATCCACTCCTGGCGTTGGACAAGATTTATGACGTCTGCCGCGAATGGCTGTTCGTCGAATCGTTCGTCATCGATCAGCACTTCCAACTCGGTGCCGACCATCGGCCGACAACGCTTGAAGCGGTGAACCCGCTCTTGAAGCAAGCCTCCCTGTGGCAATTTTACCCCGCCAGGGAGCTGGGCGACGATCCGAGCAACTGGTTCGGCCCGAATCTCACCGCCCTGACCGATGCCGTCGCCAGCGCCGGTTTCAACGTCACCCACACCCACGCCTGGGGCGACCGCGCCGCCCTCAGCGCCCGCCGGGACGAGCGTCCATACCTCAAGGATGACACCTACGACCGCCTCGCGGTCATCGCGCAAAGCGTGGGCCTGCCGACGGATTCGCATGGATGATGCGCATGTGCGATGTGAACCGAAGTTGCCAGCCTGTGCATGAAAGGGACGGAGCTCTTCACTCCACTGGCTTATGACAAGCTACGTCCGTTCCATGGCACCCGATTGCCCACATCCGCCAGTTGCGCCGAATCAACACATGATAGAGCAGGCCGGCTTCGACGGCCCGTGCGCTATGCGGCATCGTCGCAGTCGATCATTACGGACGGCGGCCATTAAAAAAGAGTGATGTCCCCTTATCATTCTGTGAAGTGTGTAGTAGATGCAATCGGTGTGCCGAACAGGATTGGTGATGTCCCCTTATCCTTCTGCAATTTTGTCTCCATCGCCCTTGACTTGCCCACACTCCCTATGCGTAATAGTTCCGATATCGCGGTTGATCCATCCGCCGCCGCACGGATGCGCAAGCGATGGATGTCATTTCTTTGGAAGAAGGAGCTTCACATGTCGTTTGGTTCATTTCATCGGTCCCATCGCAAAGGGCGCATGGGTAGGGTAGGTCAATCCGGCCATGTGGCGTCATTTGATTTTCAGGCGCTTGAAAGCCGCGTGCTGCTTTCGGGCGGGCTCGTACCCGACCCCGTCATCAACGCCCCCATGACCAGCCAGTCGCTCGTCATTGGCAGCGGTCCGGAGGAAAACGCACATGTGCAGGTGCTGGATACGAAGCAGGACGTGCTCCAGGATTACTACCCCTTCGAAACATTCACCGGCGGCATTGACGTCGCATCGGGGGATATCGACGGCGATGGGACGCCGGATGTAATCGTCGCGGCGCAAAAGGGCGGTTCCTCCAACATCCGCGTCTTCAGCGGCTACGACGGCCAACCACTTGCCGATCCCCTTGGCAGCTTCCTGGCCTTCCCCGGACCGTCCAGCGACGTGACGGCCGACCGCGCCAATCCAACTTCGGATTATTACAGGCTGGCGTTCCAAGGGATGCTCAACATCGCCTCCGGCGACGTCAACGGAGACGGCCACGCCGATATCATCGTCGCGGTCGGCGCTAATGGACCGCCGCATGTACAGGCGTTCAGCGGTGTCGATGGCTCGGTGTTGATGAGCACCTTGGTGTACCCTGGCGCGGTGACCGACCCGTCCGACCCGCTTTACTTCTCCGAGGCGTTTCAAGGCGGCGTGAACGTCGCGGCGGGGGATGTCAACGCCGATGGTTACGCCGACATTGTCGTCGCCCCGGCGGCGGGCATGTCGCCCACCGTCAAGGTGTTCGATGGCGCGACCCAAACAATGACCAGCTCCTTCGACGCGTATGACCCGGCCTATCTAGGCGGCTCGACCGTCGCGGTCGGCGACTACAACAATGACGGGCTTGGGGACATCATCACCGCGCCGGGCATCGGCGTCGGACCCAACGTCCGCGTTTTCAACGCCGCCGACGGCGCCACCCTCGCCAGCTTCTGGGCGTACGACCCGGCCTTCCTCGGCGGCACGCGCGTCGCAGCCGGCGATGCCTCGGGCGCCGGACAGGCCGACATCGTCGTCATTCCCGGTCCAAATGTCGGTGCCAACGTGAAGATCTTCAAAGGCAATGACGGATACGCCCCGGCCACCCTCGCCAGCTTCATGGCGCCCGGCGGCAGCACCACCGGCGACCGCATCACCATGCCATCGGTCGAATGGCACACGCTCTATGCGGCGTATTACAGCGAGGACCTCATCAAGAGCTTCAACGCACAGTATGCGGGCACTACCTTCGCCAGCGGAGGCAGCCTGGACGGTCCGTTCGGCATGGCCTTCGATGAGGCCGGCAACTTGTATGTGAGCAGCGCCCTCACCAACCATATTTACAGGTTCGATGCCAGCGGCGTCGCCACCCAATTCGACGTCAGCGGGACGCTCAGCTACCCCGAAGGGATGGCGTTCGACGAAGCCGGCAATCTCTATGTCGCCAACCAGGGCGCCGACAACATCATGAAGTTCGATTCCAGCGGTGTTGGCACCCAATTCAACGTCGATACGGTCTACCATCCCAATGACGTGGCCTTTGACAGCGACGGCAATCTGTATGTGTCCAACTACGGCATGAACAGCATCGGCAAGTTCGATTCCACCGGACACGGCACACGATTTGATGTCAGCGGAACGCTGAACGGCCCGTTCGGCCTGGCGTTTGACAAGGCGGGCAATCTGTATGTCTCGAATACGACCAGCCACGCCATCATGAAGTTCGATTCCAGCGGCGCCGGCGCGCGATTCGACGTCAGCGGAACTCCGCAGGACCCGACCGGCATGGCCTTCGATCGCGCCGGCAACCTGTATGTCGCCGATTACCTCGGCAACAACATCTGGAAGTTCGACACCAGCGGCGCCGGTGTGGCGCTGGGCGCTTCGGGAGCGCTAAACGGTCCCATCGATGTGGCCTTCAGCCCAAGCTGAGTTTTTCATCGCCAAGCACGCCTTGCGCACCAAAAGGCATCAGGCGGCGGTCCAACCGGACCGCCGCCTTTGTCTTGCCGTGCCTCGTCGCCACCAACGCCGTCACACGGCGTCCACGCCCCACTGGTAATTTCTGCTGAATGCAATCCCCCCTTTCGACCGATAAATCTTCGGGCCTGGTCCCCCCATCGGACCTCTCGGGAGTCGGCATGACCAATCCATATGCGTCGTTTTGCGAAGATTTCTACGTCAACATGCGGCTTGGCTCGCAGTTGGCTCTCCCCCACAACCGCGACACGATCCTTCACTTTTTCGAACGCGCCCAGCGCGCCTATCCCGGCATGACCCGCTTCCGAAAGAGCGAAACCGGAGAGTTCAACCTTGAGGAGGATCGCGGCGGGCAAAGTTATCGCTGGCTGACCCTCGAACCCAAGCGGCTTTCCAGCGGCCACGTCAACCCCGAATCCATCGAGGAAGCCCTCAAGATTCACCAGTTCGTCCTACAGCAAGCCCCCCACAACCTCGGCATCAGTCCGGTTGAAATCGACTACCTCGACATCCTTTTCGGCTTTGATCTATCCTTCAGCGGCAACCACGATGAGATCGTGGCCGACAGCCTGTTCGCCGATTCGCCGCTCAATTTTTTAAGTGATGAGCCGGGCGCTCGCGCCGTTGATTTCCAACCGACCGTGACAATGGCGCTGAGTGAGGATTGCCGCCTGCAGGCGCGGCTGGATGTCATCACCCGAACCAACAGCTACCAGGTCCGCACCGGCGACTATTCCGAGGATGTGATCAGCATCTACTTCATCGTCCGCCGATATTGGGGGGATCGCCCGAAGGTGGCGATGGAAGACCTCTTCTCGCAAATGGCCGACCGGGCCGACGCCCTGTGCAACAGCTACGTCCTGCCCCGCATCGTGCGGCCGATCTCCGAGGCGATCGCTTCACGGTCGTGAACGAAATCTTATCAAATCCGGCTTGATTCCCACGCCGAATGACATCCGCGGACAAGACCCCCTCCCCAGCCCTCCCCCGCGAGTACGCGGGAGAGGGGGTAGGATTCATGCTGACGCGAGACTCACCTCTGATGCGTATCATATCGCGTGGAGGGCGGCGGTCCTCCGCCGCCGCGTTCATCCATCAACGGCGTCGCGGGAGCGACGCCCTCCAACGGAACCAGGCAATGTCACGGCGGGCCATCTGATAGGGCTCCGCATCACCTTACACCGGCGCCGCGATGAGCTGCCGCTCGTAGAGTTGCTGATACGTCTCGCACGTTTGCAGCAAGTCCGCGTGCTGGCCTTGCGCGACGATCTTTCCGCGATCCATGACGACGATGGAGTCGGCCGACAGGATCGTGCTGAAGCGGTGGGCGATGATGAACGTCGTTCGTTCCCGCATCAGGCTTTCCACCGCCTGTTGGATGAGGTGTTCGCTCTCGGCGTCCACCTGGCTGGTCGCCTCGTCAAGAATCAGGATCGGGCTGTCGCGATAAATGGCTCGCGCGATGCAGAGCCGCTGCTTTTGTCCGCCGGAGAGTTGGCCGCCCATTTCGCCGAGGAGGGTGTCATACCCTTCGGCCTTTTCCATGATGAACTCGTGCGCGAATGCGCGCTTGGCGGCCGTGATGATCCGCTCTCGATCCGGGTTCGGTCGGCCGTAGGCGATGTTGTCGGCGATGGTACCGGGGAAGATGACAGAATCCTGCGTGACGATGGCGATCTGCTCCCGCAGGCTCTTGAGCGTCGCGGTTCGAATGTCCACGCCGTCGATGCAAATGCGGCCGCGCTGCGGATCGTAAAATCGGGGCAACAGCGCCATGAGCGTCGTCTTGCCCGATCCGTTGCGCCCGACGATGGCGACGGATTGCCCCTTGACGATGGTGAGCGAGACATCGTCCACCGCCACGCTTGGCGCATCGGGATAGGTGTACGAGACGCCTTCAAAGCGAATTTCCCGCGCCAGGGGGGGGAGTTTGCGATGATGTCGTGCCGCCACGGGTGCCGGCGCCGATTGGTCCGCACGGGGTGCGGACCCTACATGCTTATGAAGAGCTACGTCCCCTTCATTCAAACCCGCGCAGGGTGTGGATCCTACATCTTGTTCTCCATCGCCGACTGCCGACCGCCGACTGCCGACTCTTTCCCCCAACTCCTTCGGTCTCTCGGCCGGCAGGTCGAGCAGTTCAAAAATTCGCGCCGCCGCCGCGCTCGCCTTGCTCAACACATTGTTCACCTTCCCCAGCCGACGAAGCGACTCTCCGATCCCCATCAGACACGCCATGACCAGGAAAAACCGCTCGACCGTCAGCGTATGCGAGATGAGCACGAGGTACGATGCGAACAGGAGCACCGCCCCCACCACCAGGAGCGTCAGCGTCTCCATCGTGGGCGTGCTCCAGGCGTCGATTCGGCTCATGCGAAGCTGCTGGCTGACCAGTTGATCCATGATTCCCGTGTACCGCCTTCGCTCGTGCCGCTCGGCATTGGCGCCCTTGACCACGCGGATGCCGATCAGCGTCCCTTCGATCTGCCCCAGCATCGCGCTGCTTCGTTGCAGCGCTTTGCGATTGGCGCGGCGCATCTTTTTGCCGAACTTGCGGATGATCGTCACCATGATCGGCGCGAAGATGACGATGAAGAGTGTCAGACGCCAACTGGCCGCCATCGCCAGTCCGAACGCCATCGCGGCGCGGATCGGTTCCTGGATCGCCTGCCCGAGGACCGTCTTAAACCCGTTCTCCAGCCCCTGCGAATCCTGCACAAGCCGGCTGGTCACATCGCTCGACCCGCGCTGTCCGAAGTAATTAAGCGGGATATGCAGCACATGGTCGTACAGCTTTCGTCGAATGTCATTGACAGACAGAATGGCGGCCTTGTCAGACAGATATTCCTGAAAAAAGCGAAAAAAGTTGCCGATGACTGCCAAAATCGCGATGACCGCGAAGATGACGCCAATCGCCGCGACGGGGTGCGTCGGGAGGTGTGAGGCGATTTGGCGGGCTTGAATCCAGTACCAGGGCACCGGTTTGAGTGTGATGGCGACCGGTGCCCCCACTTCGCGGCGCACGGTGAGGATCGACGCCTCCGGCGACGACATCTCGGCCAGCAACCGTGCCGCCGCCGCCACTTTCGCCTTCTCGGCATCCTCGGCGGCTTGCTCAAGATTGGACGTTGGATATTGACTGTTCGATGTTGACTGTTCGGCGTTCGCCCTTTCCTTCGCGTCTCCAGCCCCCCCACCACCTGCGGCTCCAACGCCGATGATGATGTCCCCATCGGTGAGCCCCGCCTCCCCAGCCGGCGTGTTCGCCTTCACCCCCGCGACCTGCACCCGCGTCGGTTCCTCAAACAGCTTGGCCCCCAGGCGATATTCCACCACCTGCCGATTGACCCACCCTGCCACCGTATCGCCATTGATGAGCACCCGCAGCATCGGGAGCATCGTGCTCAGGCCGCTCGTGAACGCGGCACCCACGAAAAAGGCGCAAATGACCGAAATGATCACGATCCCGCGGTGCGGATACAAAAATCGGCACGCCCGCCAGAAGTCGGCGTTCTTCTTATGTTTCGGCAAGCTTTCGCCACTCATGAATCAAGTCCCGCGTTGCCCCGCCACGCCCCGCGGCGAAGTATAACCGTGGAGCGCGCTCACGGGTATATGGCCGCGGCGGCGGATGGATTTTCGATTTTTGATTTGCGATTTTTGATTGGGGGGAGTGCAGACGGATTGTCACCACGGAGGACACGGCCTTCGGCTCTGAGGCTCAGGCTCGAAGAGAGAGCACGGAGAAGCATCCATTTGGACCTCTTGATTTCTCCGTGTACTCCGTGTCCTCCGTGGTGAATCAGATGAGCGCATGAGGAACGCCACCCGCTTTTGCAGACAATCTCCCCAATCCAAAATCATCCATCAAAAATCGAAAATTCCTTCGCGCTGACCGCTCCCGTGATCCCTGTTACACTGCCATCATGACTACACCATCCACCAAACCCGTTCTCGATGTCATCGTCGCCAGCACCCGCCCCGGGCGGGTCGGGCTGCCGGTGGCCAATTGGTTCAACCAATTCGCCCAGGCGCACGGTAAGTATGAGGTTCGCTTTATCGACCTCGCCCGCGTCAATCTCCCGATCCTCGATGAGCCGCTTCACCCGGCCATGCAGAAGTACGAGCATCAGCACACCAAGGACTGGAGCGCGACGGTCAACGCGGCCGACGCCTACGCCATCGTCACCCCCGAATACAACTACGGCCCGCCGCCGGCCTTGATCAACGCCCTCAACTACGTCTACCGCGAATGGAACTACAAGCCCGTCGGCTTCGTCAGCTACGGCGGCATCTCCGGCGGCCTGCGCAGCGTGCAAATGCTCAAGCAAGTCGTCACCACGCTGAAACTGGTCCCCATGATGGAAGGCGTCGCCATTCCTTTCGTCAACGAACACCTCAAGGATGGCAAAACCTTCGAGGCCAAGGAATTCCACCAGAAAACCGCGACGCAAATGCTCGACGAACTGCTCAAGTGGACCGTCGCGCTGAAAACGATGCGGGCGTAGCGCCTACTGCATAAGGATGTGCCAGGCTTAAGGCGCCGCGCACGAAGTAAGCGGTTTGTGCTGATGTGGCGCAACGGCTTACTTTGCGCGCTGCGCTTGAGCGCCGCTTTACCGTAGCACGGTCATCTTGACCGTGGTTCGCCGTACGCGGCGGACATCGGTGGGCATACCGACCGATTCAGCAAGAGCGAAGCGTTCTTCTTTTTCACATTGTGGTGGACGCACGGCTTCAGTCAGTGCAGACTGACTGATGCCTGCGGATGAACGGGTATCAGTCACGTGCCACCATGACTGATGGCACCCGACACATGGGAAACCGCGATTGATTCTTTACAATGGGAGTGTATAGTTTAGCCATTTCACGCCGCTTCACTGAGTGTGAAACGCAGGGGTTGAAGTAATTTCCATACTTGGCCTTTCAAGGTCGAGTTGCATTTTAATCGATGCGTCCACAAGGCGCTTCGAAGTGTCGCCAGCATATCGAGATACGATGGATGATCCTTGGGATGCATCCAGCCGCAGGCCGGATGATTCTGGCGATCGGCCTCGGCCGACTCGGCGCCCCACCACAAATACCACGCCTTGACCAGCGTTTGCACGATCAACGCCATCGGCGCTTGGCGCTCGACGGTTCGCGGACACCATCCCTGCACCTGCTCGAACCCGCCGTGCTGCTTGCCGTCGCGGATGCATTCCTCGATCGGCCAGCGGGCGGCGAAACGCTCGACGATCTCCTCGTCGGATGTCTCCGGATCGGTGCAAAAGGCGTAGTCGTCGTCCTGTTTGCCGACCGGATCCCGAATGATCAGCAGCTTGATG
>CAYTAP010000087.1:0-824 GCA_964435775.1 uncultured Tepidisphaeraceae bacterium
CCTATGCCGCGCGGGCCGTTGTTGCTAGGAGGGGTGTGGGGAGGGAGGGGCGGTGGTGCTGCGGGGGGGGAGAGTTGGTAAGATGAGTCACGGTGTGGACGTGGCAGGGCGGTAGGATGATATCAGGAGATGCGGGCACTGGCGAAACGGGATTGGAAAAGCAGGAAGCGCAGCCTCCACAGAGGCCTGCGCGGCGGTCTTCACGGCGGTTTCCAGATGGGAGCAGGCGTATGACGGAACGCACAAGCGAAAAGGATTCAATGTCAGTCAGCTTCAAAGACCGCGCGTATCAGCATATCCGTGCCAAGATTTTGCATGGCGGGTTGGCGGCCGGAGCGCGGCTGTCGGAAGAGGCGCTGGCGATGGAGATCGGGATCAGCCGAACGCCGGTCCGCGAGGCGCTGAGCCGGTTGGCCAGCGAGGGGCTGGCGCGCCAGTTGCCGCATTACGGCGTGTTCGTTCGCAAGTTTGAGCGGGAGGAGTTGTCGGAGTTGTATGACCTGCGCGTGATGCTCGAAAGCTATGCGGCCGGTCATGCGGCGATGAAGCGCTCGGAAGCGCAGTTGATGGAATTGGACATCATCTGTTCGAGTTTGCGCGAGGTGGCCGAGGAGTTTCGGGAATCGGGCGCGAGTATTTTGGAGGGGAAGATGGGCGAGCGTCAGATGGGGCTGGACGTGCAGTTTCATACGCTGATCCTGGAGGCGTCGGAGCGGCCGCAGACGATCAAGGTGGCGTCGGACCTTCGCTTGCTGACGCAAATCTGTGGTCGGCGTCGGCTGATGCCGACAGAGGGGATCGAGCACATCCTGGCCAAGACATAT
>CAYTAP010000087.1:834-17877 GCA_964435775.1 uncultured Tepidisphaeraceae bacterium
ATCGGGAGCATCAGGCGATTTTGAAGGCGTTGCAGGATCAGGATGCGGCGGCGGCGCAGAAGTGGATGCGGGTACACCTTGAGCGCGGGAAGCTTGAGGGCCTGGCGGCATTTGATCGGTGGGAGGATGAGCAGCGTGAGGGGAAAGATGGGGAATCCAAGGATGAGTTGGCGCATTACCGCAAAGCGGGGCAAAGCGTGGTTGAGCCGGATCGTCCGGTGAGCGGATCGTGGGCGGGATTTTGAGGGATGGGGGCGGGCGTTGCGGCCAGGCCGCGCGTGATCGAGGGGGGGTGGGGAAAAAGATTCAACGGATTGGGAACGGAGATGTATTGTTGGACGACAGGGTGTCGGGCAATTTTGCATACATGTGTCCGGATGAAGCCGCAAGAGGATTTACAAGGAAGATCATGAAGCATGCGACGATGAGGCCGGTTGATCAGAGAGCCGCGGGACATGGGATGGGCAAATGGTTGCTGGGGGCGGCCATTATGGGAGCAATCGGGATGGCATCACCTTCAATTAGTTACGGCGAAGGTCTGACGGCGGCAGAGGCGCTGGATGGAGCGATTTCGATCAAGTCGCAGGAAGCGGTGCAGTATGTTCCGGTGAAGGATGTCGAGTCGAAGGTGCCTTGGACTCCGGGAACGATGCAGATCGACGGGAACCTGTCGGACTGGTCGAAGTTGGGCGCGCCGGCGGTCGTGCTGGCGGGTAAGGATTACACGACGTGGTTCAAGGGAGACTACAAGGGGGCAGCGGATCTGTCGGCGTCGGTGTGGCTCTGCCGGGATGATCATTATCTGTATGTGGCGGTGAAGATCGAGGACGATCAGCTTCCGTCGCCGGAGCGGATCAACATTGGCTTTGCCGATGGGAAGACCAAGCCGATTCACGGGTGGCGTGATGTGGGCGCGCGGGCGGGCGCGGATGACGTGGACAACATTTTCGTCCTGGGCAAGGATGGGAAGATCGGGCTGTACTGGTCGCACATCCAGACGCGGATGGACACCGACGTGGCGCAGAATTCCTTCGGCAGCGAGTCGGAGCGCTTGGCACTGTTGGAGCAGGGGCAGGCGAGCACGGTGGGTCGGGGCAAGATCATCAGCAGAATGTCGCGGCAGGTGGAGGGGGGCAAGTCGGTGACGTATTTTGAGGCGGCATATCCCTGGGCGACGCTGATGCCATATTCGCCGGTCAGCTATCAGCCTCTCAAGTTCAACATTTCGGTGCAGGACAAGGATGGGGAAGGCGCCGATGCCCGCAACGGCGCGGTGGCGTGGCTGCCGGGGATCGTGGGGACATATGATGCCGGTCACTGGGTGAATCTGACGTTCGCGCCGGCGCCGGGGCGGAGCGGGGTGGAGACCTGGGCGCAGGTTCCGGCGTTCAACTATATCAATCAGAACGTGTCGGCCGAGTTTTCGTTCTACAACCATGGCGCGGCGACCGAGGGGGAGGCGGAACTGCTGAGCAATGGGAAAGTCGTTGTGACCTCGAAGGTGAAGCTGCCGGCGGGGTACAGCGCCACGAAGCTGGTGATCAACTCAGAGAAATTGGACGCCGGGCGCGATGCGTTGCAGGGGCGGTTGACGGTGGCGGGGCAAAAGCCGGTGGAGGTGGTCGTTCATGCCCCCAGCGCCGACAGCAAGATCGCGGTGCACAAGGTGGCCGAGTATGAGGCGAAGATCGCCACGTTGAAGAAGAACACGCAGGCGCTGGACGCGCTCTATGCCCAGGTGAAGGCGAAGGGTCTGGATACGACGTATCCGCTGGCGTATTTGACGCTGGAGAAGATGTTCATTCCGCGAAGCGAGCTGGATCTGAAAGCGGGTGATTCGGTCCGCGTGACGATGAACACGGACTTTCTGGAATCGCTCTATACAAAGGCGACCGATTACATGCAGACGATCCTGAAGGATCCGAGCAAGCAGTTGAAGATGCCGCCGCGCTTTGATCCGGCGAAGCTCGTCATGAAGGACGGGTATTACTTTGACGGGGATCGGCCGGTCTTTTTGTGGGGGCCGTGCGTGTTCTGGTATTTGCGGCAGGATCAGCCGCAGGTGATCGACCTTGGATTCAATTCCGTGACCACTGAGGTTCCGCAGGATGCGTCGAATCCGGAGGTGAAGGCGCAGATGGAGGCGTGGTACAAGGCGGGGATTTCGGTGAATGCGACGATCCTGGCGCCATCGGTGATGGCGACGGGCGCCGACGCCAAGCGGCTGGGGTTCCTGAAGGAACACCCGGAGGTGGCGAACGTCGATCAGAACAACTTCCTGCCGTTCCTCGTGCAAAGTCCGATCGCGCGGGAGATGATCAAGAAGGACTTCTGGAAGCACTTTCCGCATGTCCGCTCGTACTGGCTGTGGAACGAGCCGTGGTATTTGAACTATTCGGAGACGACGCGCCAGGATTTCATCAAGAACTATCTTGAGCCGAAGTACAAGACGGTCGATGCGCTGAACAAGGTTTGGAAGAGCCATTACAAATCGTTCAATGACATTCAACTGATCCAGTGGCCGGACGCGAACAACTACGCGCCCTGGTATGACTTCCAGCAGTTCCGGGATGATCTGCTGGGCAATTTTTGGGCCTTCTTGAACAAGACGGCCAAGGACCTCGATCCGAGCAAGCCGACGCATGTGAAGTTCATGGCGGCGTCGCTGCACTCGGGGAACATGGAGAAGTATCAGCAGCCCTTCGACATCGCCGGGCATGACGGGTCGAGCAGCGACCGGGACATCGTGTTCATGGATTACATGCGGTCGCTGTTCCCCACTCGTCCGCTCGTGGACACGGAAGTGCATATTTACTACGGCGGCCGCAAACCGGTGGAGATGACGGCGTGGCGGCTGGCGCTGCATGGCTTGGCCGACGGCAACTGGTGGTGCTGGCACTCGAATCAGCGGTTCAGCGATTCGCTGGCGAATGCGATCTCGATGAACGCGCTGACGATGTCCGGGCTGGACATTCAGCGGTTGTTCGATCCGTACATGTATGACTTGAACATGAAGCCGACGAACGTGGCGATTTTGTTCCCCGACGTGGTGGAGCGGCGGAGCGACGTCAAGATGGTGCGGATGCGCTTTGAGTTGGCGCCGGCGCTGTATGAGCTGGGCGTGCGTCCGTTTTATGTGGCGGAGGATCGGATTCCCACGGGGGAGTTGTCCAAGCACAAGCTGCTGCTGGCCAGCGAGTCGGATTACACGAAGGAGAGCACTTACCAGGGTGTCCTGGCGTATGTGAAAAACGGCGGGACGGCGGTCGTGATGCGCGGCGGGTTCGCACATGACGAGTATGGCAATCCCCGTGATGCCAGTGAGCTCATCCAGCTCAAGGGCGGTGAGGCGTATGGCCCGGATGCGCGGATTTATCCGCTGGGCAAGGGGAAGGTCATCTGCATCGACGCGATCGAGAACCAGGCGGACATCGTGGTGGACGGCGGACAGGCGCTGCGCGGCAGCCCGACGCCGGAGAATTTGAAGCGCCGGACGGTGTATCGTCTGGTGATGGCCAAGTCGATGACGGACCTGGGCTTGAACGACGATGTTCGGATTGTGTCCAGGGATGGCGCGGAGAATGCGTCGGATCAACTGAATGGATTCGACTGGCGGAGCGCGCCGCTTAAGGATGGCGGATACACGCTGGCGGTTTTGCCGTACGGCACGGACGGGCCGTTCGACGTGAAGCTTCAGACGGTTCGTCCGATTGCGAAGATCACCAACTTGCTCACCGACACGGACGTGCCGGTTGATGGCTTCAAGCTGGAGAATGGTCCGAATCTGTTCCGCATTGAACTGAAGAAGTGAACAAAGATCGATAGAGACTGACGGCGAAAGGAGTCACGATGAACGTCATTGCGAAGATGGTGCCGGCGTGTGCATTGGCGCTGGCGATCGGGTCGGCGACGTGGGCGGCGGAACCTACGATCGTGGATGCGGCTAAAACAGCCGAGGCGCTGAACGGATCGGTCGAGATCAAATCGCAGGACGGCGTTGCGTTCGTGCCGGTGGTGAAGGTCGAGGCGAACGTTCCCTGGCGCACCAGCCCGGTGAAGATCGATGGTGACTTGTCGGACTGGAAATCAATTCCGCCGACGGCCGTGCTCGAGGGAGACAAGTTTGTCACATGGACGCGAGGCAAATACGCCGGCGCCACGGACCTGTCAACGAAACTCTGGCTGGCGCGCGACGCCGATTTTCTGTATGTCACCCTGGAGGCGGATGACGACAAGGCGCCTCCGCCGGGCAATGTGGAGCTTGCGATCGCGCCGAGCGACAGCCCGCTGATCACCACATGGCGGGATGTCGGGAAGCGCTACGGCGTGGATGACCTGCACCTGGTGTTTTCGCGCGGGAGTGGCGGCGTCGTGAAGACGGTGTGGCGACACAATCCCGAGCGCATGGCCGTGGAGGCGATCAAAAACGCCTTTGGAACCGAGCAGGAGCGGGCGGAGTTCATCAGCCAGCGCGAGGATCAGTCCAACCATCCGCGCATCGTCTCCAGCATGGTCAGCCGTACGGAAGGGGGCCGTGAGATCACTTCATTCGAAGTGGCGATTCCGTGGCGTGTTTTGATTCCGTATGATCCAGTCTCATACAAGCCGTTGAAGCTTGGCGTGGCGTTGCATGACAGCGATGGCGACAGCGGTGGTGTCATGGCGTGGTCGCCGGGGATCGTTGGCGTTTACAGCGCTGCCCACTTCCCCACGATCAATTTTGAACACCCCGCGCAAACCAGCGGAGTGCAAAGCTGGGCCGCACTGCCCAACTATCATTATGTCAATCAAAATATCGACTTTGGGTTTGGGTTTTATAATCCGACCAAGGCCGAGATCGACGGCACGCTGACGGTTCAATCAACGCCGTCCAAAACAGGCGAGCCCCTGTACAGCGCCCCGGTCAAACTGCCCCCCGGCTACAGCCAACCCAAGGTGGCGATTCACTCGGAAAAAGTGGGGGAGGAGAAGTGCTCGTTCACCGCGAAGCTGACGCTGGCCGACGGGAAAGAGATCACGATTCCCGTGCATACGCCGAGCGTGGATGATTCGATCACAATCATGCCCCTGGCGTTTATCCAGGCGAAGATTGACCAGTTGAAGAAGAACGTCGCTGTGTTGGAGGGCCTGTACGACCAGGTGAAGGCCAAGGGTCTGGATACGGCGTATCCGCTGGCCTATTTGTCGTTGCAGAAGATGTTCATCGCCCGGTGCGAGGGGGATCTGCGCGGCGGGGATTCCAAGCGGGTCCTGGAAAACACGGCATACCTCGAAAAGACGTTCCCCATTTACAAGGCGTACATGGAGAGGATCCTCAAGGATCCGTCCGCGCAGTTGCGGGTGCCGCCTCGTTTCGCGCCCGACAAGCTGACGATCAAGAACGGGTATTATTTCGATGGTGATCGGCCGGTGTTTCTGTGGGGTCCGTGCCTTTTCTGGTACATGCGAGGTGATCAGCATTACACCTGGGAACTGGGGTTCAATGCCGCAGGTCCGGAGCTGCCCATTGAGAACGAAAAGGCCCAGGCGGACATCAAGAAATATCTTGATGCGTTTGAAGCCAACGGTGTGCTGGTCAATGCCTCCGTCGGCGGGTCGAAGTTCAATGAGCTGAGGAAGGAGCATCCGGAAGTCGCCAATGTGGACAGCAACAACTTTCTGCCGGTGATTATTCAGCATCCCTTGGTGCGCAAGCTCGTGGCCGACAACATTCGCAAGGAAATTGATTTCTACAAGCAGTTTCCGGCGGTTCGGACGTATTGGCTCTGGAACGAGCCTATGTACAGCAACTACTCGGAACTGACCCGCAAGGACTTCATCGAGCAGTACGTCAAGCCGCATTTCAAGACGATCGAGGAGGTGAACAAGCGGTGGGGTACGGATTTCAAGAGCTTTGATGATGTGCAAATTCAGCGCGATCGGAAGACAAGCCCGGCCGGATGGTATGACTTCCAGCAGTTCCAGGGGAATTTGTTCGCCGATTTCTTCGGGCTGTTGCACAAGACCGCGCACGAGACCGATCCCACGCGGCCGACGCATGTGAAGTTCATGGCGTTTACGCTGGACTTCTTCGACATGGAGCGGCTGATCGCCCTGGGTGGGATCAACGGCCATGATGGCAATCAAAGTTACCGTGACATCCCATTCCTGGACTTCGGGCGTTCGGTCTTCCCTGACAAGCCCGTCGTGGATACGGAGATCCACCTGCCATGGTCGGACTGGGCGACCGTGTATCGCACGACATGGCTGCTGGCGCTGCATGGGCTGGCGGATGGCAACTGGTGGTGCTGGCACTCCAACCCGCGTTTCAGCAACTCGGTGGGGAGCGCTGAAAACATGGCGGCCATCACACTCAGCGGGCTGGATGTTCAGCGTTTATTCGATCCCTACGTCTATGCCTTGAACAACAAGCCGACCCGGATCGCCACCCTCTTTCCCAAGCCCTTGCCCGGTCGTGGCGGCTTCGTCAACGGCATTCGCCGTAACTGGGCGCCTGCGCAGTATTCGCTGGGCATTCAGCCTCGATATGTTCCGGAAGACAAAATCGCCGGCGGGGATCTGGACAAGTACAAGCTCCTGATCGCCGGCAAGACGGGCTTCCCGCTGAACTCGACCTACGAAGGTGTGCTCAAGTGGGTCAAGGATGGCGGCACGGTGATTGTCATTGGCGACAGTTTCGGTGTGGATGAACTGGGCCGGCCGCGCGATGCATCCGAGCTCATCAAGCCGAACACCGGCGAGGCGTTCACGGATCGCTCGAAGATTTATCCGGTCGGCAAGGGGCATGTCATCATGGTTGATGACAACATTCCAAAGGCGGCCGAGAATGACCTCAACCCGCTTTCCAAATTGACGGTTGTTCGTGAAGTGATCGCCAAAGCTCAGCAGTCATTGGGCCTGACCGATGATGTGGCGCTGGACATCGATCCATCGCAGAGCAAGTTCTCCGACTTTGACTGGCGCTCGACAAAGGTCGGGGATGGCTATGCGCTGCTCCTGGTCCCCGCCAATTGGTGGAATGGCGACGCCAAGTGGTGGAACGAGAACGTCGCCAACACCAAGCTCAAGACCGTTCGGCCGATCAAGAAGATTGTGAACCTGATCACGCAGCAGGAGATCAAGCCCGGCGATTTCCGGCTCGATCCCGGCGTCAACCTGTTCTATGTGGAACTTGAGCAATAAGGATGTGCATGAACTACATAAAGAATCGCACCCTCCGTCAGTCCATCGTGGCGTGGATCGCCCTGGTATTCATCTACAGCGTGGCCGGACTATCCGGCGTTGCGCTGGGCGATGATGTAAAAGCGGAGGTCAAACCGCAGGTGGAATTGAAGGTCCACGCGCCGCGCCAGGCGACGCAGAACTCGGCGGTGACGATCGGGATCGATTACACGGTGCTGAATGACATGGAGCCGGGGAAGGCGGTTGTCACGTATCACAACGTGGACACCGGCGAGGAGTTCACCAAGACGGTGGAGCTTCCCCTCACCAAGGGCAAGCACAAGGCCCAGGCGGTGTGGGGCGCCGATGAGACGCTGCCCAACGGGATGTATGTCATCAAGGTGGTCGTGAACGACGCCGCCGGCAAGGAGCTGGCGCAGTTCGCCACCAGCCCGGACAATGTCCGGTCGATGATGGTGCATGGCGGCGCGTTGACCCGGATGGTCAACGCCGAGCAGACCATCAAAGAGGTGGGGGACTTGACGACCTGGCGCGATGAGCTTGAGAAACTGGTCAAGGCAGCCGACGCCGCGGGGGCGGACACCACGCGGCAGAAGATCCTGATCGTTGTGATCGATCAGATGAAGTTCTGGTCGCGAGAGGTGATTCCGCAGAAGGATTACGAAATCCTCGACATCAATCACAAGTATTTGAAGAAGGAGTATGAGAAGGCCAAGGCGCAGCTGGAAGCGATGGCGAAGGATCCCAACGCCTTTCCCAAGGAGGCGCCGATTCCGCGTCCCAAGGAGCGGTTCACGATCCGCGATGGCGGCTTTTACGCCGGTGATCAGCAGATGTTCCTGAGCGGCCCGTGCTTCTTTGACTTTACGGCCAAATATATCCCGGTGGCGGCGGAACTGGGGTTCAACGTCATCCAGGTCAGCTTCGGGCCGGACCGGGTTTTCCCCAAGTCATTGGATGAAGTTGCGGTTCCCCATGTCGGATCGCAAACGCTGCCCGAGCTGCTTGATGAGTGCGAAAAGCTGGGCATCAAGGTGGACCTGGGCCTGACCAGCCACTTCATGCCCAAGTGGGTGTATGAAAAATATCCCGATGCGCGGAACAAGTTCGTGCTGTACGGGATGATGCCGTACGACATCGAGCATCCGGAAGTGTTGAAGGTGATCCAGAAGTTTTACGACACCGTGATGCCGACGATCGCCAATCACCCGGCGCTGAACAGCATCTGGATCGCCAATGAGCCGGAGTACATGAACCCCAACGAGCGGAACATCGCGATTTTCCGCCCGTGGCTTGAGGCGAAATACAAGACGATCGACAACCTGAACAAGGCATGGGGCACGGAGCTCAAGAGCTTTGATGAGATCGTCGCCGGCGGGCGCAAGGGGCATCCCGTGCCGGACGCCGTTTCAACCGGCGGCGCCATGCTGGACTGGTGGAAGTATTCCACCGAGCGGGTGATGCGGCATTTCAAGTGGCAGAAGGATCTGATTCACAAGTATGATCCGACGCTTCCGGTGTCGGCCAAGCTGTACAACGGGACGTTCAACCCGCAGTTCAAGCCGATGAGCCGGGTCGATGAGGAATCGGCTTTCGACATGTTCGGTTCGTACATGGGCATGGACGGCGGGTCGTTCCCCTTCTCAAAGCCGTACAAGGATTTTCTCCGGAGCCTCGAACCCACCCAGCCGATGGCCAATCTTGAATACAAGTTTGGCGGCATCCTGACCAAGTTGTTCTTCTGGCAGGAGACGATGCAGGGGGTGACGGACAACAACTGGTGGTGCTGGCATCCCAAGCGGGCGTTCAGCGCCGTGCCGAAGGACGCCCAGTCGATGCACCAGGCGGCGCTGGCGAAGCTGGATATCCAGCGGTTGCTTCCGAAGATCAGCCTGTTTCACAAGCTGCCGGGCGCGCCGATGGTGTTCCTCTATCCCGATCCCGTGGCGGGGCGCTACTGGGAGTATTTCGGGTTCAATGATCCGACCAATCGCGCCGTGACGCTGATGGGCTTCAACTGCGACTACGCCAGCGAGAAGCGCGTGGGCATGGGTCGGCTGGATCAGTACCAGGTGCTCATCATGCCGGCCGCGGACTTCATCCGCGATGAGACGTACGCGAAGGTCAAGGCGTTCATCGAAGGCGGCAAGACCGCGATCGTGCTGGGCGCGATTCCCGAGCATGATGAGTACGGCCATCCGCGCGACGCCTCGTTCTTCAGGCCGCAGGGCGAGTCGAAGGAGATCGCCTTCGGTGACTACAAGGCGGTCAAGTTCACGGCCGGCAAGGGAACGATCTATCATCTCCCGACCGTGCCGCGCAGCGCCGACGGCAAGAATCATCTGACCGCCGACTCCGCGAAGCTCATCACGGATGTACTGGAGCTGGCGCTGAAGGAAACGTTGCCCCAGCAGCCTGTGGTGATTCGCAACGCCGAGGGCAAGCCGTTCATCGAGAACCGCACGGTCGCCTCGACCAATGCGGCCGGTGAGAAGACGTATCTCACCTACGTCGTGAACGATTGGCTGGACAGCGATCAAGTCATCGAGCCGAAGCTCAACTTCAAAGCCAAGAGCTGCCGCGACCTGATCACCGGCGTGACGCTCGATCCGAAGCGGATCAGCGTTCCGTCGGGCGACGTGATGCTGTTGGAGTTTGTGGTCGAGTAGCAGGTGTTTTCAACGAAAGGGCTTTCGAAATGGCAGGTGAAGGCCAACGGTTGTCGGTTCGCGCGGGTTTGTTGTTCGCATTGATGATCGGCGCGCCGCAATTGTGCGGTGCGCTTCATGCCGCGGAGCCCGCCAAGACAGCGCCCGCGCTGATGGCCTCGCTCAAGGCCGGCGATGTGGCGTTGAAGGTCGCCCCGCCGCGCCACAGCATCATCGATCAGCCGTTGAAGGTGGCGATCAGTTACACAAGCAAGGTGAACGGCGCGCCGGGGAAGGCCGTGGCGAAGTTTCACAATGTCGATACGGGTGAGGTGTTGACCAAGACGATTGATGTGGAGCTGTCGGCGGGCAAGCACACGGCGGAGGTGGTTTGGGACAAGACCCAAACGCTGCCGGCCGGTTTGTATGTCACCAGTGTGAGCATCCAGGATGCATCGGGCAACACGATCGCCTCGTATGATCCGGACCCGAAGACGGTGCAGTCGCTGATGGTGGTCGGTGGGGCGACGCGGATGATCGACGTGGCGGCGGTCACGAAGATGCTGGAGGATTTCCCGGTCTGGCAAAAGGAGTTGGAGGAGGCCGAGGCGAAGGCAATCGCCGCCGGCGCGGACACGAACCGCCAGCACCTGCTCATCACGGTTTTGAAAGAGGCGGAGATTCGCGGCAAGGAGCAGTTGCGTTTCAAGTGGTACGAGGTGCTGGAGGCGAATCACGAGTTCCTGGGCAGGGAGGTTCCGCTGGTGAAGGCGGAACTGGAGAAGATGACGGCTGATCCGAGTCTCTCACCCAAGCGGGCGCTGGCGCCGCGCCCGGCGGAGCGGTACACGATCCGGGATGGCTATTTTTTCGCCGGTGATCAACCGGTTTTTCTCAGCGGCCCGTGCGTTTTCAATTTCACGCTTGGCGAACTGCCGATGATCCGCGACCTGGGGTTCAACGTCATCCAGGTCAGCACCGGTCCGAGCGCCGTTTTCCCGACATCGGATCAGGCGACGGGCACGCCGCGAATCATTGATTACAACGAGCGGATCAAAACCGGCGATGTGAAGGATGTGCTCGATCAGTGCGCCAAACTGGGGATTAAGGTGGACCTGGGGCTGACGGCGCATTTCATGCCCAAGTGGTTTTATGAGAAGCATCCGGACGCCAAAAACAACGCGCCCAACTTCATGATGCCGTATGACATTGAAAGCCCGGACGCCAGGAAGCTGATTGAAAACTGGTATGCGGTGGTCATGCCTGAAATCGCCAACCATCCGGCGCTGAACAGCATCTGGATCGTCAATGAGCCGGGATATCTCAATCCCAATGAGCGGAACCTGGTGCTGTTTCGCCAGTGGCTGAAGGACAAGTACAAGACCGTTGACGCGATGAACAAGACGTGGGGGACGAAACTGGCGGACTTCGATGCGATCACGGCGGGCAAAGGTCGCGATTACATCCCCGGCGGCGTGACGACCTCGCCGGCCAACGCGGATTGGTGGTGGTTCAGCTCCGAGCGCGTGACCAGACACTTTGAATGGATGCGCGATCTTGTACACAAATACGATCCGACGGTGTTCGTGTCGGCCAAGCTGTTCAACGCGACGTTCAATCCGGGGTTCAAGCCGCCGATGCGGACCAATGAGGAACCCGTGGATGATTTGATGGCGTACGCCGGATACGACGGGGGATCGTATCCATTTGCCAAGAGCTACGCGGATTTTCTGCGGAGCTTGTCTCCCGAGAAGCCCATCGCCAACCTGGAATATAAGTTTGCCAGCCCGCCGCAGCGGGCGCGGTTGGATTTCTGGAAGGAGGCGATCAAAGGGGCGGGGTTGATCGACTGGTGGTGCTGGCATACGAAGCCCGCCTTCAGCCGCGCGCCCAGTTACTCGATCGCCCTGTACGCGGCGGCGCTGGACAAGATGGACATTCAGCGGCTGATGCCGCAGGTGATGGCATTCAGCAAGTTTCCCCGCTCGCCGATGGTCATTTTGTATCCCGATCCCGTGCATGGTCGGATGAAAAGCTACTGGGGCGTGCATGACCTGACGAACAACGCGCTGACGGACCTGGGGTATGCCTCGGATTACGCGACGGAGAAACGCGTGGGCATGGGGCGGCTCAAGGAGTATCCGATCATCGTCATGCCGTCGGCGGACTACATTCGGGATGACACCTATGCGAGCGTGACGAAGTTCATCACGGATGGCGGCATTGCGATCGTGATGGGGGATGTGCCGGCGCATGATGAAATGGAGCGGGCGCGCGATGCCTCCTTCTTCAATCCCGAGGGACACGGCCCGCAGGAGATCAAGGTGGATGGCGTCACCGCCCAGGTGTTCGCGCAAGGCAAGGGGAAGGTTTATCTTCTTTCCAAGCTTCCGATGGATGCCAAGGGGGAGAAGCTTGCGCCGGAGGCGAGCGATGTGGTGTCGGACTTCCTGAAGAAAGTGGCCGAGACGGAACTGCCCCCGCTGGCGGTGGAGATCGGTCCGGCCGAGTGGCGGGTTCCTGCGACGAATGCGACCCAGGCCGAAGCGCCCGCAAGCAAGGGCGGGATCGAAAACCGCACGATCAACTGGAAGGATGAGCAGGGGAAGACAAGCTATATCACCTGGCTGTGCAATGAGAGCCTGGATTATGATGCGGTGGTCGCGCCGAAGTACAACTTCAAGGTGAAGGATTGCGTTGATCTGATCACCGGGGAGAAGCTGGATCCGAAGCGGATAGTCATGCCGCCGACGACGGCGCGGCTGATGGAGTTCACGGTCGCCCCGTGAGCAATAGAGAGCTATATGGCAAAAAAAACGATTGTGATGAATGTGGACTATTTCGATGAGGTCTGCATTCGCAAGGAACCGTTTGGCCCGAAGGATGTGGAGGAACTGGTGAAGCGCTGCGCCGAATCGGGCGTGGATGCGCTTTATTGGCGGGCGATCGGACTGGGCGTCGCAGGATATCCGAGCAAGCTGCTTCAGCCGCCGGACACATTGAGCCAGGCGGACATGAGCGCGTTTCTGCCACGGATGGCGGCCGACCAGCGCGATAGCGCGCCAGCGCCATCTCAAACGACCAAGCCCGGCGAACACTTTGTATTGGATGTGACCAAGGCTGGAGGCTATCGCCGGAGCATTGGGGGCTGGGGCAAGCGCATGGCCGCCTGCCTTGATTTGATGGACCCGATTGCCGAGGCTCGTGACGCCTGCCGGCGACATGGGTTGCAATTTTACATCTGGCACGATTTTCTGGACGAACGTCATAACCTGTCGCTGGCGCGACATCCGGAGTGGTGCGTCACGGGGCGTGATGGCGCGACGGCGTTTCCAGGGGTGCGGTCATATGCCGTTGAAGAGGCTGTGGTCGATCAGCTCGGGGTGATCAAGGAACTGCTCGCGTACAAGCCGGATGGGTTGTATCTGTGTACCTCCTGCCATAATCGCCATCTGAACTTTCCCGAGCCGGAGGATTTCTTCGGCTTTGAAGCGCCGGTTGTGGAGGCGTGTCGCCAGGCGATGAAGGTGGACATTCGCACGCAGCCTTTCGATGCCCAGGCATGGCATGATGTGAAGGGGGGATTCGTCACGGCGTTTTTCAAGCGGGTGAAGGATCTATGCCGGCCGGCCGGCGCGAAGCTGGCGATCGGGACGCAGCTTGGCAAGAACACGATTCTCACCGCGCCGGTTTTTTCGACGCATGTGCCGTATCGCTTTGCCACGCAATGGAAGCGGTGGGTTGATGAGGGGATCGCCGACACGCTGATCCTGGGTGATTATGAATGGCCGTGGGACAATGTGCCGATCTGGGAGGCCAAGAAAATGAGCTGGCCGAAGGGGACGTACGCGGCGGACCATGAATGGCCGGTGTATGCCGACCATGTGGGTGGTCGCGCGCAGTTGTTATGGTTTTCAAGCTGGCTGTCGGCATATGCCGCCAAGCATGCGGGGGCGTCGTCGGATTCGCTGAGCGGGGCATTGACGATGCGCGCCAGGACGCTGCTGGCGAGCAAGGTTGACGGCATCTGCCTTCATGAGGCGATGACGTTCGAGCAGGAGGCGGACGGGTTTGAGACGATTGCGGCGATGCGGCGTCAATTGGATCAAGAGGCCGAAAAGAAACAATGAAGCGAACACTTACAATCGCAGGCCTTGCGCTGCTTGGGTGTGTATTTGCAAGTCTGGCGGAGGCGGCGCAACCAGCGCCGTTCGGCATTCATGTTGTGGATGATGTCACCGGGCGGGGTGTGCCGCTGGTCACGTTCAAGACGACGAACAGCATCGAACTGGTCAGCGACAGCAATGGGTGGATCGCCTTCGATGAACCTGGAATGCTCGGGCAAAAAGTGTGGTTCGAGATCAGCAGTCCGGGGTATGAGTATCCGAAGAATGGTTTTGGGTTTCGAGGCGTGGGGCTGAGCACCCAGCCCGGCGGCGAAACAACCGTCAAGATTCATCGCACACAGATCGCGCAACGGATCTATCGTCTGACGGGTCAGGGGATTTACGCCGACAGCGTGCGACTGGGGCAGCCCGTGCCGCTGGACCAACCGGTGCTCAACGCGCAGGTTGCCGGGCAGGATTCGACGAACACCGCCGTGTATCAGGGGAAGATGTACTGGTTCTGGGGGGACACGGGGCGGATTGGGGCTCCACTGGGCAACTTTCGCATGACCGGCGCGACGAGCCTGTTGCCCGGCGAAGGGGGGCTTGATCCGTCCGTGGGCGTGAACCTGAAGTACTTCACCGGCAAGGATGGATTCGTCCGGAGCATGTTCACCTTGAAGGAGCCTGGGCTGGTCTGGTCCGGTTCGCCGATGGTGGTGGACATGCCCGATGGCAAAAAGGGGCTGGTTTGCGTCTTTACACGCTTGAAGGACATGAGCCATCTGCTGGCGCGGGGCATCGCGGTTTGGAACGACAAGACCGAGCAGTTTGACGCCCGCGTTGAAGTGCCGTTGAAATCACGCCTCTTTCCCAGCGGGCTCAACCCGTTGCGCTACACCGATCATGGTGTTGAGTATTATTGCTTCAACGCGCCCTATCCGCTCATGCGCGTGCGGGCCGACTGGAATCATGTGAGCAACCTGGAAAGTTACGAGGCCTATACGCCGCTGGTGGCCGGGACCGACTATGAGGGCGACAAATCGCGCATCGAGCGCGACGCCCACGGGCGCATCGTCTATGGGTGGAAGGCGAACACCGCCGCCGTCGATGAGGTGCGGCAACTGGAGTTGATCAAAGCCGGGCTGATCAAGCCCGATGAGGCGTGGATCAATCTCCGCGATGACCAAACCGACAAGCCCGTTCGCCTGCACGCCGGCACGGTGCGGTGGAACGCCTTTCGCAAAAAGTGGATCATGATCGGCGTTGAGGCGCAGGGGCTGGCCGAGGCGCCGCCGGAGATGATGAAGGACATGAAGGCGATGGACAAGTATCTCCGCGACCAGATCGACAGCGGAAAAATCGACTCGGTTCTTGGCGACATCTGGTATGTCGAATCGGATTCGCTGCTTGGCCCGTGGCGTCATCCGGTGCGCGTGGCGGTTCATCCGCGTTATTCGTATTATCATCCATCCCAGCATGTGGAGTTTGATCAGGACGGCGGCCGGATCATCTACTTTGAGGGAACTTATACGGCGACTTTTTCAACCAATGAAAATCCGACGCCGCGCTATGATTACAACCAACTTGTGTATAAGCTGGACCTGTCGGACCCGCGATTGCACAAGCAGCCATGAACGGCCGGGGTTGTGATCCACCGACCGTAGGGAACGAAGCTCATGCCGAGAAAGAAAAATCGAAAATGTATCCGCGACTGACTGGATTGGTGGCCGCTCCTTTTACGCCGTTTCACGCCGATGGCGAGCTCAATCTTGCCGTCATTGAGAAGCAGGCGGAGTATCTCGTCCGCACAAACGTGCGCGGGGCGTTCGTTTGTGGCACGACCGGTGAAGGCATGTCGATGACGATCGAGGAGCGCAAGCGTGTGGCGGCGCGCTGGGTGGAGGTGGCGGGGAAGCAGTTGTCGATCATCGTTCACATCGGGCACACGAGTCTTGGCGATGTGCGTGAGTTGGCGGGGCACGCCCAGAAGATCGGGGCGCATGCGGTCAGCGCGATGGGTCCCTGCTTTTTCAGGCCCGCCAGTGTGTCGGATCTCGTGGACTATTGCCGCGATGCCGCGGGCGCCTCGCCTGGGCTGCCATTTTATTATTATCACATTCCCGTCATGACCGGCGTTGGCTTTGCGATGAATGATTTTCTGGCGCAAAGCATTGGGCGGGTGCCGACGCTGGCGGGCGTGAACCGGCGCGTGGTGCGCGGCTGGGTGCTCAGGCCGCCTGCTCCGCCGCCTCGATGGCCCGGCGGAACCGCTCGGTGGACAGCCGCAGCTGACAGCCCGGGCAGCAGCTGCCCGGCTTCTTGAACCAGCTCACCGTGTTGGTGATCTTGATGCCGCATTTCGGGCAGGTGACGGTGATTGTTTTGTCCTCCATCATTGGTCCTCCTCGGTTGGGGTTGGGAATTGCAGTGCGATGAAAGCCCGCCGCTGCGGGCAGTCGGGCGGAAGGTCCGTGAACATCGCCTCGTTCGCGACCAACTCGGATTCATGCAGGGTAGCCGGAGCAGACGAACACAATATTTCTACCTGTCCGGCCGATGAATGGCAACGGGAACCTGCAGGTCGGTATCCCGGCAAGCGGCAGCACCTTCGACGAGCAGCACGAGGAAAAAGCCCGTCCGGCGCGGCACCCGGGAAAGCCGGAGGGCGGGTGTTCGCGTCATCTTCCGGGCGGGGTCCACAGGGCCTGGGGGTGCCACAACCGCAGGCCGCGCTCGCGTACGCCCTGTTGCACCACCTGCTCCCAGGTGCGCAGGGGCGGGGGTGGCTGGTAGGTGCTGCGCTTCGGGTCGTAGCTGCCGGCCACGCCGGTGAGCACGGCCAGGGCGTCGGTGGCCGCGGCCTTGACACCGTCGTCGGTGGCGCGTGAGCCGACGTAAAAGTCGTTGCCCGGCCAGCTGACATGGTCCCAGGCCACCAAGCTGAACAGGCGGCACCAGGCGAAATCGTCGCCCGCCTCCCCGTACGCGGCCGGCGGGCGGGGCCGGGGGTGGCGGGGGCCTGGTGGCCGGTGCCGGTGGTGCCGGTGGGGCCGGTGGCAATGGTGGTGCCGGGGTGGCCGGGGTCAACGGTGGCGCCGGTGGCG
>CAYTAP010000088.1:0-17571 GCA_964435775.1 uncultured Tepidisphaeraceae bacterium
CGATCGTCGCCGAGGGAACCCCCGAGCAGATCGTCCGTTCATCGGTCAGCCACACGGGGCAATATCTCAAAGACAAGCTGATCCCCTCCGCTCAAGCCGCGCATCCCGTTGCCGCCAAGAGTGCGTAACAGTCATGATTGACGCGCATTGCGCCGCGATGGCCCGTTGATGGCCATTGTGTCATCAAAGCGGACCACGCATTTCGCCCAACAAATAAAAAAGAAACGTTGCATCCTCTTCGATCCCATGCCTATAGTGACGGACCCCGCAAGAAGGAGAAGTAGTACATGCCCTGCGGTTCACAAGAGTCCGTTGATTCCGACGCATTGCCCCAATCCACCGTTTCCACCATCGAACCAGGTGCATTTCCGGATGTCGCGCAGCGTGCGACGGCGATGAACCAGAGCCGCATCCTGATCGTGGACGATCAGCGTGTGGTGACCCAATCGCTCGCCACCTTGTTTCAACGCGAAGGGCTTGAAACGATCGTCAGTCACACCGGCGCCGAGGCGCTGCGCCAGTGCGCCAAGCATGCCGTTGTCGCCGCGATCATTGATATTCACCTGCCCGATATGAATGGTCTGGTTCTGGCCGCCCGGTTGCGCGCGATTCTCGCAGCCCATCAACCGATCATTGTGATGAGCGGCGACACTTCCATGGAGAACCTCAACACGCTCCATCACGTCGGCGCCGCTCACTTTTTCAGCAAGCCCTTCAAAGTGTCGCAGTTGCTGGCGCGGGTGAAGGAGCTGTTGGCGTCGCCGGGCGCATCGCAAGCGCCGTCCGCCTCGTCCGCCGAAAGCGGCGCGGCATGAATCTCGTGCGGGGTGGCCACCAGTGCCTGCGGCGTGATAGAATGGCACAACGGCATTCCTGTCATTCGTCTGGTTGTCGCGTGGGAGGCGCGCGGAGATGGCCAACAGCGCACCCGATCAATTCCAGTGTCCCTCGTGCGGCCGACGTTTCACATGGAAGCCCGCATTCGCAGCCCACAACGTCAAGTGTACCTGCGGCGCGGTGTTCAACCCCAAACTCCCCCGGAACACCGCCGCGCCTCCCAACAAGCGCCGCGGCGATCCTCGTGCGGCCTCGCCGCCTGTTCAGTCCTCCGCGCCTTCCGCCGCGATGGCATCGGCGCACGCCGCCGTCGTCGCCCGCGAAGCACAGGAGCGTTCCACCGCCGTCGTGGATATCGCCGCCTTTCCCATCACCCATCGGGCGCATCCCTCCGTGCCCGAGGAGGATGATCCGCATCGCTTCCGACATTTCTATTTCCCGCTGATCCTGCTTCTGGCCGGCGCGATGATCTGGCTTGTCCTGGGCATCTTCTCACAACCCGCCGCCGGCCGCGGGATCGTTTTCAACATCGCGATGGTCATCGTCACCATGGCCTGCAACACCGCCGTCATGCTCGTCGCGATGATTGTCGCGGCGTACGTCCTGAGCGTGAATTGCGGACAGGTTGGGCAGGTGCTCATCAAGCTGTCGGCGATGGCTGTTTTCTGTGGCGCCATCTTCGTCTTCATCGCGCAACTCGATCCCCACAGCCTGCGCGGCCCCATCCTCGCATGGCACGTCGTGGTGCTTTTCTATTGGATGTTGTATTCGATCCTGTTCGAACTCGATGTGCAGGAAACGGTCATGTCCGTCGCCATCGTCGCCATCGCCCAGGCGGTTGTGGCGTGGGTGGTGATGCACTGAGGAGTAGTCGGCAGTGGGCAGTGGGCAGTCAGCAGAGAAAACAGAATACAAGAGTCCGCTTGTCGGTATTGAGCCCGTCTTCACTGCCCACTGCCGCCTGCCCACTGCCGACTATTTTCCCCCTCACATAAAATCAATCATCACATACTTCTGATGCACATCCGTCACCGGCGGACGCTGGAAATGATGATCGATTCGCCACTGCTCGGCGTAGTCGATGAACGCTTTCCGTTGCGGGCCGGAATCGGGCAGCTCGATCGCCAGCGAGCTTGTGACCGCGCCTCCAAACGCCAGAACTTTCTTCGCCCCCTCGGCATACCATTGATCGATCATCTTGATCGCCTTTTCCCGAGTCCAATAGGCGCCGATGATGCTCCGCCGATCAGACGCGGTGAACCATTCCTTCGCTTCGGTTGCCCCAAACGCGTCCGTTGCCTTCGCCACCCGCCCGTCATCGCCCGGCAATGCCTTGCCCGGAACCTGCGAACTCTTGAACATGACCCGCGCCCCGAAAATCAGTCCCACCAGCACGCACAGGCCCAGGAACACGACAAGAACCCTTTTCATCCCCACCCCCTCATCCGGCGGCGGGGGGCGATGCGCCGGAATCCCCATCGCGCGAAATGCCGAACCCGCCTTGGCGGAACCGGCATCGACGTGCGGGTGCGCCTTCGGCGCGGATGTCCCAGTGCCGTGTGTCCCGCTGGGTCGAATCGGCGCGCTCACCATCCGCGGCGGCTCAACGGAAGTCTTGGCAGCCGGCGCTTCGGGCGCCAGGTCATACAGCCCCTCATCGGGATCCTCCTTCGGCTCAAGCCCGCGTTCCCCGGCCAACGGCGGCGGGGGGGTGGCGTTCGCCACATGAATGGAGTGACCGCACATGCAGCGCAAGGTTTTGCCCGCGTATTCAGGCTTTGATTTGAAATGCTTGCCGCACGATGGACACGTGATGTCCGGAGAGGGTCCAGTGGCCACGGTTGCACCTCCAAGGCGGATCGCTCAAACAAACTGCCCCTGTTCCGCGAGCATCGAATCACCATGATGGCGGTTGCGCCCCATCATATCAAAACGGATCGGCCTGCGTAGAAAGATTCTCAAAGCGTGTACTCTTGCTGTGGAAGGTGAGCTTGACGGTTCCCGTGGGTCCGTTGCGCTGCTTGGCGATGATGAGCTCGGCGATGTTGTCCGGTACGAAATCCGGCTCGCTCATCCGGTAATAATCCTCCCGGTGCAGCAGCATGATGACGTCGGCATCCTGCTCGATCGACCCTGATTCGCGCAGATCGCTCATGCGCGGCCGATGCCCATCGCGCCCTTCGCTTGCCCGATTGAGCTGCGACAGCGCAATGACCGGCACGCTGAGCTCCCGCGCCACCGCCTTGATCCCGCGTGAAATCTCGCTGATCTGCTGCTGGCGATTCTCCGGGCCGGGATTGTCCATGAGTTGCATGTAGTCGATCATCACCGCCTTGACGTCATGCTCCATTTTCAACCGCCGTGCCTTGGCCCGCAGGTCCAGCGGCGTCAGCCCCGGCGAATCGTCCACCCAGATCGGCGCCTTGGCCAATTCCCCCACGACGTTCGCCAGCTTCGCGTATTCGTGGCTCTGGAGCATCCCCTTGCGCAATTTGTGCGAATCGATCTCTCCGCGTGAACAGAGCAATCGCTGCGCGAGCTGCTGCTTGCTCATTTCAAGTGAAAACACCGCCACGGGCAGCCGCGAGTCGGCCGCGATATGTTCGACCACGTTCATGGCAAACGCCGTCTTCCCCATCGATGGCCGTGCCGCGACGATGAGCATTTCACCGTTTTGCAGTCCGTTGAGCATGTCATCGAGCTCGAAGAATCCCGTTTCCACCCCGCGCTGTCCCCGGTTTTCGATCATCTCGAAGACTTCGTGAAGCACGCTTTCCAGCGCCACCACGCTTCCGCCCATCTTCTTCTGCGCGATGTCGAAAATCCGCTTCTCCGCCTTGTCCAGCACGAGCTCGGCCTGCTCGTGCGGCGAATACGAGTCCCGCAGAATCTCATTGCTCGCAGAAATCAGTTGTCGCAAGAGCGCCTTTTCCCGCACGATCGTCGCGTAATGCGCCCCGTGGGCCGCCGACGGCACCGAGGAAAGAATCTGACCGAGATAGGCGACGCCTCCGATCTCCTCCAGCAACTGCCGCTTGGCCAGTTCCTCGCGCACGATCACCGCATCAATCGGACGGTTGAGCTCGTACAATTTGATCAGGATGTCGAACAGGATTTGGTGATCTGCCTGGTAAAAGGCGTCGCGGTCCACGATCTGCACGACCTGCCCGATCATCTCCTTGTCGAGCATCATCGCGGCGATGAGACACATCTCCGCCTCAATTGAGTGCGGCGGCAATCGATCAAAACCAGCGAGTGATTCGGCGATCTGGGTCATGTGAACTTTCGGCCAATGTGCTAACGAAATCCGAACGTATCGTTCGCGCCCCTCCGTGGCAAGACAGCATACGCCGCGAATCGTTCAACGATGATCAAACCGCACCGGGCGCACAGTTTTTGCACGGGTTGTCAACAAATGGTCCGTTGCCCGTGGTCAGGGGAAACGCATTTGACCTTCGAGAGCTTTGGTAGGGTCGGCTTCAGCCGCCGTATTGGCCTAATACGGCGGCTGAAGCCGCCCCTACGACAGGTCTTTTAATCCAAATGCGTTTGCCCTGGGTCCGTGGTCCGTTGCCAATGCTCTGCCCTTCATGAGTGACCACTGAGCACTGACCACTGACAACGGACAACTGACAACAGACCAAGAACATTTTTGCATTGAAACTCAGTCTCAATTGGCTATGATATGCTACTGTCGAATGCCGTCCGTACTCTGTTGGAGATTGAGCCGTGCATAAAGCGTGCGATCTGGCCGGGTGTCATCACTGTGGTAATCCCGCAACTTGTGGCTTGAATACACTGGGCATCGGCTGCCGCGGCTTCGTGACCGCCGTCGGCGGCGATCCGCAGGTTCGTCGTCGCCTTTTGGAAATGGGCTTTTGCAACGGCGCGCAGGTCGAGGTGATCCGCCGCGCCCCGCTCGGCGATCCCATCGAGTTCCGCTTGCGTGGCTATCATCTGTCGCTTCGCAACGACCAGGCATGCCATGTTCAGATTTCCGCCTCCGATTGAATTGACCCACCACCTGAAAATGGAAGCCCGTGGCGATGCGTTGGCTCCATGAGGATCGACGCCCATGAGTTCATGTTGTGATTCGCCGGATGTTCCATTGAAGCGCGGCGTCCTCACCGTCGCGCTGGCCGGCAATCCCAATTGTGGAAAGACCACGCTCTTCAACGCCCTCACCGGTTTGCGCCAGAAGGTCGCCAATTACCCCGGCGTCACGGTTGAGAAAAAGACGGGGCGCTGCTGGATACACGAGCCCAACGGCGATGGCGGATGTGGCTGCGACTGTGAATCCTCCGCCGACCCCAGGCCGCAATCCACGCGCGGCTCCTGGATCAACATCATCGATCTCCCCGGCACCTACAGCCTCATCAGCCGTTCTCCCGATGAGCTTGTCGCCATGGAAGTCCTTCGAGGGCTGCGCAAGGACACACCGCCGCCCGATGCCGTCATCGTCGTCGTTGATGCCAGCAACCTCCAGCGCAACTTGTATCTCGTCAGCCAGTTGATCGAACTTGGCCGGCCGCTCGTCGTGGCGCTCAACATGATGGATGTCGCCGCCCGGCGGGGGATCAATATCTCCCCGCAATCCCTGCAGGAGCAGCTTGGCGTGCCCGTCATCCCGATCGTCGGACACAAACGCCGCGGCATCGACGCCCTCAAGCAGGCGATCGCCAAGGCCGCCGTCGCGCCCATGCCCGACTGGCCTTTGCCCGTCGCCATGAAGGAGGAATTGGCGCTCGTCGGCGGGGGATTGGCGATCATGGACAGCGACGACAATGAACCGCCGGTCCCCATGGAGCGCTATCAGGCGCTGGCCGAGCGCCTGCTCATCGGCGACCGCGCCGCCGACATCGAGCCCTTCGCGCGTCAGGAGCCCGTCAGTTCGCTCCTCTCACATGCGACCAGCCGCCTTCAGCAGCTTGGGTTGGACCCGATGCAGGCCGACATCGAAGCCCACTATCACTGGATCGACACTGTTGCAGCCAAGGCGCTCGTGCCCGCGTGCGAAGCGCTGCTTGATCCCGCCTTTGGATCGAGCGCCGATGCGCATCCGCCTTCCAAGTCGCGCGCGCCGCTTCAATCCCCCGATCGCAAACGCAGCCTGACCGATCGCGTCGATCGTATCCTCGTTCACAAAGTGTGGGGCCTGCTCATTTTCGCCTTGATTATGGGGGCGCTCTTTCTCTCCATCTTCTGGCTGGCCGCGCCGATCATGGATGGGATCACCGATGCGATCACCGCGTTCGGCGTTTGGGTCGGCGCGATGCTCCCGGCCGGGCCGATCAATGCGCTGGTGACCGACGGCATCATCGCCGGTGTCGGCGCGGTCGTCGTCTTCGTGCCGCAGATCGCGCTGCTGTTTCTCTTTCTCGCCATCCTTGAAGACAGCGGCTACCTCGCCCGCGCGGCATTTTTGATGGATCGCCTGTTGAGCAAGGTCGGCCTGCATGGCAAGAGCTTCATTCCATTGCTCAGCAGCTTCGCGTGCGCGATTCCCGGCATCATGGCGACCCGCACGATCGAAGACCGCAAAAGCCGCCTGGCGACGATTCTCGTCGCGCCTTTCATGAGTTGCAGCGCCCGTTTGCCGGTGTACACGCTTTTGATCGGCGCCTTTTTCGCCACGAGCGGCGCGTTGACCCAGGCGGGCATCATGCTCGCGTGCTATGCCCTGGGCATCATCGCTGCCGCCGGAACGGCGTGGCTCTTCAAACGCGCGATCATGCGAGGCCCCACCCCGGCGTTCATCCTCGAACTGCCCACCTACAAAGTCCCCCAGGTCGGCCAGATCGGCCGGCAGGTCTGGACGAATACGATGGCGTTCCTGACCAAAGCCGGTACGACCATCTTCTGTTTGAGCGTCATCCTGTGGGCCATGACGTATTATCCGCGTTTGTCGCCGTCGCAGGTTGATGAAGTGGTCGCACAAGCCAGGATAGCCGTGCCGGCGGACCTCGAAGCGCCCATCGCCGCGGCGTCGGTCTCCAACGAAGCTTCCGTGTCCGAACCCGCCGATGCTTCCGCTTCAGCCGTCGAACCCGCTGACGCCGTGCAGGCGCACATCGACGAAGCCGTCGCTTCCTCGCAGCTTCGCCAGTCCATCGCCGGTCGGCTCGGCCATCTCATGGAACCCGCCATCCGCCCGCTCGGCTTCGATTGGAAGATGGGGATCGGCCTGGTCGGCGCCTTCGCCGCCCGCGAAGTCTTCGTCTCTACGATGGCGATCACCTACGGCGCTGGTGGCGGCGACGACACCCTCGACCTCTCCTCGGCCATGCAGAAGGACACCTACACCACCGGCGCCCGCGCCGGCCAACCCGTCTGGACGCCACTGGTGGCGATCAGCCTCCTCGTCTGGTTCGTCCTGGCGATGCAGTGCATGAGCACCCTCGCCGTCGTCCGCCGCGAAACCGGCGGCTGGGCTTGGCCGATGTTCATGCTCATCTACATGACCGGCCTGGCGTATGTCCTCTCGCTGGCGGTTTATCAGATTGGATCGCTGGTTTTGCGGGGATAGAATGAGTGCGGCGAGCAGGTCCTTCATTCGGCAGGAGCAACGCTAATGACCACCACAACCCTCGAACCTCAGGCGCGGACATGGACGCGGCGGGAATATTACCAACTGGCCGAGCAGGGGTGGTTCACCGGGCAGCGGGTGCAGTTGATTCATGGGGAGATTATTCAGATGCCCCAGCAACGCCACGACCATGCCGCGGCGATCTGCAAGGCAGAACGTATTCTTCAGGATCGTTTCGAGCCGAGCCATCATGTTCGCAATCAAGCGCCGCTGAATGTCGGTGCCGACTCCGATCCAGAACCCGATGTCGCCGTTGTGGCGGGAACAATCGAGGACTACTCGGATCATCCGACAACCGCCATCCTCGTCGTCGAAGTGAGTGACTCGTCGCTTCGTCTGGATCGACGCAAGGCCGCGTTATATGCGTGGGCGGGCGTGGGCGAGTACTGGATCATCAATCTGCCCGATCAATGCCTGGAGGTGTATCGGAATCCCATCGCCGCCAACGAGCCTGGCGGAGAAGCGACCTATGCCGACCGGCGGGTGTTGGGGATGGATGCCGAGGTGACGCCGCACGCCGCGCCGTCGGCGACGCCAATCAAGATATCGAGCTTGTTCCTCGCGCGTCGCACAGGATGAATTTGAGGTGATTGTATGACCGATTGGGTGCAAAATATCGTGGTCCTGCTGATCGTCGCTGTCAGCTTGTATTTCATCGTCTCGCAGCTCTTCCGCACCTTCGCGGGAAAGAAAAGCCGCGTCGGCAGTTGCTGCGCCCAAGGGTGCCCTACGAAACCCACACTTCGCGCCCATCTGACCAAACCGGCGCCCGACCGTGTGGTTTTCATCCCGGTTGAAAATCTGACTCTTCGTCGCAAGCCCTGACCCACCGCGCGATTTGACCGCACGCGACCTGCACCTCATGATGTGCGCATGACCCAAGATCAGTTGGCCAAACGCATCGCCGAAGTCGCCTTGCTTCACGGCGATTTCACGCTCCGCAGCGGTCGAAAAAGCACCTACTACCTCGACAAGTATCGCTTTGAGACGCAGCCCGATGTGCTGGCCGCCCTCGGCGAGTTGATCGCTGCGCACGTCACCCCAGCCACGAAACGCATCGCCGGGCCGGAGCTCGGTGCCGTTCCCCTGGCGGCGGCGGCGGGCATGGCGTCCGGTAAGCCCACCGTTTTCATCCGCAACGCCAAAAAGGAATACGGTTCGAGCAAGCAGATCGAGGGCATCCTTGAGAAGGGTGACTCGGTTCTGCTCATTGAAGATATCGTCACCACCGGCGGCCAGGTTGTCGAAGCGATCCAGACCCTCCGTGACGCCGGCGCAACCGTTGAAAAGGTGATCGTTGTCATCGACCGTCTTGAAGGCGGCCGGGATAACATCGTCGCCACCGGCGCTCCTTACGAAAGTCTCTTCACCACCCGCGATCTCGGCATTGCGAAGTAGCCATGCTTTGCTGGTTGATGAAGTGCCCAATAGAAATGACGACGTCAAAGTGCGTTCGCGCGTGCGCACTTCGCGTCGTCATTGTGTGGCCGGTTCACTGAACTCGGCCAAACGTCATCCATTCAATTCCTCAATACCGATTCGCATTCTTCAAGATACTCCCCGGGCGGGCGAATCGCTCCCATGACTGCGAATGACACTTGGGGCATACCTTGGGCGCGACCACCGCATCATCCGGCTCAAACCCGCAGCAACGGCATTGGATCTGAAAAATCTCAACGCGTGGTGCGGCGTTTTCAAAGGGATCGTACGTTGCGAATTGGCCGCTCGATGCGAAAAACTCCATTCCACTCGACATAAAAACCTCCTTCGTACGTGGCTGACTGATTCCGTTCTCAACTAAAAGGGATCAATCGCAAAGCCCGTACCAGAGGCGGATTTGAAGTGATACATTCGCGCCAGGCGATATATCCGAACCCATCGCAATATCCTGTATCACGACGAATTTATGATACGTACAAAAATGACGCACCAGCAGTGCCAGGTGCGTCACAGTGTCGTATATGCTGTGTTTTTATACTCTTTAAGGGGCTCCAGTCACTCCTCGGGAGCGATGACAGCTTCCTTCTCATACTGACGCAGCTTCCGTTGAAGCGTCCGCACGGAGATTCCCAGGTGGGCGGCGGCGTGCGTGCGATTGCTGTTGAACTTCTTGAGCGCCAATTTAATCGCCAGCCGCTCCACCTCCTCCATCGTCTCAGGAATCACAAGCTCCGGCTCTTCCGGCGGTCGCGTCGAAGGCGCGGACGACGCCGACGAGGTTGCCAATCGCACCGCGCCCCCCACAAGACGCTCGGGCAAATCCGCCTCGGTCAGCGTCTCCCCCTCGGCCAGGACCATCATGCTTTCCAGTGTATTCCGCAGTTCCCGCACGTTTCCCGGCCATTGATACTGATGAAATCGTCTGATGACCTCGGGGGAAACCCGCTTGGGCGCGATGTGTTTCTGCTCCTGAATATCCTTCAAAAAGTGTTCGATCAAAACAGGAATGTCCTCCGGTCGATCACGCAGAGGCGGCAGGGTGATCTGCACGACATTCAGGCGGTAGTACAAATCCTCCCGAAATGTCCCGTCCCGAACCATCTGGTCAAGGTCGCGGCTGGTCGCCGCCAGGACGCGCACATTCACCTTGCGGTCTTCGTGTCCGCCCACCGGCGTCAAGGTCAGCGTCTCGAGTACGCGGAGCAACTTGGCCTGCAAGCCAAGCTCGAAGTCGCCGATCTCGTCGATGAAGAGCGTTCCGTCGTTGGCCTGTTCGAAGCGGCCGATGCGACGATCTGTTGCGCCGGTGAACGCGCCGCGGACATGCCCGAACAGCTCGCTTTCCACCAATGTCGCCGGCACCGCCGCACAGTTCACCGCGACAAACGGGCCGTTCTTACGCGGGCTGTTGTGATGAAGCGCCTGCGCGACCAGTTCCTTGCCCGTTCCGCTTTCGCCGAGGATCAGCACGGTGCTGTCCACAGGGGCGGCCTTTTGAATTTTGGCAAAAACATCCTTCATCTGTTGCGACTGACCGATGATCGCATCCAATCCAAACTTTTGGTCCAGGCGCCGCCGAAGGTTGTCAATTTCCTTGTCTTTTTTCAGGTGCTCGATCGCGCGGTTGATCTGCAGGATCAACTCATCGGGGTTGACGGGTTTGACCAGGTAGTGAAATGCCCCGCTCTTGATCGCCTGCACGGCCGTGTCCACACTGCTGTGGCCGGTCATCAGGATGAACTGCGAGTCCGGTTGCTTGTTCTTCCACAGGTTCAGCAAACCGATCCCATCCACATCGCCCATCTGCAAATCGGACAGCACGATGTCGATGTCCTCCTCGATGTAGCCGACGGCTTTGTCGGCGTTTTCGGCGCTGAAGACCGTGAATCCCTCTTCCTTGAGAATCTGGCAGACGGCCCGTCGCTCGTTCTCGTGGTCTTCCACCACCAGTACTCGACCCGCACTTGCCATAGGTTCCTCTCTTTTCCACGCGACATTCCGCTGTCGGATTGATCGATAACTCCGACTTACTGTCATAGCCCATTCGCCGAGTCTCGACAATGTTCAATCTTATCCATTTTCACCCTGGGATGCGGGTTCTTTTGGCTTTGGATCCTGTAAGTCGGTTGATGAGGTGGAACAGCCGTTGCATGAAGCTGTTGGGCGGGAAACAATGCGCCGATGGCTCGACTGCGCGACCTTCCCCGGATCATACGGTTCGTTGGCCCGTGGACATTCTCCAAAGGGGTGTTCAACGAAACCAACAAGGACAATCTGTACTCGCTGGCATCGGCGACCGCCTACTCATGGCTGTTTGCGATCTTTCCGTTCTTTCTCATGCTGTTGACGTTGCTGCCGTATTTGCCGGACAACTGGAAGACCGAGACGACGAATTGGATCGCCACGGGGGTGTACCAGTTGCCCAAGGAGTCGGCCGACACGGTCTGGATCAACCTCGAACCGCGCTTGCACAAGCTATTGAACAATCCACCGGCCGGGCTGTTCAGCATCGGGTTGATCATCACGATCTGGAGCGCCAGCGGGGGGATGGCGGCGACGATCTTCGCGCTCAATGCGTGTTACAACGTGAAGGACTACCGCAATTACTTCCACAACCGACTGCTGGCGACAGGGCTGACGGTCGCGGTGGCGATCATGATTGTGGCGGTGCTGATCCTGCTTCCGGTGGGCACGGTCGCGACGCGGTGGTTGCATTGGTGGTTGAACAAACAAAGTGACCTGACGCAGTACTTCCCGCTGCTGCTCGCGTGGCAGATCGCGCGATACGCGCTGGCGCTCGTCCTCATGTGGTCGATCGTGGCGATCATTTACCGGTACGGGCCGAACATGAAGCCGAGGACGCAATCCATCGCGCCGGGCGCGGTGTTTTGCGTGGGGGTTTGGATTCTGCTGGGGATTGGGTTTCGTCTCTACATTGATCGGTTCGGGCGCTACAACGAGACCTACGGCACGGTCGGCGGCGTGGCGGTGCTGCTTCTGTTCTTCTATATCGACGCGGTGGTCTTGCTTGTGGGAGCGGAGATCAACAGTGAGCTCGACAAGGGATGGAAGCGGATGACCGGCGGCCAGGCCACGGCGGTAACGGAGGATGAGACGGCCGCCCTGGTGCAGGAAACGCGCGATTCGGGCGAGGCGAAGGAGGGATCATAAATCATTGGGCGAGGTGAACGACCTGCGCTTGTTGAGAGGCGGCCGCGCGATCAGCCGCCGATGCGGGACATCTGCTGGTTGCCGTGCGCCGAATGGGTGATCGGCTTGAGACGGACGCACTCGGCCATGGCATGCGCGATGGCGGCGGGGCGCTCGGCGGCGGGCATCGCTCGATCACGAGCGATGGGGCGGACATCGACCTCGCCGCCGTCGAAGAGGCACGATCGCAGGATGCCGTTGGCGGTGAGGCGAAGGCGGTTGCAGGTGGCGCAGAAGGGCGCGGACATCGCGGAGATGAAACCGATGCGCCCCTGGGGGTTGCCCCGGGAGAGGCGGTAGACGTTGGCCGGTCCGACGCCGGATTCGGTGGCGCGGTCGATGGGGATCAGTTGGCCAAGCGCCGCTTCGATGCGCTCCCGCACTTCGGGTTCGGAGATGAAGGCCTGCGCGCCGCGGTCCTGGGCGCCACAGCCGCCGGCCGGGCCAAGCTCGGAATCGGAGATGCGGAGTGTTCGATGAGTGGGGACGGCGTGGGATTCGCGGTCGCTGTCGGTCGTCGTGTGCTGCATGAGTGCGGCATCACCCAGGGGCATGTATTCGATGAATCGCACGGTCAGCGGATGGGTGATCGAGAGGCGGGCGAAATCGGGGAACTCATCATCATTGGTTCCCCGCATCGTGACGCAGTTGATTTTGCTGTTGTGGAAACCGACGGCGGTGGCGCGATCGAGGCCGCGGAGGACGGCCGACAGATCACCGGTTCGTGTGATCCGGCGGAAACGATCCGGACGAAGCGAGTCGAGGGAGACGGTGAGGCGGTCGAGGCCGGCTTCCTTGAGCGGCAGGGCGAGGTGTTCGAGGAGCTGGCCGTTGGTGGTGAGGGAGAGGTCGGCGACGCCATCGATTCGGCGGAGCTTTGCGACGAGATCGACCAGTCCGGCTCGCACGGTCGGCTCGCCGCCGGTGAGCTTGAATCGGCGGATGCCGTGAACCTCGATGGCGGCGCGGACGACATCGGCGATTTCCTCGAAGCTGAGGATGTCCTCCTTGGGAAGCCAGCGGACGCCTTCCTCGGGCATGCAATAGAGGCAGCGGAAGTTGCACCGGTCGGTGATCGAGATGCGAAGAACTCTGACGGCCGCAATGGATTGCGGGCCGGTCTCAAAGTGAGCCCGAGGCGCGCGGGAATCTGTGAGTACGGGCAAACGCATCGCGGGTATTGTACACTTGATGGGGATCAACCACGATTTCTGGAGTGAGTGGACCATATGGCTGAGAATAGAATTGAAAAGCTCGATCCCAATATGCGTGGCGCGCAAGGCGGGGAGGCTATTGAGTGGGTGGACCTCCGGGAGTTGACGATTGAAGGGCGCGGGTGGAGCGATACGGAATCGTTTTATGACCGCCTGCCGGCTCGGGCAAAGGGGGTGGTGCGAGAGCCCGTGTGGCAACTGGCTGAATGCAGCGCGGGGATTGCGGGGCGCTTCGTCACCGATGCGCCGGCGATCTGGGCGCGATGGAAATTGAGGCGGGAAGCGCTCTCGATGAATCACATGCCCTCGACCGGCGTCAGCGGCATCGACTTGTATGCGCGGCAAGGGCGGCGGTGGCATTGGATGGGGGTGGGCCGGGAGGTCGCGTTTCCCCAAAGCGTTTCGAAGCTGGCGGAGAAACTCCTGGCCGGGGAGAAGCAGTGCATGATTTATCTGCCGCTGTACAACGGCGTCGAGCGTGTTGAGATCGGCGTGCCGGAGGGTTGTTGGATCAAGCCCGATCCGCGAGCGTGTGGCGAGTGTCGGCCGATCTGCTTTTACGGCAGCTCGATTGTGCAGGGGGGATGCGCTTCGCGCCCGGGGATGGCGTATCCGGCGATCATCGGCCGACGGTTGGATCGGGCGACGATCAACCTCGGGTTTTCCGGCAATGCGCGAATGGAGAAGGAGGTGGCGGAGTTGCTCGCGGAACTGGATCCGAGTGTGTATGTGATCGACGCCTTGCCGAACATGGCGGGCGATCCGATCGAGGCGCGAGTGGAGTATCTGGTGAAAGCGCTTCGCGCCCGACATCCGAAGACGCCCCTGGTGTTTGTGGAAAACATTGTCTACAGCGGCGCGGTGTTCAATGCCGACCAGGAGCGCGCCTACCGTCGAAAGAACGAGGCGCAAAACCGGGCGCTCGATGCGCTGTCCGGCGTGGACGGAATTCATCGCATCGCGTGTGACGATTTACTTGGCCGCGACGGAGAGGGGACGGTCGACGGGACGCATCCGACGGACCTGGGCTTTGAGCGCATGGCCGGGGTGATTGGAGGGGCGTTGGGGAAAATAAGGATGAAGGATGAAAGATGAAACGACTGCGGTGCGGGCGCGGTGGATTCCATCATGCGGACATCGTCACCGCTCAACTCATCGCCTCCTCCACGATCCGAATCTCCTCCTCGCTCAGGCCGTAGAGCTGGTAGACGATCTGGTCGATCTGGCGGTCGGTGGTGTGGGTCTGGCGTTGAAACTGCTCCGGCTGGTGGATCCGTGGGCGAGGGCGAGTACTCAATCCCAAATTCGGGTGATGCCATATCGCTCCAGCATGGCGTCAGATGACACGATCGATAGCTTTTCAATCCGCGCCTGGGCCACCAGCAGGCGATCGAAAGGATCGCGGTGGTGCATCGGCAGCGCGATTTGAGCGTCCGCGTACTCAGGCGTGATCGGAAGCACCGACATCCCCAAGTCGGCAATGGCTTGATTGATCCACTGCCCAAAAGGCGACGAAAGCGATAACCTTTTTAGTCCCACCTTGATCGAGATTTCCCAGATGGTCGCGGCGCTCAGAAGCAATGGATTGCCTGGATTCCGCAATGCCGATGCGGCACCGGCGCCCAGGAGGGCGGACTGGTCCACGGCCCTGAGCAGGGCATTGGCATCCACCAGCAGTCTCATTCCATGTACTCCTGGAAATCCTCGAGCGGGGCGTCGAAATCAGGCGCGACATATTGCACCGTGCCGCGAAGCGTACCCAACTTGCGCGGCAGCGGCGACGCAGTGACAGAGGGGAGCAGGCGGGCGATGGGTTGGTTGTTCTCCGTAATCAACAGTTCCTCGCCGGGCGCAAGGCGATGTATCAATTCCGACAAGGAAGCCTTGGCCTCCTGAATCGTTACGGTACCCATGGGCGGACTCCTTGTTCACGACAACTCAGTGATATCTTAGGCCAAAATCACATCCCCGTCAGCCCGTCGCCTCCTCCACGATGCGAATCTCGTCATCGTTCAGGCCATAGAGCTGGTAGACGATCTGGTCGATCCGGCGATCCGTGGCGTCGATCTCGCGTTGGAGCTGGTCGCGGCGCTGGGGAAGTTGCTCGGCGGAGAGGCGGGTGTGGAGGGAGAGCATGGAGGTGACGAGGGTTACAAGCCCATCGTACTGCAATACCGCCTGTTTACGTTCGATAGATGGCAATGGGATAGCGAGAAGATCGGGCTTTTTTACCTTGGGGAAGGTCTTCTTCTGATCGCAAAAGTTGATCAGCCAGTAGAACTGTCCAACTTTGGAGAGCATCACCCCTAAAATTCCTCGCAAGGAATAGGCGCATGGTCGTAAAAGATAGATATTGTAGATTGTATTGAGTGTGAGCAAGCCGGCTGGAAGCAGAGTGCCTACGGGCACGCGCCCGATTTGGCGCACGCCAATGCGCTCTTTGGCGTACACGTCGGGATTTCCGCCACTCTTAATAGCTTCTGGCCTGAAGTCCATGTATTCGGAGTGTGGACCGAGCGCGTACCGCGCAATGCACCGTCCATCGATCACCGGACGATAGGACTTGGCCAAGGGATGATCAGCCACATAGGCGGTACGGTCATATGTTTGGATTCCGAAGTAGGCTGTGGCAAATTCACCGAGGCGTGGGCCAGATTGAGATATTTTGTTTGCAAGTGCGTCCGCTGCAGCGCCGGCACTCGATAAAAATTCCAGCTTTGGATGAGTATGCCAATTTGCCAATGGTGTCGATATGGATGCGAAGTCGTCGGCGGCCTTGGAGTGTATGACATTGACGACTGACTGTGCATTCCACTTTGATCGTTCAGTGATTAAGACGGCGGTATCAACGCTGGCAGAAAAAACATTGTAATCAAACAATCGCAGGATACGTGGTACTGAATGGCTGAGGACTAACTTGCGTAGTTCTAGCGCATGTTGATTGCGCACGAAGGTATTTGGAACAATGTAACCAAGCATACCGCCCACGTTCGTAAGCAGAATGCCGCGCTCGACGAATAGATGATAAGTGTCGATTTTATACTTTGCCACGGCAAAGGTTGTAGCGAAGATGTTGAACACGCGTTCGGAATCAAGGCTTTGAGCGAGTACATACGGCGGATTTCCAATGACCGCATCAAAACCCGGGTTCTTGCCTTTGAATACTTTGGGGAAGGCGCGTTCGTAGTCGAAGGGGTTTATTTTTTGGCGTTCATCGTCGGACATTTGTTGCCAGGCGGGGGTGGCGATGATGTCGGTGCCGATGAGGGAGTTGCCGCAGAGGATGTTCTGGGCGAGGTCGGGGAGGGCGCGTTCCTTGAAGAGGCGTTGTTCGAAGCCGAGGGACTGGCTGGTTTCGCCTTCGAGGCATTTGAGGAGGAGGTTGAGTTTGGTGACTTCGACGGCCTGGGCGTCGAGGTCGACGCCGTGGATGTGGTCGAGGAGGATGCGTTTGCGTTCGGCGATGGTAAGGGCCCAGCCGCCGGTGTCGGTGGGACGGAGGGGCGGGTTTTTGCCGGAGGCGAGGGAGGCGGGGTCGGCGGCGGCGTATGCGTCGAGGTACCAGTTGAGGAGGTATTGGTAGGCGCCGATGAGGAAAGAACCGGAGCCGCAGGCGGGGTCGAGGATTTTCAAGCGGGGGTTGGGGGTTAGGGTTTGGGGTCTGGTTTTCGAAGGGCGCGGTGCAGCGCGGTGAGGAGTTTGCCCGTGGATTGTGCCAGGTTCCAGGCTGGGAGCATGGTCTCCCGGTTGATCATGTTGAGACGGACGCAGAGAGTGAGCAGGGTCTCCACTTCGGCCAGTGAAGCAAGGGCGATCGACAGATGATGCAGATAATCGCCCCGATGCATCCGTCCGTACCCCTCGGCGATGTTCGCTGGGATCGACACCACCGCTCTGCGGAGTTGGCTGGTCAGGCCGAACTTCTCGGCCCCCGGCAACAACGCCGCCAGCCCGTACACCTGCTCGACCAACTGCATCGATACTTCCCACGCTTCCAGATCCCGATACGACTTGAGCGGCACCCGTGGCTCCTGTCTCCGACCACAAACCCCAACCCCCAGCCCCCGCACCCAATAACTTCCCCACCGTGTTCTGGACGATGTAATCGACGATGTAGGTGGGGGTGTAATAGACGCCGCCGGCCTTGCGGACTTCGGGCTTGTCTTCGATGCGGGCGTTGTGGCCGTGGGTGAGGGTGATGACCTTGCCGAGGAATCGTTCGTAGATGCTGCCGAGGATGTCGGCGGAGACCATCGTGAACTCATAGGGGCTTTGGGGATAGTA
>CAYTAP010000089.1:0-17427 GCA_964435775.1 uncultured Tepidisphaeraceae bacterium
CTGGAGGGGTTCATCAAGTCGGCCAGCGGCAAGCATCTCCCCTGGTCCAACGCGCATCTCTTTGAAACCCGGATACGCCGGAACATCAAGCTCGCCGAAAGCCCCAGCTTCGGCCAGCACATCCTCACCTACGACCCCGCCAGCAACGGCGCCGCGGACTACCGCGCCCTGGCGAGGGAAGTCCTTGCGATGAGTCAATCGTCCGAAACCCCGTCATGAGATTGTCCGTTGTCCGTGGTCAGTGGTCAGTGGTCAGTGGTCAGTGGTCAGTGGTCAGTGCCCTATTTTTTCCTCTTTGCAACTGACAACGGACAACTGACAACTGACACGCCAACTTCATCCTTCATCCTTCATCCTTCATCCTTATCTCCCTCATCCCCCTCGCCCCCCTCACCCGCCCCCGCTGACCCCAATCGCTTCCCCCGTAATCCATCGCGCCTCATCCGACGCCAGGAATGCAACCACATCCGCCACATCCTCCGGCGTCCCGAGCCGCCCCAGCGGTGTTTGTTTCACATACCCCGCAATCACCGGCGGAGGAATCATCCGCCTCAGCATGTCCGTCTCGATCATTCCCGGCAGCACCGCGTTGACGGTGATCCCGCGCGGTCCGAGTTCCGCGGACCAGACCCGCGTCATCATCTCCAGCGCCGCCTTGCTGGCCGAATAAACCGATGACCCGGCCACCTTCGCCCGCGTAATCCCCGAGGAGATGTTGATAACGCGTCCGCCGCCTCCCCCCACGGGCGACATGTGCGCCAGCGCCGCCTGCGTCACCAGCATCGCGCCGCGCACGTTGATATCGAAGAGTCGTTGATATCCCTCGGCCGTAATCCGCTCCAGCGGCCCGTTCGTCCCGCCGACCGCCGCGTTGTTGACGAGAATATCCAGCCGCCCGAACGCCTGCGCCGCCTTCGCCACCATCGGCCCGATGTCATCCGGATTCCCCACATCGCACTGCAAGGCGACTGCTTCCCCACCGGCCGATTTGATCTCCAGCACCACCCTGGCCGCCTCTTCGACCTGCTTGTTATAGACGACGATGACCCGCGCCCCATCGCGCGCCAGCCGCCGCGCAATTGCAGCGCCAATCCCCCGCGACCCTCCCGTCACCACCGCAACCTGCCCAGTCAGTCGAGACACGACACCGCTCCTTTGTGAACCCATGCTCCCTTAATCGCTTGGCGCGATGCCACCGTGGCGCGGGCGGCTCGCTCCCTATGCGCTGCCGCCCGCCTCCCACATGGCATGGGCGCCTCGCCTCACCGTTATACACATCTCACGGCTATTGGTCACCATGACTCTGGCCAGCCTCGGTGGTCATTTCAGGGCAAACGCATTTACGATGCGTAGGCGTTTTCCCGCCCCCGTTGACTTCGACGAGCTCGCTTCGTCTGAGCTCAGCGTCGAAGACAGTCGAGCCGTACCCAGCGGCGAGGGTAGAGGTGGGGGTTTTCGTGGAGAATCAAGCGGCCCCCCTCCCCAACCCTGCCCCGCGAGTACGCGGGGGAGGGTGTAAGATCGCGTATGCGTTTGCCCTGGTGGTCATCTCAACCGTAACAGTGACGCCCCCTGGCTGGCTCAAACGTTGGCGGGGCTGGCGAGACCCGCAAATGATGACGCGAGGAACGGACGCTCTTACATGTGTATAAAGGTGTGGGCGGTGCGTCAGGAGCCGCCGTGGATGCTTACGGGCGTGCCGCGAAATCCGGCGCGGCGTTCCTTGCATTGATTCCCACGCGTTCTTAGACTCTGCCGCTGGTACGCGGTCGGTTGATTGCTTTACTGTACGCCATGATCAGTTTGCCACACCTGCTCTTGTCGATTTCCCATGCCCACCTGGCGATGTTCGAGGGAGGGTTGTCGGGTCTCCATTGGACGGTCGGATCCGCGTTGGCGACCGCCGCGCCGCTGGGACAAGCGCCGGCGCACTTGCCGGCGGTGGTCTCGCCGATCCTGGTCCTGGTGTTGTGCGCGGTCGCGGGGCTGGGCACGTTCATGGCGCTGCCCTCCCGACGGGCCAGGGCATTTCACGCAATGGGCGGGGTGATCCTGCTGCTCGCCGGCCTTATTTTTGCGGCGATCCTCGTGCAATACGCCGCAACCCACGGCGGGGGGATGGGGGTTTATTTCTGGCTTTTCTCGGCCATTGCCATCTTCGCCGCCTTTCGCGTCATCACGCACAAGCGACCGGTGTTCAGCGCCCTCTATTTCGTGCTGGGGGTGCTGGCCAGCGCTGGGTTGTTCGTCCTGCTCTGGGCGGAGTTCATGGCGGCGGCACTGGTGCTGATTTACGCCGGGGCGATCCTGATCACATACGTCTTTGTGATTATGCTGGCGATGCAGGCATCCTCCCCAGCCGACGAATTGCCCGATGCCCCTCCGACCGACGGCCAACGCGCCCCGCATGACACCACCGGCCGATTCGCCGGGTTGATGTCATACGACATCTCCAGCCGCGAACCACTGGTCGTGTGTGCGATCGGCTTCGCACTCATGGGCATCCTGATGTTTGTGACCTTCGACCAGGCCGTCCCCCTTCAGCCACATGCCGTTGAAACGACCGCTTACGCGACCTATTCGACGCAGCAACTGGGGGAATACCTCTTCCAGCACCAACTGATTACGCTAGAACTGGCCGGGATTATTTTGACGATAGCGATGGTCGGCGCCGTGGTCATCGCCCGACGGAACATCACCGCAACCGGACAAATGACCGAGGAAAACCTCCCGGATGTGCTGACCGGCCCGGCGACGCCAACCAATGACGACCCGCACAGCATTCCGGTGTACGGAACCCGCGACCGACGGCAAAAGGAGTATCCGGAGACATGAACGAGCGAAATAGTGGGCAGTCGGCAGTCGGCAGTCGGCAGAAGGATTCTGTCGTCAGTGGACTATCTCTCAAAGTAACTCTGTGTCCCTTTTCCCTGCCCACTGCCCACTGCCCACTGCCGACTTCATCCCCCACCACCCCATGACCCAACTCGCGCTTCAACATTATCTGGCCGTCGGCGGAATCATCTTCGTCATCGGGCTCATTGGGTTCATGACCCGTCGCAACCTGATCGTCATCTTCCTTTGCACGGAGTTGATGTTTCAGGGCGTTGCGATCAACCTGATCGCGTTCAGCCGGTTTCACAACGATTTCGCCGGTCAGGCGTTCACGATCTTCATCCTGGTCATCGCGGCGTCCGAAGCGTCGCTGGCGCTGGGGCTGGTCGTGCTGCTGTTCCGTCAGCGCAACACGCTGGACGCCGACGCATGGCGGGAATTGAAGGGATAGGCGGCCGGTGAGAGCCCCCTCCCCAACCCTCCCCCGGCATACCGGGGGAGGGAGCAAGAGCGGAATGGATTGAAGTTGCCGAGAACGCGCAATCGGTCACGAACAGCGAGGAACGAGCCCGGAGAGCATGCAACTGACCGCTGACAACGAACAACGGACCACTGACCACTGACACCAACAAGCATGGACTTCGCACTCAGCCACAGTTACCTGATTCCCCTCCTGCCGCTGCTCGGAGCGATCATCTCCGGGTTTTTCGGGGCACGCTGGTTGCGCGCCCATTCCCATTGGCCGATCTGGATCACCGTCGGGCTCAGCATGATCCTCTCGATCACGCTACTCGTCGGGATGATCAACCAATCCAGCCACGACACCGCCGCGGCGCAAACGTTCGTCGTCCCCTCCGATGCGGCGATTCATCACACGGGCAACGCCGGTGAAGCGCCCGTGGTTGTGAAGCCCGTCGTCATCCTCGGGCACGCGGTTCACTGGTACACCTGGATCAGCGTGGGCAACTTCCGCGCCGATGCCGGCGCGTGGATCGATCCGCTGACGGTGATCATGCTGACCGTCGTCACCGGTGTCGGGTGGCTCATCACGATCTACTCCAAGGGATACATGGCCGGCGATGACGGCTATTTCCGCTTCTTCGCCTACATGGGGCTGTTCATCTTCTCCATGACCGTGCTGGTCATGGCCAACAACCTCCTGCTCATGTACCTGGGATGGGAAGGGGTGGGGCTTTGTTCCTACCTGCTGGTCGCCTACTTTTATGCAAAACCCAGTGCGCAGAACGCCGGATTGAAGGCGTTTCTCGTCAACCGTGTGGGCGACCTTGGTTTTTACATCGCGATGATGCTGACGTTTCTGGCATTCGGAACGCTCAGCTTTTTCGGGCAGGGCGTCGGCACGCACACCGGCATCATCGAACAGGCGACCACCGCCACTGGTTTTCAGGCAACGTTGCTGTACTGGATCCCATTCCTGCTTCTCTTTGGCGCGACGGGCAAGTCGGCGCAGATTCCACTCTATGTCTGGCTGCCCGATGCGATGGAAGGTCCGACGCCGGTCAGCGCGCTGATGCACGCCGCGACGATGGTCACGGCCGGTGTGTACATGATCGCCCGATGCTCGACGCTGTTCATCAACAACCAGGCGGCCATGCTGACGATCGCGGTGATCGGCTGCGCCACCGCGCTGTTCGCCGCGACGATCGCGATGCGGCAGTTCGATCTGAAGAAGATCCTCGCCTACTCCACGGTCAGCCAGTTGGCGTTCATGTTCGTCGCCGTCGGGGTGCTGGCGCCGGTCGCGGGGGTTTTCCATCTGGTCACCCACGCGTTTTTCAAGGGGCTGCTCTTTCTGGCGGCGGGCGTGGTCATGCACGCCCTGGCGGGTGAATTGGACATGCGCAAGTTCTCGGGGCTGAAGCGAACGCTCCCCTGGACACGATGGACGATGCTCATCGGCTGCCTGGCGCTGGCGGGCTTTCCCCCCTTCAGCGGGTTCTGGTCGAAGGATGAGATCATCGTCGCATCGCTCGATCGCAACGTCGTGCTGGGGGCGCTGATGCTGCTGGCGGCGTTTCTCACCGCTTACTACACGTTCCGCCTTTACTTTCGCGCCTTCGAAGGCCCGGAGGTGCTGCCTGAGATCGAACATCACGAGGGGCATGACCACCCGCGCGAGCCGTGGGTGATGATCCTGCCGATGCTGCTGCTGTCGGTCGGCGCGATCTTCGCCGGTTTCATCAATTTCCCGGCCGACTGGTTCGCCGACTTCCTGGGCAAGAGCCCCTCAATGGCGTTGGGCTGGCTTGGACTCGATCACGCCCTGCCCTATGCGAGCGCGTCGCAGTGGGGCGCCGGCGGCGTTGAGCATGTGCATCTGACGACGATGATCATCAGCGCATCGGTGTCGTTGGCGGGCATCCTCGTCGCATACTACTTCCATCTGGCCAACCGACAGGCCGCAACGCGGCTGAGCGAACGAATGGCCGGCATCGCGTCGCTGCTCGATCACAAATACTACATTGACGAAATCTACGTCGCGTGCGTCGTCAACCCGCTCCGCCGACTCGGGGCGCTGTGCAGCGCCTTCGACACCTTCGTGGTCGATGGGCTGGTCTGGCTGACCTGCTTCATCCCCCAGGCCGGTGGGATCACGCTCAAGTACACCGTGCAGCGCGGAAGCCTCCAGGGGTACGCGGTGTCGATGCTCTTTTTCATCGCGGTCGTGCTGCTGCTGGTGTTCCTGTAAGGTCAATTGCCCGAATGGACGTGGACCGAATCGTCGTCATCGTCACTGGAACTGTGACAGGTGAACGTGCCCCCCGTCATCGCGGCCAGCAATAACACCAGCATCAACCGCTGCTTCCAACTCAACGACATCGCCTCCTCACTTTCATTGTGAACGCCCGGTTATGCCCATCCACCAACCTACGGCAGACGAATGGCGCGGACCATCGCGCCGGCTCTTTGCGCCGGTTCGGATTCCGCTCGTTTCAATAATAGCCCGGCCGACGCGAGGGTGAAGATGTCGCCGGACCCTTTCCACGACAACGGCGCGATGAGTCCATCGCGCAACACCGCCGGCTGATAAAACTCGCGCGGGCCGTTGGCATCCAACGCGCTCGCCAGGGGCGCGCTGATCCACTCAGGCTCGGGAGAGCGGCCTTGCATTCGGTTCAACACCCGCATCGCCAGCCGGACACCGCAGACATACGCGCTGACGGGATTGCCGGGCAGTCCGAAGACGACCGGCCAATGTGGACCCTCTTCATATGGGGAACCCCCAAACAAAAACGGCTTGCCCGGCTTCATCCTTAACTTTGTGATGCGCAGTTCCGCGCCCAGTTCGACCAGGACATCGGGCACGTAACCGGTGGCGCCCATGCTCATGCCGCCGGTGATGAACAGCGCATCCAGCGCCGGTTCGTCGAGGGCAGATTGGATAGCATCGGAAATCCGTTGGCGATCATCGGGAATCGTCCGTGTCCCCACCACGGCACAGCCGATGTCGCCGAGCAGGGTTTGGAGCATCGGCAGGTTGGAGTTGCGAATCTGTTCGGGGCGCGGGATGGCGGATCCTTCAACCAGCTCATCGCCGGTGCAGAGAATCGCCACGCGTGGCTTTTCGTAGACGCGCACCAGTTCCGCGCCAACCGTCGCGGCGGCGGCGATTGGCGCCGCGCCCAGGCGCTGGCCGACGCGAATGACGGGCTGGCCGGCGGGCAGATCGCCGCCGCGTGCGGCAATATAGCGGCCGGGATTGACGGGTTGGAGAAACTGGACTCTTCCATCCTCCAGACGCCTGGTTTGCTCAACGGGAACAATCGCGTCAACGCCCGGCGGCAAGGGGGCGCCGGTCATGATCGCCACAGCACACCCCGGCGGAATGGCTTTGCTATGTTGCTGCCCGGCGAGGATGGCTCCCACCACCGGTAGTGCCACCGGCCATTTTTCACCTATGGATTGTGTCATTACGGCATATCCATCCATCAGGCTTTTATCGAAGGGGGGGTAGTCGCGGTCGCTGAGGATATCCGCCGCCGCGACCCGGCCGGAAGACTCATACAAGGGGACCGTTTCAACCCGGGGACGGACCTCGACGTGATCCAGAATGGCGATCGCCTGATCCACGCTCAGCAGGTTGTGCGCCGACTTCTCGCCCATGAGCGCCGATGATCGCTTGGAGGCATCGGTTGCGTCAACTTGTGATTCCCGGTTCACCCGCTATACTCTCCCTTCCTTAAAGTTTCGGAGACTATTTCATGGCTATCGATATCAAGCCCGGCCAGAGCGTTCGGGTCACCGTCAGCAAGCAGATCAACCGCGAGTCGGCCCGCAAGACGTTGGAGCGCCTGTTTTTGCAGGACAAGACGATCTCCGGCCCGATCGAAACGCGCAGCGCCAATTTCATTGAGCTGCCCAAGCGCCGCGGCGGGTGCATCTGGACCAAGCGCCCCAACAAGGTCCACCCCAAACTCACCCCCGGCGAATCAGCCACCCTGCTGACCACCCCGCAGTCCGTCAAGGACCTGCGGAGCGTGGAAGCGTTCATCAGCGTCTCGGCGGCGTAAAGCGGTCCGCACAGCCACGACATCAACGGAAGAGATATCGCCGGCTCGCGCAGCCGGCGATTTTGTCATGGCGTCAACCCCAATTCACCGTCACCGCCACTTCATTGCCTTTGGCCGAAAAGTAAGCGGCCTGGTCGGCGAAATCGTCGTAGCAGAATCCATAGCATTTGTGGTCAATCGCGCGGGTGTGAAGGAACCTGGCGTACCAGTTGCAGGGATTGGCCTGGTAGTAACGGGCGGGGGTGTGCCAATCGGCGGGATCAGCGGCGACATGGCGGTTGAACGCCGCGCAAAAAGGGGCGTTGGCGGCGAGCACCCCCTGGCCGAGCAGGACATCCTGTGTGTCCGGCTTACCGGCGCAGGTGTATGACTTGCCCCCGGCGACGGGTGTGAAGGTGAGGGAGTCGCCGTTCACCTTGCCGGTGTATTTGCCGCTGGGAGTGGGTGTGGCATCCGCGTAAGTTTTCCAAACCTCATCAATGTATGCCTGGAAGTAATCCGCGTGCGGCCCGGTCTTGCCGAAGCCGGCGCGGGCGGGCGACATGATCCAGATGTCCCCTTTCACGCAATCACGGAACGCCGAAGGGCAGTCGGCAAGAAACTTCTTAAACAAGTCGGCGCGATTCCCGACGATGCCCACTCTGTGCCCCCCCATCGCAAGCGTGATGGGGATGCAAAACGCATCGACCTGTGTGGTATTGCCGCTCCATCGGCCATCGCCGTAGGCATATTCGATGAAATCCCAGTATGTGTCGCGGTCATCGAAGTTCCGCGGCGCCTGCCCGAGACGAATATAGACTCGCCCGTTGCCGGTGGGGCACGGCGCTGTGGGGTGCGACTTGAACGAGTTCCACGTCGAGCCATTGTCCATGCTCCAGAAACATTCGGCATCCGACCAGCGCCCGGCGGTGTTGTTGACAAACTTGTACTGGCAATCGGCGGGCGCGGCGGCGAACAGACGCGGTGACGCCGTCAGGAGGGTGCACGCTCCGACGGCGGCGACGCCTTTCAAAAAGCCTCGGCGGGATGTGGAATGATCCGTCATTGAGTCATCTCCTCGTTCGACCAAACTTCGGCACTGATCCCAAGTCGCCAGCGGTCATTCGAAAAATAAACCCCGATGGCGCAATGAATCCCGCCGGATACAATAAGAAGCATGAAGGAGAAAGTCACCATCCGGCTGTATGAAGACCCGGCGCGGCGAGCGTGTAGTGAGTTGGATCAGTATTGTCCCGGCGAGAAGGTGACGGGGTGGGATTTCCAACGCGGGCAGCAGATCGAACTCATGGAGCGTCAAGGGGGATTTTTGATGGCGACCGTGGATCACATCGACGACGAAATCCTGCGGGATCAGACGGGGAGATACAAGCTGGCGGAGGTGTGGACGCTGGATTGACGCCATCAACGAGCCGCGAGCACAATCGAGAGGGCATGATTGATGTCCGGCGGGTTCACAGCGTTTCCGGCTCCTGGCTGAGAAGAACGCCGAAGCAACGGTGGACTTCGGCGATGATCTCACCTGCGAATCGCTCCAGTTCCACGAAGCTTTGAGCGGATCGGTTGATGATGACCAGCGCATTGTCCGGGGAGGTCATGAAGCCGTGGCTGGCGTATCCCTTGAGGCCGGCTTGTTCGATCAGCCACCCGGCCGCCAGCTTCACATGACCTTCGCCGGCAGGGTAGATCGGGATGGCGGGATATCGCGCCGCCAATCGCCCGGCCAACTCGCCAGGCACGATCGGATTCTTGAAAAAAGACCCTGAATTGGCGACCCGTTTGGGGTCCGGCAATTTTGATTCGCGGATCGCGATCACCGCCTGACGAATCGTGCGCGGCGAGCGGTCGCGTTCACCCACTTGATCCAAATGCTGCTGCAAACTGGCGTAAAATGGCGGCTTCATGCTTTCTTTTTTCAGACGCAGCGTCATCGATGTGATGATGTGATGCCGGGTGGCCGGGTCTTTGAAAATGCTCGATCGATAGGCAAAGCCGCACGCCCGCTTGCTCAAACGAACGCACCTGCCCGCGCCCGTGGCGAATGCCACACCCGCCGGCGCATCCGATGCCGCATCGCCCGCCGCAGCCGTCGCGGTATCGATCGCGTCGAGTTCGATGAGCGTGTCGGCGATTTCCTGGCCATACGCGCCGACATTCTGCACGGGCGTCGCCCCGGCGGTTCCTGGGATGGCGGAGAGCGCTTCGATGCCGGATAGATTCATCTCCACGGTTCTGGCGACAACATCATCCCAGACTTCGCCGGCGCCGATCCTGAGCGTCACGCCATCGGAATCCTCGGTCAGCACCTCAAACCCTGGAATCCGGTTCAGGAGAATCACACCATCAAAGCCCGCATCCTTCGCGATGACGTTGGAACCGCCGCCAAGCACAAAAAACGGGCGCATCATCCTCCGACAATCGGCCAGAGCATCCTCCAGCTCCGCAACCGACGCGATCGCCACCACATCCCGCGCCGGCCCTCCCAAACGCATGGTGGTCAGCTTCGACAATGGGACATCATGTTGAATCCGCATGGAGATATCATACCGAAGCGAATGCGATGCGCGGCGCGGGTGCAAGGGAAGGGAACTGGCGGTATGGTATTGGGGATGGATCAATCGCTGGTTGAGTTCGCGCGACAGGTCATCTCGGCCGAAGCCAAGGCGGTGCAGGACATGGCCCTGGCAATCGACGATGCCTTCGAGCAGGCGGTGCGCATGGTGCTGGGCTGCAGCGGTTCGGTGTTGACCAGTGGAGTGGGAAAGGCCGGGCATGTCGCGCGCAAGGTGTCGGCGACGTTTTCCAGCACGGGCACGCCGAGTCATTTCCTGGCGCCCACCGACGCCGTGCATGGCGATCTGGGCACGATCCGACGGGGGGACATCGTTCTGATTTTTTCGGCCAGTGGCGAGAGCGAGGAGATCCTCCGCCTGCTCAGCCTGCTCAAGAAGTTGAATCATCCGGTCATCGCGGTCACTTCGTCGGCCAATTCGGGGCTGGGACGGTTCGCCGATGTCGTGCTCAAGATGGGTCCGATTGAGGAAGCCTGCCCACTGGGGCTTGCCCCCAGCGCTTCGACGACCGCGATGCTGGCGCTGGGCGATGCACTGTCGCTGTCGGTCATGCGCCAGCGGCATTTCACAGCCGAGGATTTCGCCATTTTCCACCCGGCCGGCCAGCTTGGGCGCAAGCTGCTCCGCGTGCGCGAGGCCATGACGTTCCGGCTGGGGGAAAATCTTCCCGTGGCATCCGATGCGCTGACGGTGGGTGGCGTGCTGGATGCCGTCAGCCGGATCAAACGGCGCAGCGGCGCGGTGATTCTCGTCGATCCAACCGGAAAGATGAGCGGGATTTTCACCGATGGCGATTTGCGACGTCTGGTGACGGAGGATTCCGGCGGCGGGCTGCAGCGCCCGATCCGCCAGGTGATGAAAGCCAACCCCAAGCGCATCGCGGCCGAGGCGCTGGCGAGCGAGGCGATGGCGCTCATGCGGCAACATCGCATCGATGAATTGCCGGTGGTGGATGACGACGATCATCCGGTGGGCTTGATCGACGTACAGGACCTGGTTGTCTTGAAAATGCTGGATGTGGCACAGTCGCCGTGAAGGCGAGGCCGGCACGGAGGAACAAGCCTTGAGCGCGCGCGAATCCAAAAGCGACAAACCGGGCGAGGCGCGATCACGGGGGCGATCGCTGACGCTGGTGTTTGGCGCGCTGGTGTTGCTTGTCGCGGGATTTGCCACATACCTGCGGCTGCAACCGAAGCTGACGGCGGTCGACACCGCGCAGCGCCCCGTGTTGACGCCGGCGCCGCATGGACCGTCCACCTCATCGTCGGCCGGTCCGATCAACAGCGGCAAAGGGGTGTGGGTCAAGAGCTACGACAAGGCCGGACGGCTCGCCAGCCAGTTCCGCACCGTGCGCTACGACCCGCAAAGCGACAACACGATTCATGTGACCGCGCCCGAGGCGCAATTCTTTTTGGCGCATGACCAGTTGCTCCGCCTGACCGGGCGCGAGGGCGTCGTCGTCACACAGCAGGAGCCGGGCGGGGCGTCGTTCGGCAAAGCGCCGACCGCAATGCCGACGAAAGGTCGGCTGGAGGATGTGAAGCTGGAGCTGTTTGACGGAGCGGAGGCGACGAAGCTGCTCAACAACGCTCCCGCGCATCCAATGCTGACAGTGACGATGAACAACGCCGTGTTCGACTCCAACACCTACCGCGTCTACACGGATGATTATGTGGAGGATGGCAAGACCATCGCCGGCGCGGATGTCCCCGTGACGTTGACGGGCGACGACTACAACTTCCACGGCTGGGGCCTGCTCATTCGGTGGAACGAGCGGAACAACCAGTTGGAATTGCTGGAAGTGGCGCGGGGCGACTACCTGACGATCAAACATCCCCAGTCGCTCGGCTCGATGGGACTGGGCAAAGAAACGGCGGACGGACAAGGACATCGCAACACGCGCGCCTCGGCCGCCGTGCCAACCGCCGCGACGGGTCTTGCGTTGGCATCGGCGAATGCGGTCGCAGCCGATCCGCAATCCGATCAACGCGCACCCACGCCCGGCGAGGCCGCGCTGCACAGCGCACTTCCGACACCGGCGCATTCCGCGAAGGCTCAACCGACCTATCGCGCCGACTTCAACCGTCATGTGCGGATCACGCAGGGCGACGTTGAACTGGCGACGGCCGACGCGATGCAGGTCGATTTCCTGATGCAGTCATCGAAGGAAGACGATCGGGACAAGGCGACGTCCCGCCCGGTTCGCCGCAGCGCGGCCAGGCCATCAACCAAGCCCTCCATCGGTTCCGATGAATCGCACGCGCCCGCCGTCTCGCAACCGGCCGCGACAACCAATCCCGCCGATCAGCCGATCGTGGTGAAGTGGTCGGGCAAGTTGCGGGTGACGCCGGTTGCCCCGGCCGACGATCCCCATCTGACACCCGGACAGGCGCAGGTGAAACTTTTTGGCGCGCCGGTGGTCCTCAAGCAGGCGGGCAGTGCGTTACAGTCGGCGGTGGCGCTGTTTCGCACGAGCGATTCAAGCCTGCTCCTGACCAGCACGCCAAAGATTCCCGTGCTCATGCGCGACGCCGGGGGCGCAACGGTCACGACGCAGACGTTGTATTTTCGCCAGAAGGATCGCATCGCGGAATTGACCGGCAAGGGAGAGGCGCGCGGGCTGATTCAATCGGATACGAACCAAACCAGCGCGCCTCGCCCAGCGCGGGCCGGGCGTAAGGGCCATCCCACGACAGCGCCAGAGGCGGCGAACAAGGCGCAGGAACCGATTGATGCGCGTTGGACGGACAAGGCGACGATCTATTTCAACGGCGCTTCGCAGGACAACATGACGATCCGCGAGGCGCTGCTTGAGGGAAGCGTGTCGGTGTCGCATCCCCGGCTGCATTTGCAGGCCGAGGTGCTCGACCTGATCTTCAGCAATGACCCCGGCGAAGGGCGGGTCTTGGCGCCGGCCCCGAGCGGCGCAATCAACGCAACATCGCAAGGCGCGCTGAGGCATGTCTTTGCCCGGGGCGATGTGCGGGCGCGATCCGTCAATGCCGCCGGCGCGGTCCAGCACATCCAAAGTGATCGCCTGGCGGTGACGATGACGCCAGACGTCGATGGCGAAATCACACCGGCATTCTTCGGCGCTGAAGGTCATGTGCGCGCCTCCGACGAAGCGCGGAAACAGTCGCTTGAGTGCGATTGGCTGACGGCTTCAATGAAATCACGGAACGGGCGGACGACAAGGATTGCTGATCGGTCAGACGAAACGGACGCCGTCGGATTGGCCACGCTGCTGGCCGGTGGCGCGGTGAGCGTGAGCGATGATGATGGCCGCGCATCGGGAAGTCACCTTGAGATCCAGATGAAAGGCGATCTGCCGCTCGTGACGCTCAAAGGGAAACCGGCGATGATTGCCGACGCCGCCAGCCGACTGTCCGGGCCGGTGGTGATCTATGACCCGGCGTCGCAACACGCGGCCGTTCGCGGCGCGGGAACGCTTCACGCGATGCAGCGGACTTCGCAAGGACGCCCGGCCCGCCCGATGGAGGCGAGCTGGACGCAAGGGGTGGAAGTGAATGGGCAAACGCATCGGATCGAAATCACCGGCGATGTGAAGACCCACTCGATCGACGCCGACGGGGCCAAGCAATCCGCGTCCGGACAGCGGCTGACGCTCTTCCTCTCCCCGCGAGAAAGCGCTGCCACCCGGCCAGGCGATGACGAGAACAATTTCCTGGCCGATCAAACCGTGTCCGCCGCGCTCTTTGAAGGGGGCAGCACGCTCGAATCGCTTTGGAACGGTCCGGCCGGTCAGGTGCTCCGCCGGGTCTATCTGACCTCCCCCACCGTCCGCTATTCGATCATTGACCAGCGGCTGGATGTTCTACAGGCCGGGCGAATGCTGGTTGAGGATCATCGCCCGGCGTTGCCGCCGTCGGACGCCCCAAAAGTGCCCGCCGATCAAACGCCCGACGTACGCGGCGTCACGGCATTCAAGTGGAGCAAGCGGTTGACGTTCGACCAGTCCCGCCATGAGGCGACGATGCAAGGCGATGTGCTGATCGTTCATGAACCACCGGCCGGGGAAGCCGACCGCGCCTTTCAATTGCGCGCCCAGCGCGTGACGGCCGAGCTGTTGCCCACGGCGGATCACACCGCCGCCTCGACCAAGCCATCACCCCCGCAGGAAGCCCGTGTGCAGCTCAAGCGGATCACCGCCGAAGGGGTTGTGCATGTGGAATCGGGCGCGAATCAGATCGACGCCCAATCGATCGCCTATGATCCAACGACGGGGCTCCTGCAAGCGGCCGGCAATGATGCCTCGCCGGTTCGGCTGACCGGCGCCCCCGGCGGCGCGCACGGGTCATTCTCCAAGCTGGTGTATGACCTGAAGCAGGATCGAATCGTCTCGATGACCGAAGCGCAGTTCACGGGACATCCATAGTCGGTGGCGTTCGCCAGGGCCGCTTATTGCGTGCGAGGCTCTCACAACACACTAGGATCGTTTTGCAATGAAAGCACCATTTTTGAAGAGTAAGTTTGAACAGGCGAGCGACTACGAACATTACGTCCGCACCGGCACCGAGGAGCAGCAGCGCCGATGGAAGCAGGTTTACGATACCGCCGCTTTAACCGACAAGCAGCGCGCCCTGCTCGCGGGGTTCACGCGGGAGATGAACATCCTGGTCATCAGCGGCATCTGGTGCGGCGACTGCGTGCAGCAATGTCCCCTCATCGCCCGCATCGCCGAGGGCAATCCACAGCGCGTCCATTTGCGCTATGTCGATCGGGACCAACACCGCGACTTGATCGAACCGCTGGAAATCAATGCCGGCGACCGCGTGCCCGTCGCCATCCTCATGGCCGAGGATTTCGTCCCCTGCGCGGTGTTCGGTGATCGCTCGATCAGCCGCTACCGGGCGCTGGCCGCCAAACAACTGGGCGCCTCCTGCCCCATCGGCATCGCCGCCCCCGACCAGAATGAACTGGCCGCCACCCTCGCCGATTGGCTGGAGGAAATCGAACGCATCCAACTGATGCTCCGCCTCAGTTCGCGATTGCGGCAGATGCATGGGGATTAAGCGCAGCATTCAAGCCGTGACATCCAACCGCGGCGGGCCATCGGGATCCGCTTGATCTTCTTCATCCGGCCCGGCGCGATGCCGGGTGGGGCGACGGGAGTCGGGTTGCTGGAAAGGCTCATCCTGGATCGGCGTCACTTCCTCGCTGCTTTCCACCTGGTGTTCGAGCGCATCCTCATCCAGGCCCGCAACTTTGGCGCGCTCCTCGATCCGGCGCAATTGCTGGTCCTTTTCGGCCGCCTGGAGGCGCTGCACCTGGGTGCTGCCGGAAAAGTAGAATCCGAATGGATTGATCTGGCTCATGGAAAAGCCCACGATCGGCGAGTGTTCAATCATTGATATCGGCAAAAACTGCCGGTCGGCTGAAGGGCAGCGCGGGGCTTGACGGGGAATGCCTGACTGGACGAGACGGGACCGAATGAGCCGCCCATTTTCGATTTTTGATTGATGATTTTCGATTGTAGGCGGGGCGAAGCGGCATCTTTCCAATCAAAAATCAAAAATCCCCAGTCGAAAATCCACATCCGCCCTCCGGTTATCGGGCTGTTCACTGCTCTGGTAAAGCTTGCATGCCCTTGGGGGCGCGATTACATTGCGGTCGGTCGGTGCAAAGGTTTGAGTTACAAAGCGCCCGCGACCGACGTTTAAGGAAGCCGTTGGCGACGGGATTTCAGGGCTTGCGTGAGAGGTCACGCCGGTCAACACCATTGTCGGACACCTTTAGTCCAAGGAGCCGTTCGTGAGCGCTCTGACGAAGATATTTGTCGTGTTGTTGGTCATTTGTGCGTCGCTGCAAACAGCGGCGACGGTTGTATTCGTCAACCGGGTGGAAAACTACGCCGAGGCGGCGAAAGTCGCCCAGGCGAAGGCAACCGACGCCGACAGCCGCTATCGCGCGGCGGCGGCGGATGTGGCCGCCGCAACGGCGACCGCCGAAAAGGTCGAAGCATCGGCCGCCACGCGCATCCAGGCGCTTCAATCGGACGTCGATGCGGCGCGCCAGCAGATTGCCGCCCGCGATGCCCAGCTCGCCAAGGCCGCCGGCGACCAGCAGACCCTCGCCTTGCAGAACACGCAGTTGGCGTCCGGCATCAAAGCGAGCGAGGATGCCAAAAAGCAATTGCAGGACACCCTCGCCGACTCGCGCAAAAGCGCCGATGAACTCGTGCAGCGCAACGCCGACCTCAACAGCCATGTGTCGGACCTCCAGAACAAGCTCGATCAGACGACCCGTGAATGGCGCTATACGCAGGAGCAGCTCGCCAGCTCACAGGCCGACGCCAAGCGCCTCGCCAACGCCGCCAAGGCCGGCGGCCTGAGCGTCGATCAGATCGACAACACCCCCGCCAACCAGTCCAGTCGGATTAATGGCGTCATCCGCGGCGTTCAGAACATCAACAGCATCGAATACGCCACGATCTCCGTCGGTTCGGCCGATGGCGTCTCCAAGGGGATGCAGTTCAACGTGATCAACCGCGACAAAGGGGAATGGCTTGGCACGCTGACCGTGGACAAAGTGGACCAAAACGAAGCGGTCGGCCGACTGAGTCTCAAAGGCCCGGTCCTCGGCCAAATCCAGCCCAACCGCACGGAAGTGCGCACGCAGCTGTAAGCGCGCTGCGCCATCACCGACCATCTTCCAGGAGCAGTTATGAGTCGAATCAGTTCCGGACAACCCATTGTGACACCCCCGTCAAATAACGTCTATACGGCGCTGGTCATCGTCGGCACGTTGATTGTCATCCTGGGCCTCGTCGTCATCTTCATGCGGGCCAAGACGCTGTTCCCCGAGTCCGGCCTGTTTTAATCGCGCGTGGTCCGCGAAAAGCGGTGACAAGTGATCAAGGCAATGGCGGCTCTAAATCAGGGTCGCCATTTTTCTTTTTTGCAGGGAATGATGAACGGATGGATTCCGCGCCATTTGTTTTTCTGAACCCCGGCCGGCTCGTGGATGATGAACTGGAGCTCGTACCGCCGCACCCGCGATGGATGGAGGGGATGCTCGCGGCGTGTCATGATCCACTGACCGTCCGCCTCGCCCCGGAGATGGCGGCCACCACCCGCGAACAGGTCATCACCTTTCTCAAGACCTGTCCGAAGGGACATCAGCAACCCCTGCCGCTTCACGGCTGGTGGCCGACGTATCATTTCTGGATGCGGCTTCGCCACCGCCGGTTCTGGAAACGGCATGCCCCTCATGAAATCGCCGGCGGCATCGGGCTGCGGATCGGGCGGTCCAAGGACCTGGAGTGTTATACCGGACATATCGGATATCACGTTTATCCGGGCGCGCGGGGCCACCACTACGCCGAGCGATCCTGCCGTCTGCTTCTTCCCCTGGCGCGGCAACATGGATTCGAAACCCTCTGGATCACCTGCAACCCCGACAACGCCGCATCGCGCATCACCTGCGAACGCCTGGGCGCACAGCTCATCGAGATTGTCGAACTCCCCGTC
>CAYTAP010000090.1:0-17262 GCA_964435775.1 uncultured Tepidisphaeraceae bacterium
GGTGGCGCACGCCGTGGCGACGGCGGTGTTCGGGCCGTGAATCTTGTACAAAATGGAGACGTTGCCGCTGGCGGCGTTGACCATCAATCGCGGCACGGTGAAAGGGCTGACGCGGGAGATGCCGCGGCTGATCAGAATTTTATTCTGCTCTTCGAGGGTCTCGATCCCCCCGATTCCGCTGCCGATGACCACGCCGCAGCGGAGGGAATCCTCCTGGGCGAAGTCGATGTCGGCATCCTTGACCGCGGAGATCGCCGCCGCCAGTCCGAATTGCCCGAAGCGGTCCAGCCGCTTGGCTTCACGGACATCCAGGCCGTAGTCCGTGATGCTGAAATCGGTGCATTCGCCGCCGATGCGGGTGGGATACTTGCTGGCATCCCAGCGCGTGATCGCCTTGATGCCGCTCGTGCCGGCACACAGCGCATCGAACATCGGCCCGGCCTTTTCGCCGAGGGACGTGACGACCCCCAAACCCGTGATGACAACGCGGCGTCTGCTCATGGCTTGCACGTCGGCAGTGGGCAGTCGGCAGTGGGCAGTAAGAATGAGTTCCTACTGCCGACCGCCCACTGCCCACTGCCCACTCCTCATCACTTGCTCGAATGTTCCTTGATGTAGTCGATGGCCTGACCCACGGTCTGGATCTTTTCGGCCTCTTCATCAGGAATGGACAGCTCGAACTCGTCCTCAAACTCCATCACCAGCTCGACGGTGTCCAGCGAGTCGGCGTTCAGGTCGTTGATGAAGTGGGTTTCGCGAGTGATCTCGCTCTTGTCCACACCCATCTGCTCGCTGACGATCTCGATGACTTTCGGTTCAATGTCTTCCATATGTTCCACCTACCCGGGTTCTTGGTTCCCCCAGAGCCACGCGGCCCAAGGAGCGATAACTATAGCCGTGAGCATCGCTTTTGCAATCCACAGCTTGGGCAATTGTCACTTGTCCTTTGTCAGTTGTCCGTGGTCCGTGGTCCGGTTGCCAATTATCCAAGACGGCGCGCGTATGACAACGGACAACTGACAACGGACAATCCTCACATCGCCATCCCGCCATCGACGCAGATCACCTGCCCGGTGACATAGGACGAGTCGGGGCTGGCGAAAAACGACACCATCGCCGCCACTTCCTCCGGCCGACCAAAACGCTTGAGCGGGATGAAGTTCCTGACGTTTTCCTTGATCTGATCGCTCAACACCTCCGTCATGTCCGTGGTGATGAAGCCGGGGGCGACGACGTTGCAGGTGATGTTCTTGCCCGACAATTCCTTCGCCACCGTCTTACTCAAACCGATCAACCCCGCCTTGCTGGCTGAGTAGTTGGCCTGCCCGGCGTTTCCCGCCACGCCGGATACGCTGCTGATGTTGATGATCCGTCCCCCCACCTGCTTGAGCCGCATCATTGGACGGGCCGCCGCCCGAATCGCCACGAACGCGCTCTTCAGATTCGTGTTGATGACCGCATCGAAATCCTCATCCTCCATGCGAAGCAGCAAGCCATCCCGCGTGATTCCCGCGTTGTTCACCAGCACATCCAGCCGACCATGATGATCGGCGACGCGCTCGATCGCGTCGGCCAGCGCCTTGGAATCGGCAATGTCGCACACCACGGCCTCGCCCGACCCGCCTTCAGCGATCGCTTCGTCGCACACCTGCTTGAGCGCCTCGGTGTTGCGCGCCACCGCGATGACGTGCAGGCCATCCCTGGCGAGCCGTTTCACGATCGCCGCGCCGATCCCACGCGATCCCCCCGTCACAAATGCAACCCGCTTTTCCGTCATGCCATCTCCATTGACAATAATCCGCCGACCTATTTCGACGCCTTGACGACGGACAATGATTCCACCGTCGCCACGCTTTCAACCGGCAACCGCCGGCTGATCCGTTTGGCCAGCCCCGCCAGCGTCCGCCCCGGGCCAAGCTCCACAAATCGACCCTCACCCGCCGCGATCAGCGTCTGCATCGTCTGTTCCCATTTCACAGGTTTGACGATCTGCTCCACGAGCAATTGCTTGATCGTTGCAACGTCCGCATGCAACTGCCCGGTGACATTCGAATACACCGGCGTCGTCGGCAACTTCAGGTCCACGCCATCGAGTTCCGCCCGCATTTTGTCGGCCGCACTTTGCATGATCGGGCTGTGAAACGCGCCCGCCACCTTGAGCGCCACCGCCTTGAAACCAGCGCCTTCCGCCTCCTCAACGATCCGCTGACACGCAGCCAGCGATCCGCTGACCACGATCTGACCCGGCGCATTGTAGTTGGCCGGAACGAGGACTTCACCTTTTGCCGCCGAGGCGCACAACCGATCCACCGCATCGCCGTCGGCGCCCATCACCGCGACCATGCCGCTCGGGGTCGCCACCGCCGCCGCCTGCATGTATTTCCCCCGCGCCGCAACCAGCTTCAACCCCTCCTCAAAACTGAACGCGCGCCCCAGATGCAGCGCCGTGTATTCCCCCAGGCTCAGTCCCGCGTAAGCCGTCACCACATCAGGCGCAATCAAGCCCGCGAGCACCGCGGCATGGAAGCACGCGACGCTCGTTGTGTAAATCGCCGGCTGACTGATGTCCGTCTGGTTCAGCTTTTCTTCCGGACCATTGAAACACAGCCCTGCCAGATCAAAGCCGAGCGTTTCATTTGCCTTTTCAAACACCTCTCGCGCCGCCGGCTGGGATTCATAAAAATCTCGCCCCATGCCGACCGTTTGAGCGCCCTGTCCCGGACACAAGATGTAAGTTGATTGAGCCATGCCTGCTTTGGATGAATGGTTGCCGTCGATATGTCGCCGATATGTCACCGATGCGTCGCCGGGATGCCGCTGATGGCCACTTTAAAAACCCCGCATCGCCTCACACGCGAACCACCGCGTTCGCCCATGTCAGCCCCGCCCCGAACGCCACGAAAATGACGATGTCGCCGGGATTCAGCCGCCCCGCCCGCCACGCCTCATCCAGTGCGATCGGAATCGACGCCGACGAGGTGTTGCCATACTTGTCGATGTTCACAAACGCCTTCTCCGGCGGAAACTCCAAACGATCCATCGCCGAATCGATGATCCGCTGATTAACCTGGTGCGGTACGACCAGCTTGATCTTGTCCACCGTCAGCTCGCACTTGCGCATCGCATCTTCGATCAATTCCTGAAATCGCTGCACCGCGAACTTGTACACCTCGCGCCCTTTGATCGTCATGAACTGCTGGCGGTTGGCGACAAGCGTCTCATCAATCGGATGCAGGCTCCCCGGGCGGCAGCAGAGCAACTCCCACCCGCGTCCGTCGGCGTGCAAACTGCTGTAGATCAATCCCCGTCGCTCATCATCGCAGCGTTGAAGCACCACCGCGCCCGCGCCATCACCGAACAGGATGCAACTGCCCCGATCCGTGTAATCCGTGATCCGGCTGAGCGTTTCCGCACCGACCACCAGCACGTTCTTGTAACGCCCCGTCTTGACGAAGTTCGATCCCGCTTCCAACGCGTAAATAAAACCACTGCACGCGGCGCTGATGTCGAAGGCCGGCGTCGATGAAAGCCCCAGCGCCTCGCCAATGAAACACGCCGTTGCGGGAAACATCATCTCCGGAGTGATGGTTGCGCACAAAATGAGGTCGAGGTCCGCCGCGTCCAGCTTCGCGCCCTCCAAGGCGCGTCGCGCGGCTTTCACCGCCAGCTTCGCGGTCGATTCGTCCGCCGCCGCGATCCGGCGCTCCCGGATACCCGTCCGCTGCACAATCCATTCGTCGTTGGTCTCCACCAGCTTCGACAGATCATCGTTGGTCAGGCGCTTCTCCGGCACATAGCTGCCGGTCCCCGCGATAATGGATCCAAAGTGTGACATAATCTTCGACGACAATCCCGCCCCACCCCAATGCCACCCTGCGGTCGGCGGCGCGGCGGCTATTCCTCACATGCCGGAATGCTCTCGGCAATCCGTTCGACAATCTTCTGATTCACGCCACTGGCGCAAAGCTGACGCCCCACCCGGATCGCGTTCTTGATCGCCCGGCTGTCCGATTTGCCGTGGCATATCAAACAATACCCGCCGACCCCCAGCAAGGGCGCGCCCCCATATTCCTGCCAATCATGCTTCTGGTAAATCTTCTTCATCACCGGCTTGAACTCATCGAGCAGCTTCGGCGCGATCGCCGACAACTCCGCGAGAATTGTCTGGAACAGCCCCTCGGCCATGCCTTCCGTGAACTTCAAGACGATGTTCCCCACAAACCCGTCGCATACGACGACATCCACCACCCCCTTGAACAGATCCCGTCCTTCAACATTGCCGATGTAGTTGATCTGCGGCTCATCGCGCATCAGGCTCCGCGCCGCCTTCACCATCGCCGTTCCCTTGGCATCCTCTTCGCCAATCGACAAAAGCCCCACGCGCGGGTTTTCCAGCCCCACCACCGCCGTCGCATACGCCGACGCCATGATCGCGTACTGCTGAAGATGCTTGGGCTTGGGCGACACATTCGCCCCCACGTCGCAAATCACGACCGGCCCGTGAAACGTCGGCAAAATGACCGCGATGCCCGGCCGACTGACGCCCTTGAGCGTCCGCATCCGCAATTGCGCCGCCGCGACGCACGCCCCCGTGTTCCCGGCCGAGATCACCACATCCGCCTGCCCCTTGGCCGCCAGCTTGCACATGACGGCGATCGAGCTGTCCGGCTTACTGCGGATCGCCTCGACCGGCGAATCATCCATCTCGATGACCTGCGTCGTGTGAACGATCTCAAATTGTTTCAACTTCTCCGGCGACAACCCCGAGGCCGCCAGCCCCTCTTTGATGATCCCCTCATCCCCCACCAGCAGGACCTTGTCCCCCTCCCCAAGCAGGGGCGCGGCTTCCCAGCACCCCTTCAAAATCGCCGCCGGCGCATGATCGCCGCCCATCACATCCACCGCAGCTCGCACCTATCCTCCATGCCCTCGTGATCGGCCGCTGAATGTCACATCGAGATGCCTTGTTGTCATGCGCATCCGTTCACATTCGCAAAATACCCCCGTCCATGCGCCCGTGGCGCGCCTCTAGACCTTGTCCTGGGCCATCTGCAACGCCAACTTCGGGTTCACATAGCCGCAGTTGTCGCACGCCGCGTGGGGCAGCTTCGACGAGCTGCACTGCGGACAGCGGACATAATGAATCGGCTTGAGCGCCAAGTGCGATCGGCGCTTGCGCTTGCGTGATTTGCTGTGTTTCTGGACTGGAAGCATGACCAACTCCTCAACCGGATCGATTCTCGAACCGACTTTATTCCCGCACGCACGACGCCGATTTCGTCTTTACGTCGGCGTCTCGCACATGAAATCTTGACAAACAATGACCCAAAAGACAACGGCGGGTGACAACACCCGCCGCTGAAGTGGGGCCGGTACGGTATGTGCAGTCGCGGTTCATGTCAAGCAATCTTGCGCAGCTTTGCCTCACAAGGAATGGCGGGAGCGAGACAAACGGCGGAATCCCGGCGCATCAAGCCGTTCACCAGCCACTCGCGCCAATCGGCCAGGGTCCGATTTCACCTTTGCCTGGCGGTTCTCCATTACCCCCCTGCCCCACGAATCGCCTCCACGGCCCGGCGGATTGGGTTTTTTCGCATTTTCTTTTTGTATCGCCGCGTGTTTTCCCATCGCGCCACCAATCGGTCGACCGACCCCGCCCAAGGCACACTCCGTTGGGCATGCGCGACATACCCCTCCACGCGGTTGAACTCGGCAAACTCCTTTTCCAGCCATTCCAGATCCAGCGGCGGAATGGCCTCCACCTTCAACGCCGCCAGCGATGGGTTCACCGTTTTGGCGAGCGTGGCGCCGCGGGTCTGTCGAAATGTCGCATTCCCATGGATTGGCGCTGAGATCTCCGATGGTGGCTTGTTCCAGAGCAGCATCCGTTCATCCCAGGGAAGTGAAAGCTGTTCGCACGCCTTCCGCAATGCTGTTTCCGGCTCCCTCACAAAATGCTCATATTGCAGCATCGCTCCGCCACTGGCGCGAAAGGCGTTCCAATCCTCCAAAAAGCGCCGCATGCGCATCCGGAGCGGCGGCTCCTCGGCCGTCACGCCGTTGCGCCCATAAGACTTGTGAACCAGTGAGTTCAACACGCTCCGCACATCCCGGACCACCAACAGCGGACGAACGTCCCACCCCTGCTCCTCAAAATGAATAACCGCCTCGCTCAGGCGAAACCCATTGACCGTGAACTTGCACCACGCGAACGGCCTTGCCATCGCAAATGGAATGGCCGGGAGAATGTCGCCCCGCTGGTCGAGAATGCCATCCATGTCGCGGCGCTGCAAAAAGCACCACGAGATCAGCGTCGAACCGCTGCTCTGTGTGCCGGCGCATAAGTACAGAATTGGCCTGCCGCCGCCCTGATCGTCGTTCATAGCCACCCAATCAAACATCCATCAGCGACCGGTGTCACAACGCTCATGAACGCACAAGCATGTGGTGCTCGTGCATTCATAGGCGCACGTTTTACTGCAATAATACTTCCCCTGCCGCACCACGGCCTTGGTTTTGGCGATGGTGCAATGGCAACTCCGACAGGCGCATTCCACGAGTTGTTCCATCATGAATGCCTCCAAAATATCGGGGACTGTTGAGCACTCACCCCAACGATCAATCATTGCCAACGTCGCGTTGAACGTCAACTTTTTTCTTGTCCCCAGTCGCCAGGCCGGCCAATCGCCCCTTAACTCATCCAACCCGGCCAAAGTTCGTTTCGGCGCTCACCACTTCAAGGAATCAATAATCTTCCGCATTCCCGCTTCCATTGGCTTTTCATGATCCGTGTCCGCCGTCCAGCGAAGGATGTATACACGGTCATGGTGGGTCATCAGGAGCGCCGTCTGGGTCATGGCTTTACCGTCGGCCGTCCAAGTCGAGCGGAGAAAGCGCATATCGGCGTCGGGAATCGACGGATTGGGTAAGTCCTTCACTTCGATGGCCCCCACGCGCTTCCTCAGATCCTTCAAAAACCCCTCCTTAACCGAACCCATCGGGATCAATCCCGGAATGTGAATGGGCAGATCGGGCACATCCAGCGTAAATGACGCCGTCTCCACCCGTGCATCGGCCGGAACCAGTAACAACGCAAAGTCATTGCTCTTTTGCCGTGTCCAATTCACTGGATAATCAAAATGGATGCCGTATTGGTCGTTCGAATACGTCATCGCATCCACGCCCGGTTTCGGATCATGATGAACCCTCGGGGCGGCCGTGTGCTCATGACAACCGACCAGCAGCATCAGCAGCATCACGCCGATCACCGGCATCACGGTCGTCCGCAGTCGTAAAAGAAACCATTTTCCCATCCCCAAATCATACATGACCCCGCCTCCGCGAACCCACACCAAAACGCGATGGCTTTCGTCCGATAAAAATGAAGAAATCCGTTCGTTCACGCCGATTATGAATGAGAAGCTCCACCAACCATCACATGCCGGAGGCTTGATTGTCGCCCCAACGTAAGATCACAACATTGCCTTCGCTGTTGCAGATGCGAAGCGAAGCCCGCGCCGCCGGTCGAACGGTCGTCCATTGCCACGGCTGCTTTGACATTGTTCACCCCGGACACATCGCCTACCTGCAATTTGCAAAAAGCCAGGGGGACACGCTCGTCGTCTCCCTGACGGCCGACCCGCTGGTCAACAAGGGGCTTAACCGCCCATTCATCCCCGAGGACCTCCGCGCTCAAAGCCTGGCGGCCTTGGAATGCGTCGATGCCGTTTACATCAACCCCCATCCAACCGCCGTCGAACTCCTCGAAGCCCTTCAACCCGATGTCTATGTCAAGGGACGCGAGTATGAAACCAACAGCGACCCCCGTTTCCTGGCCGAGCGCGATACGGTCAACCACCATGGCGGGAAAGTCATCTTCTCCTCCGGCGAAGTGATTTATTCCTCCACCACGCTCATCGGGTCCATCACCCACCAACAGCAGTTTCATGATGAAAAGGTCCGGCGATTTCGCCATCAGCATGAAGTGAGCGACACCGAACTTCTGCGGCTCATCACCGCCTATCGCGGGCGGAAGGTTGTCGTCATCGGCGACTACATCCTCGACCGCTATCACTTTTGCGACGCCACGGCGGTCGCCGGCGAAGGCCCGATGATGAGCCTTCGCCATCACCGCACCCAGGACTATGACGGCGGCGCCGCGATCATCGCCCTCCACCTTGCCGGTCTGGGCGCTTCACCCACCCTCGTCACCTCCCTCGCCGCCGATGCGATGTCAAAGCAAATCGAATCGCGCCTGACCGGGCAAGGGGTGTGCGTGCGTGCCATCCCACAGCGCCAGCGGATCGTCTCCAAAAGCCGCTATGTCGTGGATCAATCAAAACTGATGAAGGTGGACGAAGGAAACGCCCTTCCCCTGGATTCGCGGAGCGAAGAGACGATCGGCCGCGAAATTGAACTGGCGGCGAGGGATGCCGACGCGGTCATCTTCGCGGACTTCGGTTATGGCGTGCTCACGGCTGGGCTCATCGATCGCGCGTTGCCGCAATTGCGCAAGAGCGTGCCGGTCATCACCGCGGATGTCAGCGGCCAGCAGACCAACCTTCTCCGCTTCGCCAACGTGGACCTTCTTTGCCCCACCGAGCGCGAAGTCCGCCAGACGCTCAACGACTTCTCCAGCGGCCTGAACGCCGTTGTCTGGAGCCTCCTGCGTCAAACCAGCGCCCGCCAGGCGATCATCACCCTCGGCAAACAGGGGCTGATCGCATTCGATCAGCACCGCGACCGCCGCCCGGATGAAAGCTGGGAACGACAATTGCGCGGGGAATATCTCCCCTCTTTGTGCGCCCGCGCCGAGGATCCGCTCGGGTGCGGCGACGCGATGCTGGCGGCCGCCACGCTCACGCTCGCCGCCGGGGGTTCGCTCCATGCCGCCGCTTATTTGGGTTCCGTCGCCGCCGCCGTGGAAGCGGCTCAAATCGGCAACCAACCCGTCACGACCGAGCTCCTCCTCACGCAATTGGGCCATCTCAGCCCCGCCCCGGCACGACTGGCGTCCTGATCTCACATACCCATGATTGACCCCCACACAGGCGCAACTCCCGCTTGGTGGCAATCTCCGCCTTTACTCCCTCCTCCGGTACACCGGGGGAGGGTTGGGGTGGGGGTCTTCACGATTCGCCTGCAAAGGACCGCCACACCATGCCTCATCGCTCAATCCCTCGTTCTATGTTTCCGTCATTGCAGTCTGTATAACGATTTGCCAATCGAAAGGCGTCGTATATGGATGGATTGGTCAAGAATGATGGTGACATGGCGGCCGAACAAGGCAAGTCGGCGGAGCGGACCAGCGAGGCGACCGCAGCGCTTGCGCTGAAAGAGGAATCGGTCCTCGAGGACAATGATGCGATGGAAAGCGATCCCGGCGGATGGAAGAGTCCGCGGGTTCGACAAGGCATTTATCTGGTCGCGGCGATCGCCTGTTTGTTGCCATGGGTCTCGGTGGGGATCGCGCTGGCCGGGGGCGTGATCCTGGCGATGCTGCTGGAAAACCCATTCGCCAAGGCCAGTCGCAAAACATCCAAATGGCTTCTCCAGGCATGCGTGGTACTGCTCGGTTTCGGGATGGATTTGAACGTCGTCCTTCACGCCGGCGCGACCGGCGCGACCTTCGCGGCCGGCAGCATCACCGTCACCTTGCTCCTGGGATACGCCCTGGGGCGATTGCTGAAAATTGATGGCCGAACCTCGTCGCTCATTTCAACAGGCACCGCGATTTGCGGGGGGTCGGCGATCGCGGCGGTCGGTTCGATCATCGGGGCGGCGGAAGCGGAAATGGCCGTGGCGATGGGGACGGTCTTCATGCTCAATGCCGTCGCACTCTACCTGTTCCCCGTGCTGGGGCATCTGCTCCATCTGACCCAGCATCAGTTTGGCACCTGGGCGGGTGTGGCGATTCATGATGTGTCGTCGGTCGTGGGCGCTTCATCGGTTTATGGACAAATGGCACTGGAGACTGCAACGGCCGTGAAGCTGTCGCGGGCGCTCTGGATCGTGCCCGTGAGCCTCGGCGTGGCGCTGGCGATGCGTCACAAAGCGGCGCACACGCGCGCGGCGACGAACGACGGCGCGGTGCAAAAGCGCGCGGGGAAATTGAAGCTCCCCTGGTTCATCGGATTGTTCGTCCTGGCGTCCGTGGCGCGGAGCATCATCCCCGGCGTGGTGACGATCGCGCCGGCACTGGTGGCGATTTCCAAAGCGGGACTGGCGCTGACGTTGTTTCTCATCGGCGCGAGCCTCAGCCGCGCCACGCTGGCCTCGGTCGGCTGGCGCGCGATGGTGCAGGGCGTGACGCTCTGGATCGTCGTCAGCATCGCCACCCTGGCGATCATCGTGGGCATGTCATGAGCCGGCTTCGGGCATCACATCGGCGTCCATCCGGAAATATCTCTTTTTTTAACGTTTAATCACTATTTTATAGTTAAATAGCTTGATAAATATCTTCAAAGGAGGATTTTATTGACAGATCGCAAAGCATGATGGCATGATGGTCGAGCGTGAGATGCACGTTTGTTCCCACACCAGAGGACACTGACATGGCACACTCCAGGACTCGTCAGGCAATGATGCTCTTCGCCGCCGCCGCCGTCGTCGGAATGACGCCGCTTGCCACTCTGGCGGCCACACCCGTGAGCTACACCAATTATCACCCGTATATCGCCGGAAGCGCCATCGCCACGGCGTGGTATGGCGACCGAGTGGCCGTCATCATCGAAGGGGAAACCAGCGCAATGGCGCAGGCCCGCGACAAGGCGGCGATGGACAAGCTCGTGCGCGGTTTGGATAACATCGTCGCCGCCTACAACGACGTCTTCGGCTATGAGCCCAGCCACGCGGCCGACTTGAATGGGCATGTTCGCGTCGAGGTTCCCAAGGACATCGGCGGAGGGCTCGGCGGCCATGGCACATTCGGATTCGCCGTCGATGACGCCTTTCTGAACCTTGTGTACAACGACATCAAAAGCCACCCGACTCAACCCAATTATGCCTTTCAACAGGTCTACTTTTATGAACTAAGCCGGAATTACTGGATCCCCAAACTCAACAACAGCATCGACTACGCCACCAGCGATGGACCAAGCCAGTGGGGTTGGTGGACGGTCGGCTTCAACAACGCCATGGCCGCATTGATGCCCCTCTCGAACATCGAGGGCGTCAGCGACATGTTCTACTTTGGCAACGGCGGCGCGTATTTCCGCAACGGGATGCTCTCCTACTACAACACCTATGTGAGTGACCCGCAGTGGACATGGGACAACTCATGGAATGTGAACATGCTGCCGTTCGTGGCGAACACCAGCCTCAACGACCTGATGAGCGGCACGATCATTCACATGTACGACACCTACGGCGGCCCGCGTGTGCTCGAAGGGCTTTATCGTGAAATGCTCCGGGTCGCGCCCGATACCCATATCACGGATGATCCGCAGGGGGCGCGGGATCGCTTCTATCTCGCCGCCAGCCGCGCGAGTGACATCGACCTCCGCGACTATTTCACCAACGAACTGAAATGGACGCTCAGTGCCAGCGCCCACCCGTTCACCGATTTCACGTGGACCGGGGCGGGTAGCCAGTGGGGCCAGGCCGCCAACTGGAGCAGCGCGGATTCATCCGGCGCGCCCGGCGCGGAATTCGATCGCGCCATCTTCACCGGCAACATGATCGCCGCCGTCGATCTCGGCGGCAATCGGACCCTCAGGTCGATTCACTTCGATCCGGCCGCCACCGGTGCCTTCACGATCTCCAACAGCGTCCCCGGCGCCAGCCTGACCCTGGGCGACGGCGGCTACATCACCAAGGAAGCCAATCCCACCATCAAAAACCAGACCGTTTCCACGCCGATCACGCTGGCCGGGGACGCGGTGTTCATGAACAACAACGACTGGATTCAGCAGGCGAACAAGCTGATCATCAGCGGCCCGATCACCGGCGGCGACCGCCTGCGCATCGAAGGCTCCCCCACCGGCGCGGTGGAACTGTCCGGCGACAATTCCGCCATGACCGCCAACATCGTCGTCGGCAGCGGGATGCTCCTGGTCGGCAGCGACCATGCGCTGGGCGACACGGTCGGCAACACCACGATGAACGGCGGACTTCTGTGGCTCGCCGGCGGCGTCAACACGCCGGAAAACTTCGTCATCGCCGACAACACCACCCAGTCCAGCCTCAACGCCTCGGCGATGTCGGGCAACGTCAAGGTCAACAGCGGCAAGACCTTCACGATCACCAACGGCGGCGGCAACCACCTGGCGATGAGCGGCGCGATCAGCGGCGAAGGCAACCTTGCCTTCACCTACGCCAACACGGTGCTCAGCGGAACGACGAGCAACACCCTCAGCGGCACGATGTCCCTGTCGGCCAACAGCACGGTTAATCCCGCGTATAACCAACTGCGCCTGAACAAATCGGACGGCGCGATCGCCGTTGCCGGCCCGCTCGTGGTGAGCAACCGCGGAACGGTCATCCTTGATGCCTCCAACCAGATCGCCGACACCTCCCTCGTCACGCTCAACGGCCCGAATGCCATCCTGCGAATGAACGGCCAAGCCGACGCGATAGGCGGCCTGCAAGGCGGCGGCAATGGCGCGGGCGTGGTGGAAAACGAGTCGGGCGTCGCCAACATCGGCACGATCGAAGTGAATATCCCGATGGGCATGACGCGCACCTACGCGGGGGTCTTGCGCGATGGTGATGGCGCCGGCGTCGACGGTGTGCTGGCATTCACCAAATCCGGCGACGGACGCCAGGCGCTGAGCGGCGTCAACAGCTACAGCGGCGTCACCGATGTCCGCAGCGGCGTATTGGCGATTGAAGGCAACGGATCGATCAACTCGACCACCGCCGTGACGATCAACGGCGGAACGTTCATTCAGAACAGTTCCCTGCCCATGAGCCAGCCCGTCATCATCAACAGCGGCATCATCGGCGGCAACGGCAGTTACAGCGGCGCCGTCGCCGTCGGCGCCGGACACATCTCCCCCGGTGACGGCGGCGCGGGCACTGTGACCTTCATCGGCGGACTTGGCCTGGAGGCGGCCAGCGTGCTCGATTTTGACCTGGCCTCAAGCGCGGACGTGAACGATCTCATTCAAATCAGCAATGGTGCTCTGACGCTCGATGGCACGCTCAACATTGCTTCAAGCGGACCGCTGAACGGCGTGTACACGCTGTTCAGCGGCTTCAGCGGCTTGACCAATCATGGTTTGGCGCTCGGCAATGTGCCCAGCGGCTACGCCTACGGCTTGTCATTCGATGCCAGCCACGTGTACCTCACCGTGCAAGTGCCGGAACCGGCGTGCCTGGGCTTGCTGGGCATGGCGGCATTCCTCCTCGTGCCGGCGCGAACCCGCAGGCACGTTTGACCGCCACGCGGCATCCAAGGCGAAGCCAGTGGCCGGCCACGCCCGCTACTTGAGGTTCAAAAACTCCATCATGTGCTGATCGAAGACCTTCTGCGCCTGCGGGTCAGAAAGGGGCAGACGCAGCTCGTTGATGACCTTCGTCCCCATTCCAATCCACTCACGCCAGCAATCGGCGCAAATCTTCTGGTAAATCAATTGGCCTTGAGCGCTGCTGAAGGGGGGTGACGCCTGCTGCCGGCCGATTCGATTGCAGCGGGCGCAATGAACCTGCCCCGCGCCCACGGCCTGCTCGGGCGCCTTGCGCGCCGCTTCGGCCGGCACGGGCGCGCCCAAATCCTTGAGCATCCGAACCATTTCATCCCTGGGCATCATGTCGCCGCGCTCGGCGGCCACTTTCACCCCCTGCGTCAGGCGGGCGATCGCCGCATCCTTGTTCTTCAGCTTCAGCAGCGAGGTGGCGAGAAACTGGTACGCCTTGGAGAGCTTGGGATTCAGCTCGATGGCGCGCTCGAACGACTTGGCCGCCTGCTCATACTGAGCGGCGTCCATGCACGCCCGCCCGAGCGAGAAATGCCCAAGCTCATTATCCGGATCAGCCTCGGCCATTTTACGAAACTTGTCGATACGGTCGTCGGTCTCCGACATCAGTCACTCCTTGTGGATGTCCAATCCAAAATTGTTTTCTCACGTTACCCCATGCCCCGCCGTCGCCGCTCAAGGATTGTTGCCCCGCATCAAGCCCAGTATTTCCCCACGGCTGGCATGGTTGGATTTGAACAGCCCCCGAAGGGCGCTGGTGACCATCGTACTGCCCGGCTTTTTCGCGCCGCGGATTGTCATGCACGTGTGCGTGGCCTCAATGACACACGCCACACCGGCCGGGTGCAGTTCCTCCACGATCGCGTCGGCGATTTCCGTCGTCAACCGCTCCTGAATCTGGGGGCGACGCGCCAAGCCATCCACCAGCCGCGCCAGCTTGCTCAGCCCGACCACCTTGCCATCGGGCATATACGCCACATGCGCCACACCCGTGAATGGAAGAAGATGGTGCTCACACAACGAATGAAAATGAATGTCTCGCAGAAGAACGACCTCATCGTACGGTTCATGAAAAACGGTGCGCAGATGATGCCGCGGATCGTGGTTGAGCCCCGACATCAACTCCGCGTACGCGCGGGCGACCCGGTTGGGCGTTTTGAGGAGTCCTTCCCGATCGGGGTCTTCGCCAACCGCCAGCAGAATTTCCCGCACCGCCCGTTCGATGCGCGGAATGTCCACGTTCGCCACCTCCATGCGCGGCGGCCAGGCGTCGGCGGTGTCATCATCCATATCAAGATGCCGCTGCGGCTGATGGTTCGTGTGCGTCGGGTGATGGTTCGTCTCGGGCATAAGGCAAAATCCTCGGGTTGGGGCAACAAACTTCATCATAGCCGCATTTGTGGGCAAGATCGAAGGCAAAACCGCGATAAAGTCTGAGGCCCAGCATGGAATGGAGCGGATCGTGTGCTAACATGGGAGCTTTCATCGATGGAACGGATCGATGGAAGTTGGAAGGTTTTGCCCGATATCAGGCATTTTGGGAACTGCGGACATGACAAACAGCGACACGAGCGGATTGCATCACGAATCGCATGAGTTTGATGTGTGCGTCATCGGCGGCGGTATGGCGGGATTGTGCGCCGCCGTCGCCGCGGCGCGCCATGGCGCGCGAACGGCGCTCGTCCATGATCGGCCGGTCCTGGGCGGCAACGCCTCATCCGAGGTGCGGATGTGGATTTGCGGCGCGCATGGCAAGCACAACAAGGAAGCGGGAATTCTCGAGGAGATTCAGCTCGACAACCTGCATCGAAACCACTCGCTCAATTATTCCATCTGGGACAGCGTGCTGTACGGAAAAGCCACCTTCCAGCCGGGATTGAGGCTCTTTTTGAATTGCTCCTGCCTGGCGGCGCAGATGCGCGGTGAAAACATCGCATCGATCACAGGATGGCAGTTGACCTCGCAAACGATGCACAAAATCAACGCCCGGTATTTCATCGACTGTTCCGGCGACAGCATCCTGGCGGCGTTGACACCGGCGGAATATCGCGCCGGACGCGAGGCGCGGGGGGAGTTTGATGAGGACATCCAACCGCTGGTCGCCGACCAGAAAACGATGGGCAATTCCCTGCTCATCCAGCTTCGACGGACCGATTCGCCGCAGACCTTCATCGCGCCGCGCTGGGCTTACAAAATCACCACCCCCGATGACTTGCCCCGTCGGATGAACGGGGTGAATGGCACCAACTTCTGGTGGATCGAGATCGGCGGCCTGGACGACACGATCGCCGACGCCGAGCGAATCCGCGATGATTTGCTGAAGGTGACGTATGGCGTTTGGGATTACATCAAAAATTACGCGCCCGAGCGCGAAAAGGCCGCCAACTGGGCGATAGAATGGATCGGCTCGCTTCCGGGCAAGCGCGAAAACCGTCGCTTTGTGGGGGATCATGTCCTGAGTCAGAAGGAAGTGCGGGCGGGAGGGGATTTTGAGGACATCGTCGCCTACGGCGGCTGGAGCATGGATGACCATCACCCGGCCGGCATTTTCTACCCCGGCGCGCCGACCATTTTCCACCCCGCGCCTTCGCCCTACGGAATCCCTTACCGAAGCCTTTACTCGAGGAATGTGAGCAATCTGCTGTTCGCGGGGCGCAACATTTCCGTGACGCACGCGGTCCTCTCGAGCACGCGGGTGATGGGCACCTGCGCGATCCTTGGCCAGGCCGCCGGCACCGCCGCCGCGCTGTGCGTTCACCACAACTGCGCGCCGCGCGATGTCAAAGGCGACAAACTCGCGGAGCTTCAGGATCAGTTGATGGAGGATGACTGCTGGCTGCCCGGGCGGACGCGCGAGCCGGGGGCGCTGGCCGCCGGGGCACAGGTCCGCGGCACCGGGCAGGATGATGACATCGCGGCGCTATGTGATGGTCATGAACGCAACCGCGAAACGGAAAATCACGCCTGGCGGGCGGCCATCGGTTCCTCGGCCGAATATCGCTGGTCGCAACCCGAGCACATCGCCGGCGTGCGGCTGGTGTTCGACAGCAACCTTCTCAATGACAAGCGAATGCCCTGCTCATACCCCCATAATGGCCAGGCATCGCGGATGCCTTCGTCGCTGGTTCGCGGATTTCGGTTGGAAGCAATGGAAAAAGGAGGCGTCTGGCGCACCGTACACGAGGAGAAGGAAAACATACACAGGCTCGTGTATGTGCAACTGGATGTGACCACCGCCGCGCTGCGTCTGACGCCTTTGTCCACCTGGGGCGATAAGACGGCCAACGTATTCGCCTTCGAGCCGCTGGCGGTGTTTACCCCAAAGCGGACGGCCGATTTTGATGGACCGCCCCTCAGCCAGGTCCGCGCTCAGTTTTCACCGGTCGACCTGGCCGCCCCCGCAAACGAACTCGATAACCCCACCAAAGGGTATGGCGCATGACAAGCGGGAAGGGATTTTTGATTTTTGATTTTTGATTTTTGATTGGAGAGATGAACCTGGGTTCGCGTCATCCTTGGTTTGTTTTCAATCGAAAATCCCAAATCAAAAATCGAAAATCCGATCACTCGCCGCCATCGCCATTTTTCTCGTGGTGCCCGGCGATCCGGTCGCGCAATTTCGCCGCCTGTTCATACTTTTCATCGCGGATGGCTTTGTCGAGCCGCGCCTGCAACTTCTTCACGGGATCGATGGGCAGTTTCTTGCGGATGTCGCGGGCAAAACGCTTGAGGACCTTCACCTCGTTTGAATCGGCGTAGAGCTCCGTCTGGCCGAAGTTTTCGAAGAAGCCGTGGATGCTCGCCAGCCCCTCATCGACCCGCGCAAGCGCCTCGGTGTACCGCT
>CAYTAP010000091.1:0-17219 GCA_964435775.1 uncultured Tepidisphaeraceae bacterium
CGGGCCGGGCGCCCGTCATGGAGCTTGCCTCGCTCTTCGGCGCGGCGGTCGTCGCCGTCCAGGAGGGATCGCTGACGCTGCAGATGACGGGCGACGAGCAGCAGGTGCACGACTTTCTCCGGTCGCTGCGGGCATTTCCTGTATTGCTCCACCGTCTGCACCTATGGTGTGAAAATCCCCGCCGGTGTGCTTGTGGATGAAACATTCCCGCAGGAACCGATCAGCGATTACGGCAGAAACAAGCTGGCCGCCGAGCGGGTTTTTCTTGCCGCGCACGAGGTAGGGAAGCTCAATGCGACGATCATTCGTCCGAGTCACACGTACGGCCCCGGCCATCCCCTCATCGACAACCTTGAGTTCAGTCCCCCCGCTTGGGACCGAATGGAGAAGGGATTGCCCATCCTCTGCGCCGGCGATGGGTTGGGCGTGTGGGTCTCGACGCATCGGGATGATTGCGGAAAGTTTTTTGCTCACGCGATCGGCAATGCCCAAACCTTTGGTCAGTGTTACAACGCCACGAGCGAGTCCAATCGCACATGGAGGGAGTATTACGAGCAAGTCGGCGAGGCGCTGGGGGTGAAGCCGCAATTGCTGTACCTGCCGGCGTCATGGATCGTCGCACGCGATCCCGCCCGATTCAGCCTTTTGCGCGAAATTACCCAGTTTCATGGCGCCTACACCTCCGCCAAGGCGATGCGCGACGTGCCGGAGTTCCGGTGCGAGATCGATTTTGTCCCCGGCGCCCGTCAGGCGCTGGACGATGTCAAACATCGGGGGGAATGGAAAACCTGCGAGAACGATCCGCTGTATGAGGACCTTGTGAAGGTGGCGCGGGATGGATTGGCCGGAGCAACACCGGACGGGCACGTCCGATAAATATTTCCCCAAATCCCCAAATCGCCTGTTGCGCATGGTTGCTCTTGGACTTTCTTTTCGGCAAGATATCGCACCGCAACGGGTTTGGGCGTAATGCGGCCGTCGCATTCTCCATCCTTACGCGGAATTCCATCGATGGAATTGATCCGGCGATCTGGCGGCCGCGAAATACTCAGACCAAGCGACCCATCTCGCCGACGTATTGCTTATATGTCCCATGAACGGAATCACAGGAAAGGAGCGCACCCTTGGCACCGATGCGTCTAGTCAGCTCTCTGGTCACGCGCAAAACCGGCGTCCCTTGCACAAGTTCAACGGCTTCCACCCGGAATCGCCATCCATCGGGCACGCGACGATCGGCGGGGCGGTTGCTCCCCTGTGCGCTGATGCTCGCGGGCGTCGCGGCCCTCACCGGCTGCGAGACCAAGGGATGGATCGACCCCACCTCCGTCGGGCGTTGGGAACAGGAGCCGCAGGTGGTTCCCATCCTCTCCACGCTCGATCCGGGTGTTGATGAGCCGACCCCCGAGTTTCTCCAGGCCACTGATGTCACCGCCGCCGACCTCGTCCCGTCCTCGCATGATTATGTCATCGGGAAGAACGACCTCATCACGATTTCGATCACCGACCTTGTGGGTCCGGGCGTGGAAACGGTCAAGAGCAGCCGCGTGAGCGAAAGCGGGAACATCAGCCTTCCGCTCGTCGGGCAGGTCAAAGCGTCCGGGTTGACCGAAGCGCAGCTTGAAGAGGCGATCGTCGCCGCTTATCGCGATGCGAACATCATTCAAAACGCCACGGTGTCCGCGACCGTCGCCGAGGCGCGGAACCGCACGTTCAGCATCATTGGTTCCGTGACCCAGCCCGGCGAATATGCCATCGTCAAGGCGGATTTCCGCGTACTCGACGCGCTGGTCAGCGCCCGTGACACGACCGTGCCGGACCTCGAATACCTCTATATCATCCGTCGCAACGACCAGGGTCAGCCGGCGACCAGTGGCAAGCCCGCCGCGGCGAAGGAAACGCCTGAGGTGAAGACCGGTCCGGTGATCCCGGAGCCGGGAAGCCCCGCCGGCGCGGCCAATGACGCAGCGCCGTCCGATAAACCCGCCGCTGCGGCGTCGGAAAAGTCGGATGCCGCCGCCACGACGATGGAATCGCAGACCGCCTCCCCCACGACGCCCGCCGCGACAGGGTCACGCGTGGTCATCGGTCCGGATGGCAAGCCGATGGAAGTCGGCGGACCGGCCGCCGCTCCGGGGCTCACGACCGCTGCGGTGGCTGCGACGGAACCGGCCGAGCCGTTCAAGTTCGCCGCGCCTGAAGCGCCGACCGACAAGCGGGTCATCAAGATCCCCCTGACGCTCCTGAAGCAGGGCGACTTGCGCTACAACGCCGTCATTCGTCCTGGTGATATGATCGTCGCACCGTCGCCGGTCATTGGTGAATACTATATGGCCGGGCACGTTGCCCGTGTCGGGGTTTACAGCCTCACGAACCGGAAGATCACGCTGAAAATGGCGGTGGCATCGGCCGGGATGCTCGATGGGCTGGCGATTCCTGCCCGAACCGAAGTGGTTCGCCGGGTTGGCGCCAACAAAGAAGTGTATGTCCGCGTGGACCTTGACAAGATTTTCGCCGGCGAACAACCGGATATCTATCTGAAGCCCAACGACGTGGTGAACGTCGGGACCAACGCAGTGGCGCCGTTCCTGGCCGCCATTCGCGGAGCCTTCCGCTTCACCTATGGGTTTGGCTTCCTGTACGATCGCAACTTCGCCGACGACAACAACGACTTCAATCGGTAAAGATACCCATCGCCATGCTGCTGAGGCATGGCGATTGGCTTTTGGTCGCCGGCAAGCGCGCAGAGGGTTGTCGTCCGCCGGGTCTGCCGGATGCACACTTTGCGTTTTTGCTTGTGAACAAGTTGAACTTCTGGCATACACTCACCGTAGAAACCACTACGGTGAGTGTCATTTTATGACGAAACAAGGGTAGAGGGCCTTGTCGTCGCGTGGTTTGATGCCATGATGCATCGCAGGGACTTCGGTCGTATCCGGTGGCAAAACTTTGCCGTGGTGAGGCGATCAGGCAGAGGGGATGGACGTAAGTTTATACAGAGACGTGGCTTATAGGAATCCACGTGTCGCAGGACCCACTTTTTGTTGAGCAGGGGCATATTCTGAGCACCTCGGCGAACATCTCGACTTTGGATTATGGTGAGCCTCCGGTCGAGCCGGCGGTCGGCGAGGAGACATACTATGGCTTCACCGCGTCCGGGTGGGCGAAGATTTTTTCGATCACCGCGCTGATGGTGGCGTTGTTCTGGCCGAACCTTCGCCGATTGTGGGAGAAAACCAATCCGATCACCGGCGAAGCCAACTGGGGTCACTCCTGCCTGATTCCCCTTATTGGGCTGTATTACCTTTACATTAACCGTGACGCGCTGGGCAAGGCGTCGGTTCGGGCGCTTTTGCCCGGGAAACTCACTCGGGGGCGGATCAAATCGGTCGCATGGTTCGCGGCGGTTGCACTTTTCATGATCGTCGTCCCTCGATTGGCGCCATCGGTGTGGGGCGGGCAGGGGGGCAACGTGCAATCCCTGGGCGTGGCGACGGCGGTGCTGGCGCTGTTTGCCCTGACGCTCGATTGGGGCGTGGGGACATTGCTCTACGGCATGCTGATGTACGGCTACGGCATCTGGCCGGGGCAGAATGACTTTGTGAAAGACTTCGGCATGGTCATCACGCTCTTTGGCGTGGTGCTGACGCTGTGCGGCTGGGACGTGATGAAAATCGCGTGGTTCCCGATCGCATTCCTTGTGTGCGGGATTCCCTGGCCGGGGCTGGTGTATAGCTGGGTCGCCTCGCCTCTGCAGGCGCTGGCCGCGGAGGTTGCGGTCCTCGTCATGCGACTCACCGGGGTCAACGCGTTCCGATCCGGAACGAAAATCAACATGGGCGGGCTTGGCTCGCCCTTGCGCACGTTGAACGTCGCCGAGGCGTGCGCGGGCATGCGCTCGCTGATGACGTTCATCTCGGTCGCCGCCGCGTTGGCGTTCCTCTCCAGCCGGCCGCTGTGGCAAAAGTTCATCGTGACGCTTTCGGCGATTCCCATTGCGATTTTCTGCAACGTCATGCGCGTCGCCGGGCAGGGTGTTTTGGATCACTACGTCAGCCAGCAATTGTCGGAAAGTTTCGCGCACCAGTTCGTCGGACTGGTCATGCTGATTCCGGCATTCTTCATGATCCTGGGGGTTTGTTGGCTTTTGGATCAGATCTTTGTTGAGGAATTGGATGAGATGCACACCGGAGCCAATGCGGGGTTGGCCGGGACGACGGGTGGGATTATCGAAATTCCCCGACCGCGTTCGACGACCGCTCCGACCGCATCGCCCGCCGGTCATCCATCCGGCCCGTCAATGCTTTCGGTGACGCCTCCCCCGACGACGCGCCTGACGCCGCCCCGGTCCGGTCCCGCCGGCGGGCGAGGATCGAGCTCATCGGATTCCGGTTCAACCAAAACCGGCACAAAGGGGGAACCCTCGTGAAACAAGCCACCAGCCATTTGCTTCATCGCCTGCTCGAACCCGGATTTGTGATCGTGGCCGCGATCCTGCTCATCGGCGCGATCGGTCTCAACGGCGCGACGCAGTACATGAAGCTCTATTTCAAGAAAGAGCCCGTGCCGCTGACCAAACCCCTGGACACGGTGCCGTTGAAGATGGGCCACTGGGTTCAGGTGTCGAAGGATCAGCCGCTGGAGCATGATTTTCAGGAGGTCCTGGGGACCGACAAGTTCATCTTCCGGGATTACGTGGATGATCGGATTGTCAGCGCGGACCAGATCGCGGCGTTTGATGACAAAACGTGGCAGGAGCGCCGCGCGATGGTGGCGGACATTCAGATGCGGCATCCCGAAGCCGTCGTCAATCTTGGCGTGACCTACTACACCGGGCTGGTGGACACCGTCGCGCACATCCCAGACCGCTGCTACATCGCCGATGGGTTTGAGCCCACGAGCTATCAGATTCTCACCTGGCCGATCATGGCGGGTGTTCCGGGCGCTGGCGACAAGGATGTGAAGCTTCGCTTCATCAGCTTCGAGGACCAGGTGGGGCGGACCCGGCTCAAGAAGAGCGTCTCCTACTTTTTCAGTGTGAACGGGCATTTTGAAAGCGACCCGCTCGGCGTGCGGCGCAGCCTGCAAAGCCTGTTGCAGCGGTATGGCTACTACATGAAAATTGAAACGATGACCATGATCCAGGACCAGGAAAAGTCGGCGGAGGTCCAGACGGATTTTCTGACGAGTGTGATGCCGGAGGTTCAAAAGTGCCTGCCCGATTGGTCGCATTATGGCCGATGACGACGCGACGAGCGCAAGATGCGACGCATCCGATTCGCATAGGGCTTCATTGACGCGGCGCAGGGACACGAATCAATTTCAGTGACGCAAGGAACCGCTTATGGCTCGGCGTGTAAACAAACGATTTCTTCTCATCCTCACAATCGTCGTGGTCGGCGGCCTGTCCATTCTCGCCGGCGGCGCGTATTACCTCATGCGCCCCAAGCCGGAAAAGTACATCGAAGCCGGCGACAAGTTCATGGCGGAGAAGGATTACAAGGCCGCCCGTGACAATTACGGACAGGCGTACTCCCTCAGCAAGGATCCACTCATCCTTGTGAAGTTCGGTGATGCGATGACGCAACTGGCGGTCTCGGATCCCACGTTGATCAATCAGGACGTGGGCGCCTGGCGACAGGCGCTGGAAATCGACCCGAACTGCGAACCGGCGCTGCGCCGTCTGATGAACGCGTACGAGGATGTCGCGGAGCTTTCGCCGCGCGCTGAAAACTTCCAGCTCCTGCGGGATACGGCCACCAAGCTGGCCGCCGTTGATCCCGGCAACACCAAGGCCGCGGCGCTCAAACACCTCGCCACCATTCAGGCGTGGCTCGCCGGGGTGCAGACCGATCCGCGCGTGGTGGATGACAACGTCAAGGCGCTGGAGGAGTTGCGGAAAGCCGATCCGGCCAATGCCGAGCTCCCGTTCTATATCGCGCAGGTCAAGGTGAAACGGGCGCAGGACGCCATTCAAAATGGGGACGCCGCCGGCGGCAGGAAACTCATCGCCGAAGCGCTCGCGGTCACGGAGGACTCGCTCAAGGGTCAGGAGCAAAACCCCGCGATGCACTATCGCGCATTCCAGACGTTCCTTGGTCTGTCGCGCGCCAATGCTTCGCTGGGTCTGCCCGCCGGGCTGGATGACCGTGCGACCGCCGAAATCACCAAGGCGCGTGAGGAAGCACAGCCCGACAACGACCTGTACGTCGAGATCAACCGGACCGCCGCCGATTACGCCGCCAAGAACCTGCACGATGCGGCGACGGCGGAGAAGATCGCGCGGGCATTGCTGAAGCAGCGTCCGGACGATCCAACGGTGCGCGTCACCGCCGCCGAGCTCATCGGACGTGATCCGGCCAAGCGCCAGGAAGCGATCTCCATCCTCACCGCGCCCCGGCAGCCGGACAAGGCGCATGTGGGCACGCGCAAGGATGCGCTGCTGTCGCGCCAGTACGAGGCGATGACGCTCCTGTCCCTCGCCGGGCTTCAGATCGACGAGTTCGCCTCAACCACCGACGCCGCCAAGCGAAAGACGCTTGAGGAGTCCGTGAACAAGAGCCTCAAAACACTCAATGATCGTCTGGGCGAAGCGCCCGAAATCCTCAAGCTTCGCGGCCGGTTGGAATTGGCCGAGGGGAACAACGTCAAGGCGATTCAGACACTCGAAAAATCGCAGCAGTTGCTCCTGCAAAAGGGAGGGCAGGATTATCAGGTCAAATACATGCTCGCCAAGGCGTACATCAACGCCGGGCAGACTGGGGAAGCCAAAAAGCTGCTTCGTCAGATCGTGGATCGAATCCCCACCGCCAACGATGCGCGGTTGCAGCTTGTGCAATTGCTCCTGCGCGAGCGCGCGATTGACGAAGCCCGGCCGCATGTTGAATACCTTGAGAAAGTGATGCCGAACTCGCCGGATGTCACCCGCATGCGCCTGGCGATGCTCGATCCGGGCAAGGATCACGCAAAGATCGAAAAGCTGTATGAGTCGTTGCCCGAGAAATCGAAGGCGGAGCGTTTGTACAAAGCGCAGCTTGCCCTCGGCGTCGGTCAGCAGGATGACGCGGTGCGGCTCCTCAACGAGATCGTGAAGGAGGACCCCGGCGATGTTGATGCCGTGGCGAACCTTGTGCGCATTTATTCGGCCCGCAATGAAAAAGATCGCGCCATCGCGCTGGTGGCCGAGGCGAGGAAAACCAACCCGTCCAATGCAAGCCTGGAAACGCTGGCCAAGATGTTGGCGGGCGCCGGCGCGGAGGAAATCATCGCCGCCGAGCCCGATCCCTTCACGCGCGAATTGAACCTCGCGGAGCTGACCGGGCGTCAGGGCAAGAATAAGGAGATGCTCGACCATCTGAAGAAGGCCGAAGCCGTCAAACCGGATTCAGCGCGGGTTCAGCAGTCGCTTTTGAATTATTACCTGCAGCATCAAAACTGGGACGAAGCGCGCAAATACGTTGACAAGCTGGCTGTGACGAACCAGGACCAGGCCAACGGCCAGCTTCTGAAGTTCCAGTTGGCGCTGGCACAGGGAACCGCCGGCAACAAGGATGAATTGGGCAAAGCGGTCACGCTCGGCCAGCAATTGACGCAGACGATGCCGGAGTTTTCGCAGTCGTGGCTCGCGTATGGCCGGGCGCTGCAGGCGAGCGGACGCTATGACGACGCGCTGTCGAAGTTTCTCGCCGCCCTCCAGCGCCGCAGCGACAGCATCGAGGCTCTTCGCGGGGTCATCGATTGCTACATCGCCACCAATCGGCCACAGGAGGCGCATAATTACATCCTCCAGGCGGTCAAACAGTTCCCGACCAACGCCGATATTGTGGAGCAGGAAACCTTGTGGCAGCTCCGCTTCGGCGATCCACTCAAGGCCGTTCCGCAACGTGAAGCGGAGCTGAAGAACAGCCCCAACGATCCCTCGTCCTATACGAAACTGGGGATGGCTTATCTCCGCGTGGCGCAGGTGAAGGGTTCAACTGACGCGAACATGGCGACGCAATATGTCGCCAAGGCGCGCGAGGTCTTTACCGAGGCCAAGAAAAAATGGCCGGATGAAAGCACCTTCTACGGCAACCTCGCCGACATCGCGCTGGCGAGCAACAAACCACAGGATGCCGAGGCCGATCTCAAGGAATTGGCCGCCCGTCCGCTCTGGAAGGACAAGCCCGAACCGCAGTTGATGCTCGCCGAGCTCTATGCGCGAACCAATCGCCCCGACCAGGCAGAGCAGGCGCTGCGCGATGCCCATGCCAACGCGCCGGATAATTACGAGGTTCGTGATCGCCTCGCCAACTACCTCGCGCGGCGCAACAAACTCGATGATGCCCTGGCGTTGCTCCCGGCCGGCGATTCCGATGCGCGGGTCCAGCGCCTGCGGATCGACTTGCTGGTCAATGGCCATCGCCTTGATGACGCGACCAAGTCGATCCAGGCGCAGCTCTTGAAAAATCCGACGGCCTCCGATTGGAACGCGCTGCTTGGCTACGTCTATTACCTGACGCCGGGCAAGCTTGATGATGCCCGCAAGCAGCTGGATAAAACCCTCGCGGCGGATCCGAAGAACGCCAACGCGCTCTATTTCCGCGGGCTTGTCGCGCTTCGTCAATCGCCGCCGGACGCCGCGTCCGCCGTCGCCGATCTGACGGCGGTGCGGAACATCAACCCGGACAACGTCGATGTGCGGATGGCGCTGGCCGACGCGATGCGCCTCAACGGCGACACCGACCGCGCGATCACCGAACTGGAAGGTGTTGTTCGCGCCGCGCCACAGGCGAAACTGCCGCGGCTGAAGCTCATCGAGCTGTATGCCTCTTCCAATCCGCCTCGCTGGTCGGACGTCGATCGCGTGATCGCCGATTCGCGCGGGATTCCGCAGTTGGCCGTCGATCCGGACCTGCTCCACCAGGAAGCGCTCGTGCGCCTTCAGGAGGGGCGCGACAAGGATGCCCTTGCCGCCATCGAGGAAGCCCGTAAATCCGCCGGCAACAACCCCAACATCACCCGCACGTACCTGAATGTGCTGCTGCAAATGAAGCAGTACAAGACGGTGGTTCAGGAAACCGGCAAGATCATCCAGGGGGACAAGGATGCCTGGTGGGCCTATGCCTTCCGCGGTCAGGCCAAAAACAGGTTGAAGGACAAGCCCGGCGCGTTGAGTGATTTCGAAGCCGCGCTGGAGACGACGCCCGCGCAAAAGAGCGAACCGGTCACGCAGGCGATCATCAACACGACCGCCGCCGAGCTCGGCGCCGATGATGCGTTGAAGTTCGTCGAATCCCGCGCCAAAGGCGATCCGCGCTGGCTGATCGACATCGCATATCTTCAGCAAAGCAAACACGACGCCGTCGCCGCCCAGCAGACGGTGGCGAAGCTCATGGAGAGCATCGACAAGCTGAGCACGCCGGATCGCCAGCGGGCGCTGCGGCTGGCTGGTGTGACGTACATGACCGGGCCGAAGCCCGACTATGATAAGGCGCGCGACATTTACCTGAAGCTCCTCAATGAAGCGCCCAACAGCCTCGAGGCGCTGAACAACCTCGCATGCTTGCTCGCCGGCAACATCACCCCGCCTCGGCCGGAGCAGGCCCGCGTGTACAGCCAGCGCGCCTACGACCTCATGCGCAAGAGCGGCAACTATGATCCGCTCATTGCCGACACGCATGGCTGGGTGTTGTCCCTGTGCACCGACGATGATCTTCCCGAAGCGATCCGTATCCTGAACGAAGTTGTTGATCGCCGACCGTTTCTGGAAGCCCGCTATCACCTGGCCAATGCGTATTTGAAGAGCAAGAACGCCACACAAGCAGAGAAGCAGTTGAACGCCGCGTTGGAAACGATCGCCGACGCCGATAAGGCAAAGCAGGCGGTGGATCCGGTTCTGCGCGTCAAAATCACCCAGGCGATGGATCGCGTTCGTGAGCTTAAGGCCAAGGCGGACACCAAATGACTTGGAAATACCGTTAAGATGATGAAATAAAGCCGTGTGGCATGTTTTACGGCCTCAGCTCAATCGCACTGGTTTGTCTCCCAAGTTTCCTTTGGGAAACGGTGATTTGTGAGGTAGGATAGGGATCGCTGACGGATTGGATGCGGGTTCGAGCGAAATAATCGATGGCCCGGCCTCAGCCTCAACTTTGACGAGTTCCGCAGGAGTATCGCAGCTATGACAACCTTACCACAAACCACGGCCGTTCGTTTGCCGCGGAGTGCGATGGCACCCCATCTGGCGATCAACGGTGGAATGGCGCTCCCCGGTCCGACGACGGCCATGACCGGTGGTTCACAGATGACCGGCGCCGACGTGTGGCGCGTGATCCGCACGAACATCTGGCTGATCATCGTCAGCCTCATTGTCGCGGGGGCATTGGGCTTTGGCGCCAACTGGTATCTCAAGAAGAACTCGCCGCGTTACACCTCGACAGGGCTTGTGCAGATCATCCCGCCGCGCGATATCGCGCTACTGCCCGACACCAAGATTCAGCAGTTCACCGACCCGCGGTTTCTCGAAACGGATCAACTGACGCAGGCGCAACTGCTCAGCCAGGACACCTTGTTCAGCAAGGTGTTGACTGACGATCAGCTGGTCCGCGACAGCGACTGGTTCAAGGGCTTTGACAATGTGGAGGATGCCAAGCAGGCGCTCAAGAGCCGCTTTGATGTGACGCCCGTGACCGGCACCAAGCTGATCCAGGTGTCGATGTCCGCGCCGACGGCCCGCGATGCCAAGCTCCTGGTCACCGAGGTGGTCGAACGTCATCTGTCCGATCAGCGCGACATGAACCGTTCGCAGACCCTCAACCGCACGGTCCAACTGAACAAGCTCCACAACGAATACAAGATTCTCCTTGATGACAAGAACCGGGAAATCCGTCAGAAAGCCATTGACCTCAACATCAACGGCGCCGGCATCCCGGGGCGCTTGAGCAGCAAGGAAATCCAGCTCAGTGAGTTGACCAAGACGCAGCTTGAATTGCAGATGCTCCTGGCCGACGCACAGAGGAGCTACCAGTCGATCCAGCAGGACCTGCAACTGAACAAGGTTCCCAGCCAGGTGCAGATGCTTGTGGATCGCGATCCGGATGTGATGAACTTCAAGCAGGCGCTGGTGGTGTCGGAGGTGACGCTTGCCGATCGGCAGGCCAAGTACGGGCCGGAGAGCCAGTTTGTGCAAAGCGCCAAGCGTCAGCGCGATTTCTACCAGCAAAAGCTCAATGACCGCAAAGCCGAAGTGGCGGCCACCAACAGCGCGTCGATGGTCGAGGACATGCGAAGCCAGGTCGCGGGTGTGCAGCAGAAGCTTGACGCCGTCAACCAACAGATCGGCGATGTCCGCAAGGAAATGGCTGACGCCAGCAACCAGATGGCGACCTACCTGACCCTTCAGGATGAGCAGAAGGCGTATCATGACCTGCTCCAGCAGGTGGACGATCAGCTCGATGCCGTCCGCAACAACGACGATCATCCCGTTGCGACCGTCGATTGGATGAACATGCCCGACCTGCCGGACAAGATGAGCTTCCCGAAGTTGCCGATCACAATGGCGATCGCCATCGTTCTGGGGCTGGCGTTCAGCCTTGGGATCGCGTTCCTGCGTGAAATGCTCGACACCTCGGTTCGCTCGCCGCGCGACATCGCGCGAGTGGGGCAGTTGAACCTGCTGGGCATGATCTCCGACGAGAGCGAGGATCCGCAGGCGGCCGGGACGCGGCTTCCGCTCATCATCGCCGAAGCGCCGCACTCGATGCTGGCCGAGCAGTTCCGTCAGATGCGCACGCGACTTCAGCACGCGGCGTCACTGGACACGACGCGGAGCATCATGGTGACCAGCCCCGGACCGGGCGACGGCAAGACGACCACCGCCGTCAACCTTGCCGCCGGTCTGGCGTTAAATGGGCGCCGGATTCTGCTGGTGGATGCCAACTTCCGGCGGCCGGTGCTTCACACGCTCTTTGGCATCGGCAACGAGCAGGGCTTCTCCGATGTGCTCAACTCGCTGAACCTGTTTGACACCCTCGCCCAGCCGACGCACGTGCCCAACCTCACGCTCCTGACCAGCGGCGGCAAACCCGCCAACCCGACGGAACTGCTTGAAAGTCAGTTGTTCATCGACTTCATCGAGCGGGTTCTGGAGGAATACGACCATGTGATCTTCGACGGCGGGCCGCTGCTCTTTACCAGCGACAGCGTGGCGATGGCGCCGCGGGTCGATGGCGTGGTCAGCGTCGTCCGCGCCCGCAGCAACAGTCGCGGCCTGCTCCAGCGGATGCGCGACACGCTGCGCCAGGTCAAGGCCGAACACCTTGGCGTGGTCCTCAACGCCGTCCGCGCTCAGGCCGGCGGGTACTACAACCGCAACATCAAGACGTACTACGACTACCAGAACCGAGGATGATTCCCGAGAAATACGGCCGGCATGGCCGAATAAAGGCAGGACATCGGGGTTCATGACACTTCCGGCGGCTTTTCTCTCTCCCCCGGTACGCCGGGGGAGGGTCGGGGAGGGTGCCGTTATTGAACGAATGTGCCACTTGCGGCGCATCATTCTTCCGATGCCTTCCAGGCGCGATCATGGTCCGCGGCGGATCGCCTTCGCGCGAAGCATGCGCGAGATGCCGGAGTCTGTGCGAGAGGCGATTGAGCGAGTGCTGACCGAAAGGCCCCCTCCCTTAACCCTCCCCCGGCGTACCGGGGGAGGGAACAGGAGAACCGCCGATTCCGTTTTGGACCCAGGATATCGGATATCGCAACGTCATTTCGGCAACTTGCATTGCCGGTCGGGTGGATATACACTGTTCCTCCGTCGCTTTTGGGCGGGTTAATCGGAATTAATTTTCAGGCAGGTGATTCAATGGCACATAAGAAAGGTCAAGGCTCGACTCGAAACGGGCGTGACAGTAATCCGCAGTACCGTGGCGTGAAGGCGTATGGCGGGCAGGCCGTGACGGCCGGTTCGATCATCATGCGTCAGTGCGGCACGAAGTTTCATCCCGGCTTCAACGTCGGCTTGGGAAGCGACTACACGATTTTCGCCCTTAAGGACGGGATCGTGGAGTTCCAAGGCGGAAAGATCCACGTCCGCACGGCCGAGTGATCGTCATTGGCCGCGCCGCCGGGGGCCGGTTCGAAAGATACAGTCCAAAATAAATCAGCCTCCATACTCGCCGTATGGAGGCTGATTTATTTGGGGTTGCTTGTGCTTCCGTTGACCATGAACCGCGGCAATCTCCCGCGGTTTGACGGGTGGCTGATCAGTGCGAGAAGCTTGCTTCGAGGTTGACTGCCTCGTCCTTGCGGGTCTGGATTTTCTTTTGCCCGCCGTATTTCTTGTTCATTTCGTCGAGGAAGGCATCGTATTCCCGGCCATCGACGGGGAGCGCGACGCTGCGGCGCTGCAAGCCGCTCATGACCATCGCGTTGCCGATTTCCAGGCCGCGAAGACCCTCGGTCCCTTCGGCGATCAAATCCGAGTTGGGCCGATCCTCCCGGACAACATCCACGAAGCGCTGCGTGACCGTGACGTGGCGGGCTGCTTCACGCGGGTCCACGGGGATATCGATGTCCCATGTTTCCATGTGCGGAAATGATTCGGGTGATTTCTCATTCATCTCCCGAACGCTCTTTACGGTGCGGTAAAACTTCAGTTTGCCATGCTCGGCCACCAGCTTTCCGCGATCACCGCAGATTTCCAGGCGGTTGGTGCCGGGGGCTTCGCCGGTGCTGGTGATGAAGTGGCCGATCGCACCATTGGGATATTCCAGGATCGCCGAAATCTCATCTTCGACTTCGATTGGGTGAGTTTTGCCCACAAACCCGACGGCCGTGATCCGGTTGGGCATCAACCCGTTGAGCGTCCACTGGATCAGGTCCAGGTTGTGCGGGCATTGGTTGGTCAGGACGCCGCCGCCTTCGCCCTTCCAGGTTGCCCGCCAGCCGCCGGAGCCGTAGTAGGTCCAGGTGCGGAACCAGTTGGTGATGATCCAGGTGACGCGGGTGATTTCCCCCAGTTCCCCGTTGGCCACCAACTGGCGGATTTTTCGGTAGATGCCCTCGGTGCGCAGTTGGAACATGATCCCATACTTGAGCTTGGGGTGCTTGGCGTATTCGGCGACGACCTGGCGCGCCGCCGTCACCGACACCGCCAGCGGTTTTTCACCCAGCACATGCACATTTTGAGCAAAGGCGTCGAGGGTGATGGGGACATGATCGTAGTGGGGCGTGGCGACCAGGATGGCATCGCACGTTTTCGAGGCGAGCAGTTCCTGATGCGTGGCGAAGGTGGGCACCTTGTACGCCTCTCCGGCCGACTTTCGCCGGCTGGCATCATTGTCGCAGATCGCGGCAAGGCCACCATGCTTCAACTGATCCATCGTGGCGGCGTGCGCCCGCCCCATGTTCCCAAACCCGATCAGACCGATGCGTACATGATCCATTGGAAGTCCTCAATAGTTGCGAAGCCATTTTACTCGCCGCACTCATTGGCCGGGCGCACATCATGAACTGGTTATGATTTGGGGGGTTGCTTGGCTTTGAGCCACGGCATCATCGCCCGCAGCCTCCGTCCCGTTGTTTCAACCGGGTGCGAGTTGTCCGCCTCATAAAGTCGTTTGAAGTTCTTCAATCCCGTCTCGTATTCCGTGCGCCATTCGCGGGCGAATTGTCCGGACTGGATTTCCGACAGGATTTTCTTCATTTCCGCCTTGACCGCCGGCGTGATGACGCGCGGGCCTCGGGTGAGGTCGCCATACTCGGCGGTGTTGGAGATCGAATACCGCATGTAATCCAATCCACCCTGGTAGATCAGATCCACGATCAGCTTGACCTCATGGACGCACTCGAAGTACGCCATTTCCGGCGGGTATCCCGCCTCGGTCAGCGTCTCGAAGCCCGCCTTGATCAGCGCCGACAAGCCTCCGCAGAGGACGGCCTGTTCGCCGAACAGGTCGGTTTCGCATTCATCCTTGAAGTTGGTTTCGATGACGCCCGACCGCGCCCCACCGATGCCCCGCGCCCAGGCGAGCCCGATCTTGCGGGCGTTGCCCGTCGCATCCTGCGCCACGCCCAGCAGGCATGGCACGCCACCCCCTTTTTCAAACTCGGATCGAACCAGATGGCCCGGCCCCTTGGGCGCGACCATCAGCACATCCACATCCTTGGGCGGGACGATCGTCTTGAAATGAATGTTGAAGCCATGCGTGAACCCCAATGCCTGCCCGGCGCGAAGATGCGGGGCGATCGACTTGGTGTAGATCTCCGGCTGCACTTCATCGGGCAGCGTCACAATGATGAGGTCGGCCTTTTTCACCGCGTCCTCGACGCTCATCGGGTCGAGTCCGTTTTCGGCGGCCAACTTGCCGTTGGCGCTCTCCCTGCGATTGGCGACGATCACCTTGATCCCGCTGTCGCGGAGGTTGAGCCCATGCGCGTGTCCCTGGCTTCCGAAGCCCAGGATGGCGACGGTTTTGCCCTGCAAAGCGTCGAGCGGGGCCTGGTTTTCGTAGATCATCTTCAACGGTTCTGCCATCGTGGTCATGCTCCTGTTTTTTGAGTAGGTGCTGATCCTATGATACCATACGCGCCGGTCAAGGGGATGCGAGGTGAATATCGTTGTTCAGTGCACGAGTTGTGGCAAAAGATACAATGCCAACGAGCGCGTAGCCGGCAAACGCGTGCGTTGCAAGCATTGCGGCGCGATGTTCGACGTGCCGCCGATCATCGAGACGCGGGAGGGGGGGGGAGTTCACGGCAGCGCATCCGCGGCCGCGGAGGGTGTTCAGGGTGGTTTTGACGCCTCCTCATTGGATCCTCCCATGATTTCCGAGGGGGACGAGATGCCCGCGGCGGGGACCGCGGCCAAAGTCATTCATCCTGAAGTTCCCCCCGGTTCTGTTCTGACCGGAGGCTATTCCCGCATGGAACGGACCGGCGACGCCGAGGCGTTTGATCTGGCCGAAGACCGTCCGCTCGACTCCGGCCAGCGTCCCAATCGCCCGTTCATCTATCCAGGAAGCCCGGAGGTCGATCAGTTTCTCCCCTGGGTGCTCGTTGTCGGGTGGCTTGGATGGGCCGCGTACGAAATCTTTTCCTGGGAGAATGACGCGGAACTTTGGGTGCGGCTTTTGCGTTGCGCCGTGTATCTGTTTTTATTCGGCGTGGTCATATTCCCCCTGGCCAACGCCGGCGCTCGGGCGGGTATGCGGCGGGTGCGCGTCGCCTTGCCCTCGCAATCCCCCTGGCGGGCGCTGGCCGCGTTCTCGACGGCATTTGGTCTGGCGATGGTTCTGTTCATCGTCGGCGGCGATTCGTCAAGTCTGATCCTCGGCGGCGTCGTGGGGCTGATCCTCGCAGGGCTGGCGCTGTGGGTGCTGTTTCGTCTTGAACCGCGTGAGGTTGGCGCGGTCGCCGGATATGGAGCGGGGGGGTTCGTCCTCGGTGCGCTTCTTTCGATGGGGCTTCTGGCCGTCGCGAACATGGCGGTGCTCAGTTCCATGCGTTCCAATGGGAAAGTCACCGCCTTCGCCACGAGCCCGCTTGGGGCGACGCTCAATTGGGATCAGCCGCCGCCCAGGCCTCTTCCCAAAAAGCCGGTGCCTCCAGCGCCGGCGAATCTTTCGCCCATGACCGTCGCCGTCGGCGCATCCCCCGATCAACCGGACGGCGCTTCGCCACAAGCGAATCCGCCCGTCGTCCCCGGCACGCCTGGCGGCGTCGAAAACGAAACCGCCACCCGGGCTGTACCCGTCGATCCCGCGCTGCAAAACAGCACGATCTTCAGCACCAGCCCTCCCGCCGCAGGCGACAAGAACACGCCGCCGCATCATCCGGCTGTCGCCAATCCCCCCGCCGCCAATTCCAACGGCAATGTCACGGCCATAGCCCCCGTCGCCCCTCCCGCGGTTCCCTCCGACCATCCGACCGCGCCTCCGGCTGCGACTGATTCCCGCGGCGCTTCACCCATCGTTCCGGCCTCACCGCTCATCCGCTCGATTGATCGCGCGGCGTCCGTCGGCGTGTTCGATGAAGCGCTCTTTCCCGGCATTTCCGGGACGCACATCGGCATCGTTCGCAGCCGCGACGTCAACGCGGATGTTGTGGAAAGCTGGTCACTGAATCCGTTGAAAAAGGAGGGGGAGGCCCGTTTCCAACATGAGGCCGATGCGCGGGACAAATACCTGATCTCCCCGGATGGGCAATACCTTGTTCGCGTGGTCAAGTGGCCGAGGTTG
>CAYTAP010000092.1:0-17164 GCA_964435775.1 uncultured Tepidisphaeraceae bacterium
AACTCCGCCAGCACGATGGCATTGGCGCCGAAGGTGTTGGTCTCCACCGCGTCGCATCCGACCGCCAGAAAGCTTTCATGAATCTCCCGGATAATGTCCGGGCGGGTGCGGGTCAGAATCTCGCTGCAATTTTCCAATCCCAGCCAGTCTTTTTGCAGGTCCAGGGAATAGGTATGGATGCTCGTCCCCATCGCGCCATCCAGCACAACAACGCGGCGACGGGCAAGCTCCAGAAAAGGCGTACGATTGGACACGATGATTGGTTTCCTTGTGACGGATGCCCCCAAAACGTTCATTGACCCATGCGGAACGACGGTTTATTTCAACCATCCTTCCATCCGGATGTATTGTTTGTTGAAAAGCCCCGCGCGTCAAGTCCCCCCCGACAAAACAGACCGATTCGCACACGTGGGATGCCCCCGAAACGCGCCGCTATAACCTTCTTCCGCATTTCTACTTGCATCGGCGTCTTTCAGTCGCTACTTGCAGACAATGCTGATTTGGATTCTGTTTCTGACCGTCGTTGTAGTGTTGCTCGCGCTCGACCTGGGGGTCTTCCATCGCAAGGACCACGAGATCAAAGTCCGCGAGGCGCTCTTGTGGTCGGCGTTCTGGATCGGGCTGTCGCTCATCTTCAATGTCTTCGTCTATTACGCATACCAACACCATTGGTTGGGGCTGGGGTTACCCAATATCCACTACCCCAAGGGGCTTAATGGTGGTGATGCCGCCGTGATGTTCTTCACCGGCTATGTCCTGGAAAAGTCACTCAGCGTTGACAACATCTTCATCATCGCACTCATCTTTTCATTCTTTTCCATCGAGGGAAAATATCAGCATCGGATCCTCTTCTGGGGCATTCTGGGCGCCCTCGTCCTTCGCGGCGCGATGATCGGGATCGGCGCCGCCCTCATTGCGCGCTTCGATTTCATCCTCTATATCTTCGGCGTGTTCCTCCTCTACACCGGCTTCAAGATGTTTTTCAGCTCCGAGCAAAAGGACCTGAACCAGAACTTCGCCGTGCGGATGGCACAGAAATATCTCCCTGTCACCACGGAACGCGAGGGACACCGCTTCCTGCTGCACCGCGATGGCAAATGGCTCTTCACCCCGTTCGCACTGGCGTTGGTGGTGGTGGAAACGACTGACCTGGTCTTCGCCGTCGATTCGATCCCCGCCATTTTCGTCGTGACCAAGGACCCGTTCCTCGTTTTCAGCAGCAACGTCTGCGCGATCCTCGGCCTGCGAAGCCTCTACTTCGCCCTGGCGGGAATCATGGACAAGTTCCATTACCTCAAGGCGTCACTGGCGATCATCCTCGCGCTCGTCGGCGCGAAAATGCTCCTGCGTCACTGGCTGGAGGAGGTTGAGGGCCTGAGCTTCTACACCCTCGGCATGATCGCCGTGATCCTCGGCACGGGCATCGTCGCCTCCCTCGTCCGCGCCCATCGGATGAAGTTGAAACAAGAGCCGGTCGTTCAGCACGCCTGAAACCAGCCAAGCCACGCGCATGCGGCCGACGGTTGCCATCCCTTGATGCCGCGCGCCAATCCCCTATCCTCCCAAATCTGAAGAAGACGGATTCACTGTTTCCAGGAGCCCGCCGTGCGCAAAGTCTTGCTTTATTCCATCCTTCTCATCGCCGGCCTGATCGGCTCGCAGGTGACCGGGGGATCGGAGAACACGGAAAAAATGGTCGCCGTGGCGACGATGATCGCCCTGTCGTTCATCATGATCCACGTCGGCTATGAGTTTGAGATCGACAAAAAACGCCCGGGCAAATATGCATGGGATTTCGCGGTGGCGATGATCGCCGCATCGCTGCCGTGGGTGGGGACGGCGCTCTATTTCGTCTTCGTCATGGGCCCGCGAGGCCAATGGGGGAGCTGGCCGCTCTGGGAAGGGTCGCTCCTCAAATCGCTTTTCGCCGCCCCCACCAGCGCCGGCGTCCTCTTTTCCATGCTGGCGGCCGCCGGGTTGTCCGCGACATGGGTCTTTCAAAAGGCGCGCATCCTGGCGATTTTCGACGACCTTGGCACACTCCTGCTCCTCATCCCGCTCAAGATCGCTATCGTCGGCATGCGCTGGCAGTTGATCGTGGTTGTTCTCATCATCGCGATATTGCTTTGGGTCGCGTGGAAATATCTGCACATCATCCGCTGGCCGGTGCGCTGGCCTTGGGTGGTGGGGTATTCGGTTGCGATCACCTGCGCCAGTGAGGTGATCTATCTGGTCAGCAAAACGATCGACAGCACAGTGCCGATTCACATCGAGGTGCTGTTGCCGGCGTTTGTCCTGGGGTGCGTGCTCGCCCGCCCGCACGGGGCCGACCCGCACGTCGATGATGCGCGGGAGGGACATGAGGAGGGACTGGAATCGCCGGTGGAGCAGCGGGTCTCCACGATCATCTCGGCGATCTTCATGGTTCTTGTGGGACTCTCCATGCCGGCCGTGTTTGGCGGGGATCACGCCGCCGCATCAACCGACGCGGCTGCCAGCGCGATGTCGGCCGCCAGCCATTCGCCTTTCCCCGGCTGGTGGATGATCCTGTGGCATGTCCTGGCGGTCACGGCGATCTCCAACATCGGCAAGCTCTTCCCCACGCTCTGCTACCGAAAGGAAGTCCCCATCCACCAGCGCCTGGCGTTGAGCATCGGCATGTTCCCCCGCGGCGAAGTCGGCGCCGGTGTCCTCGTCATCGCCCTCGGCTACGGCCTGGGCGGCCCGAGCCTCACCGTCGCGGTCCTCTCCCTGGCATTGAACCTCCTGTGTACGGGTCTGTTCATCATCGTCGTGAAAAAAATCCTGGCTGGAGGGGGGCCTCAACAGGAAGATGCAATGCCGCAACGAGCAATGGGATGAGCGCTCGCTGAAAGGGTGGATCAGTTGTCGGGCGCAGGTGACGGTCGCGAGCTTCGTTTCGCCGTTGTTCGATCTACGGCCTTTCAATTCTGCGCGGAATCGAATCCCGGAATCGAACCACAGATGAACACGGATAAACACGGATGGAGAAAACCCGCGTTTATCTGTGTTTAGCTGAGTTCATCTGTGGTTCATTCTCTTGTGATTTTGCGCAGCAGCAGAGAATTGAAAGGCCCTGTTGTTCGATCCGCGTGGATTGTTCCAACCGGACAGAACGTGCTAAGATTGGTCAGTTGCTATGTGCTGTAGGAGTCATCCATGACGCCACCCAAGGACACCCTTCATCTGCTCGACGTCGTCGCACTCACGGCCGATTGGCCCGATCAGGGGTTGCTGCGCGGTCAAGTCGGCACCGTGGTCGAAATCCTTGCCCCCGGCGTTTGGGAAATCGAATTCTCCGATGACCAGGGGCGGACCTATGCACAACTGGCCGTCCGCGAAAACCAATTAATGGTTCTTCACTATCACCCGCAACAAGCGGCTTGAGTTCCGTGGGTCTGCAGTGGGAGTAATGCACCATTGGGTAACCCATCGAGGGTGTACGCCCGCCTTGAGGATAAAACCACATGGCCAAGAGCGCTGATGCATCCGGGAAGGGGAAAAGGTTTGTTCGATGGATTTTGACGGCGGGGCTGTTCTACGTCGGCCTGCTTAAACTGCTCACATCCTCATCAGTGCTCTGCATGCCCGGCTGCATGGTGGGCTACTATCTGTGGGCCGGTGCGTTTTGCGTCCCCGCGCTGGGCTGGGCTCGAAAGCCATTCATCAAGGTTTGCGCGGCGATCCTGATTCTCATCTCCATGCGCATGGCCCTCACGGACCATTTCGCGGGTAGAGAGCGCCACGACAGGATTCTTCGCGTCAAGTACATGGCCGAGGGCAGAGCGGAGGCGGAGGCCAAAGCCATCGCCAGCACCCAACCATCCACCGCTCCCACCAGCAACCCCTCGATGCGCGATCATCCGTAACATCAGTGTGTCAGGCCGGCTTTTACAAACGTCGAAAAGCCATTTCTCGTAGGGTCCGTGGTACCCCGCGGACCATCTTCTCCGGCGGGACAATGGTCCGCGGGGTACCACGGACCCTACGGAAATTCTTCTCCGCGCTCTTCGCGTCTCTGCGGTGAAATGTTGATGTTGCTTGAAGACGACTCCCGTCCCTTTCGATTGCCGCCGCAACTGACCACTGGCAACGGACAACGGGCAAGCTTGCCTCAATCCCCATCCGCCGCCATCGCCATCCCATTCGGTCTTACGCTCTCCAAACACCGCGCGCTTTGCGAAAGCTCGCCGGGAACCAAGGGCCGGTTGCGCAAGGACGCCGAATACGCGATCCAGACATCGCGCCCATCGACCATGACATACCCGCGGGCGTGGTGGTTGTCGGTTTGCGCCTCAAACCATTCCCGACCGTATTTGTCGGTCCATTCCCCTAGAATTTTTCCACCTGGCTTTTTCTTGGCGTACTCATCCCTCGCCAACCAGACGATCGTTTTGGCCGGTAGCGGCAGAGGCGAGCGCGCGAAAACAACCCCAACCAGCGTCGTCCCGCTGGGACTTTGCCACTGCTGATGTTTATAGATCGACCCCTCTTTGAGCGGCAGCGCCTTCCAGTGCTGTGGAAGAGACAGCGAACACTTGAGGTTCGCGTTGGCCGCCATTGGCTCAAGACCGGAGAAATCGATCATCGACTGGTGATCGATCAACTGCCGGGCAGCTTTCGGCGGAGTCGTTTGACACGCAACGAGCAAACCGGCCGCGAGCATCGCCAGCGCCGCGCGCCAATGCCGCCCGCCCATCTTTCGAGATTGGTTTCGCTTGCAGCGTTTCGTCCAGTCCATCGCCACTTTCGCGCATCGTACGCCTTGCGTTCCGATCTGAAAATGACAGATGCGAAGAGGCGTCAAGACATTGACGTTCGATACGCCGACGCCGAATGGCTGGTTCAAAAACAACTTGCGCCCAGCGCCCCGTCGGCGGATGGAGCAAGCCAACCGCGCGGATCACGCCTTGGCGGCGGCGGCGGTCTTCTGGAAGCTGTACGAGCCGCCGAACTTCTTGCTGAAACGCTCGACTCGGCCGGCGGTATCCACAAACTTCTGCTTGCCTGTGAAAAAGGGATGGCAGGCCGCGCAGATATCGACATTCAGCGACTTGGCGGTGCTTCGCGTGGTGAACTGGTTGCCGCAGGCGCAGCGGACGTTGCAGGTCTGATAACGGGGATGAATCTTGGCTTTCACGATCACTCCATCTTCTTCCAGCGTGCGTCCGGGCAACTGGCCCGCACGTCAGCCGGAATCATTGAATACGACAATTGCCCTCCCTTGGTTCTCCTTCCAGCCGACAAGCCGGAAAGTTGAACCCACAGGAGCGAAGGGAAACTGTAAGACGACGACGCCAAAGCGTCAAGCCAGCGAAATTGACTGTCAGGGTGATTCAATTCTCTTTGGTAGGGGTGGCTTCAGCCGCCGTCTTCCTCTAAAACGGCGGCTGAAGCCGCCCCTACGGAAGAGCCATTCGAGAATTGAAAGGCCCTGGTTGACTTGACAAGGGGAGCAATCACATGTCGTGATGTAATTGCTGTAAATAAAATAGCTTATGCGATGAAAGATCAATGGCGTGCTTCGGTTGGTGGCGTCCAGCCCCCGCCGAGGGCTTTGTAGAGCGTGATGAGGTCGGTGGCGATGAGCTGGCTGCTTTGGACGAGCGCATCTTGGGACGCGAAGAGGGCGCGCTGCGCCGTGAGGACGTTGAGGAAATCCGTTTGACCGTCCGCGTAGAGCCGCGTGGCGAGGGTGACGGCGCGACGGTTGGCGGCGACGGCGTCGGACAGGGCGCTGTAATGTTCCTGTTCGCGGGAATAGCCGACGAGCGCCGAATCCACCTCCTGCAGCGCCGTCAGGATCGCGGCGCGATAGGTCAGCAGCGCCTGTTCCTGAAGGGCATCCTGCACACGGATGTTGGCGCGAATTTTCCCGGCGTCAAAGAGAGGCCAACTGACCGACGGGCCGACCGACCAGTATCGGTTGCTCCAATTCGTCAAGGAGGAGCCTTTGTTCCCTTGAACGCCCAGCGAGCCGGTGAGACTGAATCGTGGGAACAGATCGGCCGTGGCGACGCCAATGCGGGCGGTGGCTGAATGAAGTTGAGCCTCGGCCCGACGGATGTCCGGGCGACGGCGAAGCAGATCGGAGGGCAGACCGATCGGAATGCTCGCAGGGACGACGGGGATCGGCGCGTCGGCATCCAACTCGCTCAAAAGAGTCTGCGGTTGTTGGCCGAGCAATACGCTGAGGCTGTAGATAGTCTGGCGCGCCATTCCTTGGAGCACGGGAATGGCCGATGCGGTCGTCGCCACCTGCGCCTCGGCATTGGCGACATCCAAACCGCTGGCGAAACCCCCGTTGAAGCGCGTTCGAGTGACGTCGGCCGAGCGTTGCTGGGCGACAAGGTTGTCGCGGGCGATGGCGATCTGCCGCTGACTGGCGCGCAGCGAGATGTAGTTGATGGCGACCTCCGCCGTCAGAGTGACCATGACATCACGCTGGTCTTCGATACTCGCCTGCAGGTCCGAATTGGCCGCTTCGATGTCGCGCCGCGTGCCCCCGAAGATGTCCAGTTCCCAGGTTGCGTCCAGTCCCGCTTGGAACAGGTCGCGGGCGCCGCTGGAGGATCCGCCGCCATTGGGGATTGAACCGGACGCACCGCGGCTGCGGGTGTACGAAGCGCCGGCGTCAACCGACGGCCAGAAGTTGCCGACGATGACATCGCGGGCAGCGCGCGCCTGGCGGATGCGCGCTTCGGCCTGCTGGAGATCGAGGTTTCCCGCGACGGCGCGTTCGATCAGGGAGGTCAAAAGAGGGTCGTGAAAGTTTGCCCACCACTGGACGATGTTTGCATCGGCGCCCTGGGAGAGGGCTTCGCTCGGATGGGTGGTGGGAGTGGTCGTGGGGGATGCCGCCGGCGAGAAGGAAGCGGGCATCGTCGTTGCCGGTCGATGATAATCCGGCCCGACAGCGCAGCCCGACAAACCGATGCCGATCACGGTCGCCGCAATCCCGCGCGCCCAACGCCTTGCCACTACAACAATGCGAGTCGGCTGCGGCCGACCCGCTTGGACGCGTCGCATCCCTGATGATGGTATGTGCATTGACGGTTTCATTATTCGTAGCGCAACGCGTCGATCGGGTCCAGACGCGACGCCTTCCATGCCGGGTAGTAGCCGAAAATAATTCCGACGGTTGCCGAAACGACCACGGCGGCGACGATCGCCACCGGTGAGGATTCGGTCGGCCAGTGAAGCAGCCATGTGACCATCGCCGCGCCGCCGACGCCCAGGACGATCCCCATCGCTCCGCCGGCGAGACACAACAGCACCGATTCCACCAGGAATTGTCGCAGGATGTCGCGCGACCGCGCGCCGACGGCCATGCGCAAACCGATCTCGCGGGTTCGTTCGGTGACAGAGACAAGCATGATGTTCATGATGCCCACGCCGCCGACGACCAGCGAGATGAGCGCGACGCACAGGAGCAATTGCGTCATCAACTTGCTCGTGGAGGTCAGGGCGGTCATGAGCTCGGCCATGTTGCGGATCGAAAAGTCATCCGGCTCGCCGGGGTGAATCCGATGGCGCTCGCGGAGGAGGTTGGTGATCTCCTCAACGGCGGAATCCGCCTGCTCCGGCGACGCCGCGGAAACGAGAATCTCATCGACGTTGGTGAATCGCACGGGCAGCGGCGTATCGACCGACTGGGTGGGGCTTGGCGCGGGATAGAGCTGCACCGAAGCGCTGGGATAGAGGTTGTTGAGAGTGCTGGGCGTTTGCGAGATGCCCGATGAAGCGCCGGCCGCGGCGCTTTGATTGACCGAGCCAAGGCTCGATCCCGAGACGCGGTATTTGATGGCGGTCCAAGGCGCCAGAACCAGGTCATCCTGATCCAGCCCCATCATGTTCGCGCCCTTGGGCGACAGCGTGCCGATCACCTTGAACGAAACATTGTTGATCCGCACATCCTTGCCGACGGCCGACTGGCCTTGGAAGAGCTGTGTGACCAGCGTCTGACCGAGCAGGCAGACCTTGCTCGCGTTGCGAACATCGTGCTCGGTGAAATTGGAACCATCGGCGAGCGTGTAATCCCGCACATGAAGATACGCCGGCGTCGAACCGTAAATGTACATCGGCACCCAGTTGCGGTTGCCGTAGACCACCTGGGTTCGGGCGCGGACGATCGGCGCGACCTCCTCGACCGACGGGCATTCGGCCAGGATGGCGTCGGCGTCATTGGGCGTGAGCGTCATGACGCTGCCGGCGCCGAAGCTGACGCCGCCGCTTGAGGCGGTGCCCGGCCGGACGAGCAGCGTGTTGGCCCCCATGCTGGCGATGCTCTTGCTGATGGCGGTGGAGGAACCATTGCCGATTTCCATCATCGCAATGACCGCGCCGACGCCGATGACGATGCCAAGCGTCGTGAGGATCGCCCGCATGATGTTCCGTCTCAGGGCGCGAATGGCGGTTGAAAATGTGCGGTGCAGCTTCATGCGTTCGTTGCCCCCGCGGCCTTCAAGGTTCGCGCTTCGGGGCTCAAATCCGTGTTTCCCGAACCCTGGACCCCGAACCCCGAACCCTCGATTCGTCCATCATGCACGCGGATGATCCGCTGGGCGTGTTGTGAAACCTCCGGCTCATGCGTGACAAGGATGATCGTGATCCCTTCCTCCTCATTGAGTTTTCGGAACATCTCCATCACTTCCTCACTGGTGGCCGAGTCGAGATTACCCGTGGGCTCATCGGCGAAAATGAGCGATGGATGATTGACCAGCGCCCTGGCGATGGCGACGCGCTGCTGTTGTCCGCCGGACAGTTGTGAGGGTTCGTGATGAAGACGCGAGCCAAGTCCGACCCGTTCAAGCAGTTCGGTGGCGCGCAGGCGTCCCTCACGGTCGGAGATGGGATTGGGCGCGTAGGTGAGCGGCATCCTCACATTGTCCAGGGCGCTGGTGCGCGGGAGGAGGTTGAAGCTCTGGAAGACAAAGCCGATCGTGTTGTTTCGAACGGCCGCGCGCTGGTCGGTGCTGAGCGTGGACACTTCCTTGCCATCCAGCCAATAGCGCCCGCTGGTGGGGCGGTCGAGGCAACCGAGGATGTTCATGAGCGTGCTCTTGCCCGATCCGCTCGCGCCCATCAGCGCGACGTACTCGCCGCGGTCCACTTTGAGCGACACGCCCTTGAGAACAGGCACGTCCATCTCACCGAGGTGATAGGTCTTGTGGATGTTGTCCAGTTCAATGAGTGGCATGGGGAGTGTGCGTTGTCCGTTGTTAATGCTCGGCATCCGGGATGGCCCGCCGACTTCTGACCATCGACAACCGATCACGGACAATCCTTACTTTGTCTTCTTCGGCTGCCGCCACTTCGGCGGACCAAACGGATTGGTGCTGTCGGCCTGAGTGTTGACACCGGCTGGTCGTTCGCCAACCACAACGTTCATTCCATTACTGACGCCCTCGCCGTTGACTTCGGTGATCACGCCATCGCTCAGTCCGATGGTGACAGGTATGGGGTGTACATACGGTCCGTCGGCCACCCACAGCGTGCCTGCGGTTCCATGCCTGCCTTTGGGCGGCGGGCCTTGCCGCAGCGACGGATCCACCTCGTTCTCCGAAGGAACCCACTGCAACGCGGCGTTGGGAACATTCATGACCTTGTCCCGCCGCGCGGTTTCAAATTGCACGTTGGCCGTCAAATACGGCAGGAGTGTGCCGCTGGAGTTGTCCGTGCTCACCACCACGGTATAGGTGACGACGTTCTGCGTCATCGACGCGTTGAGGCGAACGTTATCCACCTGCCCGGTGAAGGTTTGTCCCGGAAACGCATCGACGGTGAACGTGACGGGTTGGCCTTTGTGAATATGTCCGATGTCGGCCTCGTTGACCGCGACCCAGATTTCCATCTGCTTGAGGTCCTTGGCGATCAGAAGAAGGCTCGGCGCGCTGAGGCTCGAGACCACGGTTTGTCCGATATTGACGCGGCGATCGATGATGACGCCCCGCACCGGCGACTTGATCACGCAATAGCTCAGGTTCCGCTGCGCTTTGTCGAAGGTCGCCTGTGCGGCTTCGACCGCCGACTCCGCCTGCGTGATGGCCGCCTGCCCGACCGCGACATTGGCCTTGGCAACCTCATATGCGGATTGGTACCCGTCGTAATCCGTTTGCGACAAGGCATCGGATGGCCCGATCTTCTGTGCCCGTGTCCAGTCGCGCTGCGCCTGGTTCATCTTGGCCTGCAATTGCTGAAGATTGGCGTCGGCGTAGGTTTTGCCGGCCTTCGCCTGATCGAGTTGTGCCTGCGCCTGCGCGACATCGGGCTTATAAAGCGACTCATCAATCTGCGCCAGAACCGTTCCTTCCTTCACCGCCGATCCGTAATCGATCGTCTTGCCATTCTCATCCTTGCCGAATGACAGAATCAGCCCGCCAACCTGCGACCCGACGTCGATCACTTCCTCCGGTTCGACCGTGCCCGTGGCGCTGATCGTTGCCACGATGTCGCCGGTCTTCACCTGAGCGGTCTTGTAAGCACTGGCGGGCGCATCGTGACGTCGCCAATACCAGTTGGCCGCGCCGAGAACCCCTCCGAGAACCACGACCACGATCACGATGCGGAATACAGTTTTCATAATCTTGCGAGCGCCCCAATCTCAATGACCGCCGGTGACCATCTTACACTCCCGAATGTTCCAGACACGCTGGAAATCGCAACGTTGGCGCCCTGCGAAGAGATGGCGCTCGATGCTGTGTCGCGGAAGCACATGAGCTATAGTACGCTTTGCGCCCGTTGTCGTTGCGGGTGTGACGGGTATCAACTGATTCTGACACGCTTGACATCATTTGCTCATCCGCAAGTTTGTGCATGGCCACAACCGCGCGGCGTGGATAGCAAATGTTTTCGGAGATGCGATGGACGTTTTGAGCGATAGGATTGATCCGGCGAAGGTCCCGTTGCGGACGCTGTACACGGGAGCGAAAATCCCGGCCATTGGGTTGGGGACGTTCGGGTCCGATCATGTTTCGGCACAAATGGTCGCTGATGCCGTCCTGGAGGCCGCGGCGCTTGGTTATCGACATTTCGATTGCGCCTCCGTTTACGGCAACGAAGCTGAAATTGGGCAATCTCTGGCGAAGGTGATCGCCGGTGGCATCAAGCGGAGCGATCTCTGGATCACCTCCAAGGTCTGGAATGACCGGCATCATGATGTGGTCGGCGCTTGCGAGCAGTCGCTGCATGACTTGCAGTTGGACTACCTGGATCTCTACCTTGTCCATTGGCCGTTCCCCAACTTTCATCCGCCGCATTGTGATGTGAGCAGCCGCAGCCCCGACGCCCGGCCATACATCCACGACGACTACATGAAAACCTGGCGGCAGATGGAAACGCTCGTGGATCGTGGACTGGTCCGGCACATCGGCACCTCGAACATGACGATCCCCAAGCTCAAGCTCCTCCTCCGCGACGCCCGGATCAAACCGGCCGCCAACGAGATGGAACTCCACCCCCATTTTCAACAGCCGGAGCTCTTTGATTTTGTCCACGATCACGGGATTCTCCCGATCGGGTATTCGCCCATCGGCTCGCCCGGCCGACCGGAGCGGGATCGGACCCGTGACGACACCGTGGATGTGGAGGATCCGGCCATCGTTCGGATCGCCCAACGGCTGGGTGTGCATCCGGCCGTCGTCTGCATCAAGTGGGCCGTGCAGCGCGGACAAGTCCCGATTCCATTTTCCGTGACGCGGCGCAACTATCTGGCCAACCTGAAGGGCGTGACGACCGAACCGCTCACGGCTCAGGAGATGTCGGACATCGCGGCGATTGACCGCAATTGCAGGTTGATCAACGGACAGGTCTTCCTCTGGAAGGACAACCAGTCATGGGAAGATCTCTGGGACTTGAACGGGCAAATCACACCGCCCTAGACGTTCACAAAACAACCAAGGAAAACATCATGGCAACCATGCAAGGCGTCATTCTGCCGGGCAACAGCACCGTGCAATTCAAGGAATTTGAAGTGCCGGAGCCCGGCCACGGGCAGGTGCTCATCCAGACCAAGGCAAGCTCGATCTGCGGAAGCGACATCCGGGCGATCTATCGCGCCCACCTGGGCAAAGGTCCTGAAGGGTATCAACCCGGCACGATCGCCGGCCACGAGCCGTGCGGACAAATCACCAAGGTCGGGCCTGGCTGCAAGCGTTTCAAGCCCGGCGACCGCGTGGTCGTCTATCACATCAACGGCTGCGGCGTGTGTGAGGATTGCCGCCACGGGTACATGATCAGTTGTCACAGCCCGGTGCGCGCCGCCTATGGCTGGCAGCGCAATGGAGGACACGCGCCTTACCTGCTGGCCGAGGAAGTGGTCTGCGTGAAGCTGCCCGATTCACTCAGCTATGTCGATGGCGCCTTGTGCGCCTGCGGGACGGCGACGGCGTACGAAGCGCTCTGCCGGATGAAGCTGAGCGGCAACGACCGGCTGCTGATCACCGGGTTGGGGCCGGTCGGTTTGGCCGCGGCGCAGCTCGGCAAGGCGATGGGCGCCGGTCCGATCATCGGCATCGACACTTCGCCATCGAGGCGGCAGTTGGCCGAGGAGCTTGGGCTTTGCGCACACACCTTCAACTCCGACGATCAAGCCCTGGCGAACATCATGGCGATCACGGGCAATCGCGGCTGCGAGGTGAGCATCGATTGCAGCGGCGCGCCCGCTGCGCGTCTGCTGGCGTTGAAAGGCACGCGGCAGTGGGGTCGCTGCGCGTTCGTCGGCGAAGGAAACAAGGTGGAGTTCGACGTCTCCCCGCTGCTCATCCATCAGCAGATCACGCTGTATGGCTCATGGGTGACGTCGCTCAAGCACATGGAAGACCTCGTCGAACACCTCGATCGCTGGGGTATTCACCCCGAAGTCACCTGCACCGAACGCCTCCCCCTTTCCCAGGCGGCCAAGGCCTACGAACTGGCCGACAAGGGGCAAACGGGCAAGGTTTGCATTGTGTTTGAATAGAGCGCCGTCCACCTTGCTGTAGCGGATTCAAGGAGCCGCGCACGCAGTAAGCGGTTGTGCGTTGGCGCGAAAACCGCTTACTGCGCGCGGCTCCTTTGTCCGTCAATGGGTCAGCCCGCTACAAACAAATAGACTGCGCTCTAGATTGAGCGCGAACGTCGCTGACGCTTCCGGCTCGTAGGGATGTGGATCACGCACTTTTGCCACCGCATCGCGCACGAAAAGGGCCGCCGATCTGGTGAGATCGGCGGCCCGTGTATCTGTCGTTCGACTGCCTACGGCAGTTCGGACGTGAACTTGTGCCCGAAGGCTTAGAAGTTCACACCGATGCCCAAGCCGTACACGAACTGGCCGTCGCCGAAGGCCTCGTTGAGATCGAACTGGTACGCGACCGTGGCGTAAATGAACGCGGCGCGCTGCAGGTAGTACTTCACGCCACCTTCCAGCCCGGCAATCCAGGTGTCATCCGTGGAATCGCCGTAGACGTAACCCAGGCTGACCCCAGCGAAGGGCTGCCAGCGATCCAGGTCGAAGTGCCAGTCGCCGAATACGGCGGTCGAGCCATCCCACGAGGTGCCGCCGCCGGTGCGGTGGCCCTTGGCGTCGTGGTCGAAGTCCGAATAGCTGATGCCTTGGCGAATGCCGACTTCCGCATTCTTCGTGAAGAAGTAGCCCACGCCCGCAGCCGCGCCGAGATTTGCGGCCGAGAGCTCCTTATTGCCCGAGCCGGATCCCTGCAACGTCAGTTCCCAGTTGCCAGCCTGGGGCTGAGCGAACGCCAACGCCGGGAGCAAACCAACGACACCCAACACGATCAACTTCCGCAACATATAAGCCTCCTTTTCAAGGCAAAATGTTTTCGTGCCGCCTGTCACAGGCGGGCGGGCAAAATTGCCCCGGGCCGTTGCGGTACGGGAGGCCCGTGCGAACATGCTCCATCAACCTTTCTCAAAATCTTGTTTCGCCGGTGGCGGGCTCAAGCTTGAAAACGGTCGATGCTCGCTGTTCGCATACTGTGGAACGGACCATCCGTCCCACATGTTCGACTTCTGCACACATGCTAGTCGAACCAATTAGTATATCGTAAACCGACCGGAGTTTCGAACAGATAAAATTACAGGTTTATCCGTCCTCAACCACCTTTTCCGCCTGGCGGCTCGGTATCTTTGGTTTTATCGGTCCTGGCGTGAGAAAACTTGCTTCTCAACCCTGAAAATCATTGTTCGATGCCTTAAACCATCGTTCCAACGCCCTGACGGATGTATTCCATCGCGTTGCGAAAAATGGCCAGACCTCCGCCTGCACCGGCGGCGTCCGCGCCACCTTTGGGAAGGCATTGCAAACTTGATGCCAAGGAAACGGAGCGGGGCACCCCGTTTTTATGGGGTGCGTCGAAATGATTGCGCGTCCACGCCGGATGTTGCCAGTTGGAGACGTAGCGCTCGGGGTGTGGCATTAATCCGAAGACCAATCCGGAATCGTCGCAGATGCCGGCGATATCATCCACCGCGCCGTTGGGATTGAAGGGATACTCTCCGTCGGCCGGGGAACCATCGGGGCGTGTATAGGTCAGCGCCACCTGGTCATGATCCCACAAAGCCCGGCGAACGGGCTCATCGGCGGCGACCAGCTTGCCTTCGCCGTGAGCCACGGGAAGTTGCAGCAGAGGGGTTTTTTCACCATCCGAGTGAAGACCGGCTGTCCATATACATTTGTGGCTGATCGGCTTGAGGGTGATCCAACGGGCGATAAAACGATGCGAATCATTATTGGTGAGCGTCGCAAGCTGTCCTGTCCGACCCACGAGCGGGCCGGGCAGCAGGCTCGTCTTTACAAGCACCTGGAATCCATTGCAGATGCCAATAATAGGACGACCAGTCGTGACAAAATGTCGTAGTGCATCCGATAGGTGCTGGTTGATCTGGTTGGCGAGGATTTTACCGGCCGCGATGTCGTCACCATATGAAAAGCCGCCGGGTAGGGCGATTGCCTGATATTCATCCAGCAGCTTCGGATTTTCGAGAATGCGATTGAGGTGCAGCCGAACCGCGTCTCCGCCGGCCAATTCAAAGGCATGAGCGGTTTCGGCGTCGCAGTTGGTTCCGGCGGTACGGAGGATGAGGACTCGAGGTTTCATGTTCAGCCCATTCTAGCGACAGAGCCTGGCAAATGCTTCGAGGTCGGCGTAGTTTCGCTCCCAGGTGGTGTACATGACGCCGACAACGGAGGGAATTTTGTCGGCCGACGCGAGCCATTGGCGAATCCTTCCCGGCGGGTGGTCGTAGTAACCGGCGATGATTTGTGGATGGCCTTTGTCGGCGAAGAACCGCAGGCTTTGATCGCGGTGGCCAAAGTTCCAGTTGACGATGTTCACCGACGGGTCCAATCCTTCCCATGATCCCGTCAGATCGCCATTGACCAGATAGTAGTTATTCACTGCGTTGTGAAACGGATCGAACATGTCGCTCCAGACGCAGACCTTCGAGCCCTTAAGAAGCTCCACGCAACGCCGCGCGTTGTCGGCGAGGATTTTTCCGGGCGTCAGCTTCCGCTTCAGGCAGCTTTCATCCCACCCCAGCGCGCGAATCTCATCGTGCGACATCATGTACCCCCGGGCGTCCCACAACGCCTTCATCCGCCGGGCTTGATCGGCCAGGAGCGCATCGAATGCCGGGGCGCTCGGGCAGGCGCTGACCTGTCCGGCGTTGAAAATCACAGGGTGGTACCAGGAGACCAGCAGCCGCGTCCCATCGGGCAGGCCGTGCGTTTTGAGAATTGGCGGCGCGTGATCGACATCGTATTCCCCGCGCCATGGCTTGGTTCCCAAGCCCGGATCGATGATCGGATCGTAGTCGATCCCTTCGCGCAATGTTTTCCCGTCATCGCCGACATGTCGCACAACGCACGGCGTTCCATCGCGTCGAAGCACATTCAGCAGGGCGACTTCCTCGATACTCCAATCGCGCCATTGGAGTGTTCCCCTGCCTTGGCCCCAGACGCCGAAGTAGAGGTTGATCGAATTGTGATCGAGGGTGTTGAAGATGACGTGATATTGCTTCCAATCCTGCGTTGGCTTCACGGCCAGTGACTGGTATTGCAGCGAAGCGCCGTCGGCCAGCGCCTTGATCTCCGGTGTGCCGCTGTAGCCATTTGTTTTGATCCACACCGAGACGCGATAACAGCGGAAGCGGGGGAGGGCGCGCTGGTAGGTGAAGCGGGCGTTGCCGGGGTTGTTCGTGATGGTCGCCGTCCGCCCGGCAAGTGCGACCGCATCATCCTTGAAGAGCATCCTGCCAGTAAGCGCGATCGACGAATCCGGCGCGGGCAGCGCTTGATTGTTGCGCACCACCAGCGGCTGATCCCTGACCGGCAGCCCCTCGGCGAGGTTGGGATCCTGGGACAGGATGTCATTGGAATATCCAACCGGGAAAACCGCCGGGACGATTTGCATGTGCAGCGACTTGGCGAGTTGCTTGACGCGCTGGACGTGCTCGAAATAGCGCGGCGGCATTTCGTTGAGCCGTGCGAACTTCGAGTCGGCCAGCAGCACATGGGTGTACCCCTCCGCCGCCGCCCGCCGCCACAGCGCTTCCAGTGCATCGATATTGTTGTCAACCAGGAGGTTGGTCGCCTGATAAAACCACAGCTCCCTTGCCGTAGGCGCCGCCGACGCCAGTTGAAATGGCCAGAGGCACGCCAAAACCGCGACCATGATCCATCGCATCATTCGTCCGCCTCCGCTGGTGTGGGGTGGCTCTGTGTGGATTGGCGTAGATGCCGCGACTGCCGCCGAGGCAGCGGGCTGGTTCTCTGGGCGCGGGATGGGAGGGCATAATCCGCAGGCAGATGCTCGCGGAGAAACGCCGGCACTTCCCGTCGCGCCGGCCGGGTGTAATCCTCGACGAGCGCCAGCGCTGCTTCCCCGGCATCCACGCCCAACTCGGTGGTGAGATATGTAAAGAGCAATTCCACCAATCGCGGCAACGCGATCGCATGCGTCCGTCGACCCGTCGATTCAAACAGCCAGTCGCACAACGCCCACAACGCCCAAAAGGGCGAATCTTCGTAGGGTCCGCCCCGCGGACCATCCGGGGCGGCGTCGACAAAATTGGTCCGCGGGGCGGACCGTGCGGGATTGGTCCGCGGGGCGGACCCTACGGGATTGGTCCGCGGGGCGGACCCTAC
>CAYTAP010000093.1:0-17043 GCA_964435775.1 uncultured Tepidisphaeraceae bacterium
GCGGTGATAATAACTGGGGCACCTCCGGGAACTGGTCCAGTGGAACTATTGCCGGATCCACCACGGCAGTTAATTCGGATGTAGTGAACATTCCGAGCTACGGGGGCAGTACCGTTCCGGCTCGCACAACGATCAACTTGGATGATGATCGGTATATCGGGAACATCGACATCTGGTCCCCCTCCGACATCACGATTGAATCAACAAGCGGGAAGACCCTCTACTGGAATGGCAACAGCAACTACGTCCGGCATGCGTATGCCTTCACGCTTAACGTGCCGGTCGTTACGCTGACAGGCACGCGGATTTCGCCACAACTTGCGGGCACAAAGCAGATTTTCAATGATACCGTCACCTTTGATCCCAGCGCTGCGCCGGGTACCAATCTGAATTTCCAGGGTGCCAATGGTTTGGTACAATTTAACGACGCGATCAGCGGGCCGGGGGGGGTTATACTCCAACGGCGGGACGGCGCGTATTGAATTGAACGCGGCCAATAGCTTTACTGGTGGTTCATCTTTCAATGCCACAAACGTGACGGTTGCTCTGAATGCAGCCGGGGCGTGGCCGGCTAATTTGGCACTGAATTTTGGTCGCGGCGGAAACCTTGAAATCAACACCACCAATGCAATCACCGGTACGAGCAGCGTGACGCTCGGACCAACCAGCAGTTATGTGCAGGTGATGACCGCCAATAAATCCAGCAACTATTCGGGCAATACAACGATCTCAACACCCAATGGCGCTCTGTGGGCCAATAATCCCAACGACGGCGGGTCAGCTACGGGAAGTGGAAGCGTGTCGGATAGCGGTTTGCTGGGCGGGAATGGATACATTATCAATGGCGGCACCAATGGCGTGACACTCAATTCCGGAGGCAAGCTTTCGCCCGGTGCGTCGGCGGGTGCGGTGGGGACATTGACGGTGAACTTGGGTTCAGGCGGCTTAAGTATTTCTTCTCCTGTAAACGCTGTCAATACACAATCCCTGCTGTTCGATCTGGCCACTCCGGCGAGTAGCGATAAGGTGAGCCTTCTGGGCACGTCGGTGCTGAAGATTGGCACCGGCAAGCTGGAATGGGATGACTTCGCGTTCAATCTGCCCGGCGGGCCGGGAAGCCTGGCGGGTGGAACCTATACCCTTTTTGACAGTTCGCAACTGATCAGCGGGTCGCTGGGGTCAAGCCTGAGCGGCACGCTGGATGGGAAGCTGGCGACGCTGAGTCTGGCCGACGGCGGCAAGGACATTGTGTTGACCGTCGTCCCGGAGCCCGCAACGCTCGGCCTGCTCGCCATCGGCGGATTGGGGCTCCTGGCGCGCCGGCGACGAATCGCTTGACGTGGCATGGATACCCTCGCCCATGTTGTCGTGATGCCAAAATTGTGTGCGCATTGAGTGTGTGAATTTGTTGGTTCCGACCCTCAATATTTGCTCAATGTCGCTGCTTTTTTGTCGATTGTGGTAATAGGATCACGCACTCATTGCGGACCACAGGTCAGGTGGATGTGCATCGGCGATCATGGTCTGCGGGGCAGACCCTGCAACGATTTTCTTCGCGTTGCCGCGTGAGGGCCTTGATTGGCCGCTGTCTCCTTATTCCACGATTTTATTGAGATCATCAATCAACATCCGCAGCCGCCCATGATCCCGCTTGTTGAACGCGAAGATCAATCGCGGCAGGTCGGCCAATGACGGCTCATTGCGCTCGACGGGCAGCGCGGCGCTGATGCGAAACTCGCCGCTCACTTTGATGTCCGAAAAATCGCGCGTGATCTTCGCCAGTTGCGCCGCGTTCGGCGCGGTTTTCAGGCGGATGATCAAATCTCCCTTGAAATAGCGCACCGAATGAAAGTTGGAATAAAAGTGCGTGATCTCGCGCACGGCCTCGTCGATGCTCGTCGTGATCTTGTACAGCCGCAGATCCGTTTCATGGATCAGCCTGCGATCGAGCAACTGGGTCCGCACATAATTCTGCCAGCTTTCCCAATAGTTGCCGCCGGGTTGATCGACGAACACAATCGGCATCGGAACCGATTTGCCCGTCTGGATGAGCGTCAGCGCCTCGAATCCCTCATCCATCGTCCCGAACCCGCCGGGGAAGAGGGCGATCGCATGGCTTGAGCGGATGAACATCAGCTTGCGCGTGAAAAAGTATTTGAAATTGATCAGCTTGGGATCATTGACGATGAACGGGTTGGTCGCCTGCTCGAATGGGAGGCGGATCGCCAGGCCGAACGAGGGCTTGGCCCCGGCGCCGCCGTGCCCCGCCGCCATGATGCCGCCGCCGGCGCCGGTGATGACCATCCATCCCGCCTCGGCCATCGCCTTGGCGAAGGCGGCCGCCTGCACATAGTCCGCGTGCGTCTGCGGCGTGCGTGCGGATCCGAATATGCTCACCTTGTGCGTGTCGCGGTAGGGCGCGAACACCTTCAGCGCATAGCGCAGTTCCTTGAAGCTTTTGTTGATCAGCTTGATGTCGCCGCGGTTGGTCCGGTCGCGGAGCAGCTTCATCGCGTTGTCGATGATTTCCCCCACCATGTCCCCGTTGGGCAGATGCGCCAATTCCGCGATCAACGCCTGCGCATACGCTTGCACCGGCGCGACATCCTCGCGGCTTGCCTTTCGCGCCTCCTCCCGCCGCTCCTGCGATTGCTCGATCACCTCCGCCTCGGACGGGTGATTCGTCTCCTCCACCAATTGCCCCGCCCCGGTGGGGGGGATCGATGACTTGCCTTTGTTCATATTGTTCATCAGTCCCAGTCCATGCCCCGCCCGCTAACGACGCAATTACATTCACCAATCAAAAATCAAAAATCAAAAATTCCTCGCCCTACACGCCCACACCAAACTCATCGGCCCGATTCTGCAAGGCCGTATCCGTTGCCGCCGCCTTGCCCACATCCTCCACCGTCCGCGCCGTACGCATCTCCTGCTCATGATAGAAGGCGATCCGGCCGGCCTTGTTGATGACCACCGTCCCCCGCTTCGAGCAATTGTATGGCTCCTCGCCGGCGAACATGCCGTACGCCTTGACCATCTTTCGCGTCGGGTCCGACAGCAGGTCATACGCGATGTTGTACTTCTCCCGAAACGCCGCGTGGCAGTACGGACTGTCGCACGACACGCCAAACACCACCGTCTGGTCATCCGGCGCGATTTTCTCGAGCTGCGGGCCAAACGCGCAGTGCTCATCGGTACACACCGGCGAAAAATCCATCGGATAAAAAAGCAGCACCACTTTCTGCTTCCCCCTAAAATCCGCCAGTTTCACGCGGACCTTGTCCTGGTTCATCAATTCAAAATCCGGCGCGACATCCCCCGGGCGCAGCGTTGCAGTGGGCATCAAAGCTCCTGTGGTTCAAGTGTATTGTCCAAGATGATCGTAAGGTTGTTCGCGCTCATGGGCAATGCCACTTCTGACGTGGCATGGGCTCCCCCGCCCATGTCTTGCCGCATTGATCCGCCGCAAGCAGTGCCGACGATCAGGTGATGGAGGATTCACCGCGGAGACGCGGAGAACGCGGAGCAGAAATACAAATTGAACCACAAAGCCACAAAGAACACGAAGCGGTGCCCGAAGGGTTGAGCGTATCAGCAGAGCGATGCACTCCTCAGATGGGTATAAAATATATTTAAAATGACCAGGCGGCGTCATGCGGCGATGAACCGCTTTGTGGTCTTCGTGGCTTGGTGGTTCAACCTCTTTCTTTTCTCCGCGACCTCCGCGTCTCTGCGTTGAGATTTTCTGATGTCACCGAAAGGGTCTCCCGTCGATCGCACTCAATGCCGCCCCGCCGGCGCGTGCAGGTCGCCGCACGGCCCGCCCCCGGTCGCCTCGGCGATTGTGCGCATGACGCCGTCAAAACGCATCGGCGTGCGATACCAGCTCGACAATTCGCTCGAACTCTCCGGCACATAATGGCAGATCAGCGCCCGGCGAAACCGCGTCTTACTCGTGTTCGGATAGCTTCCGTGAATGACCCGCCCGTTGAAAAACAGCACATCCCCGGCCTTCAGATTGCACGGCACGGGATGCGTTCCCGGCGGCGGCTCCACATGTTCGGTTGTGAAAAATCGGGTCGCGTCGGATTTTTCAGGACACGCCACCTCCAGCGTCGCCGTTCCCGGAACGCAAACCATCCCACCATTCTCCTCATCGGCGTCATCGATCGCCATCCACGCCGCCATGCAGTTGCCCGGCTTGGTCCGCAGGTAGTAGTCATCCTGGTGCAAATCCTGCCCCCGCGCTCCCGGCGGCTTGAAATAAAACATCGACTGCACCGCCAGCGGCTCCTCCGCAAAGAGTTCCCGCAAAATGCCATGCAGCGCCGGCAGGAGCATGTAATGCATGGCCACGAGTCCCACCGGCTTGTCCGCGTGCGCGTGCGGCATCATCATCCGCGGATAAAACCGCAGCGGATCGCTCGCCGCATAGGCCTCCATGTTGTCGTGTTTGAACTCCGACAATCCCTCGACCGGCCCATCTTTGTTCATTTCCATGAACGTGTCACGAATGCGTGCCACATCTTTTGCGTCGAGCAGTTGCCGCGCGACGACATACCCATCTCGTCCAAACGCCTCGACCTGCTCGGCCGACAGAACGCTCTTCGATGCTTGCGCGCCGCTTGCAACCATGTCCTGCTCCTTGACCTTACCCGCTGCGTCCACCCGTCTTTTTCACGAGCCGAATCGCATCAATCATCATACCCTTGTCGATCGCCTTGCACATGTCGTAAATGGTCAGTGCCGCGACCGTCACCGCCGCCAGCGCCTCCATCTCCACACCTGTTTTGCCGGTGATCGTCGCGCGGGCGCGGATCCCAAGCCGCACCGGTTCATCGTCCTCCGTCGTCGGCGGCAGGGGGGGGAGCTTCGGAAGTAAAAAGTCAATGGCCACGCTCTCGATCGGCAAGGGATGACAAAGCGGAATCAACCCACCGGTTCCCTTCGCGGCCAGAATCCCCCCGATCCGCGCCGTGTTCAGCACCTCGCCCTTGGGAACCTCGCCGCCCATGATCGCCCGGCATGTCCCGGCCCGCATGACGACAAATCCCTCGGCCACCGCCTCCCGTCGCGTCGCCGGCTTTGCCCCCACGTCCACCATCCGCGCCGAGCCGCGCTCATCCAGGTGCGATAACGCCATCGTTTTTTTCGCCATGTCGTTCCATATCAACTACGACTCAACTGCGAATCAATGTCGCCGACCGTTCCGGCCCGACGCTCACCATCGTGATCGGCGCGCCCACCAGCGCCTCCAGCCGCACGACATAGTCCCGCGCGGCCTTGGGCAACTCATCAAAACTTCGGCACCCCGACACATCCTCGCTCCATCCCTTCACGGTCTCGTAAATCGGCTCGGCCTCGGCGAGCATGTCCATGTCGGCCGGGAAACTCTCCAGCAGCTTGCCCTGGTGCTTATACCCCGTGCAAAGCTGAATCTCATCGAGCCCCGAGAGCACATCGAGCAGCGTCAGCGCGATCGCGGTGATTCCGTTGAGTTCCACCGAATACCTCACCGCCACCGCATCAAACCATCCGCACCGCCTCGGGCGGCGCGTCGTCGTCCCGTACTCCTGCCCGCGTTCACGGATGTACTCCCCGATCTTATTGTCCTGTTCGGTCGGGAATGGTCCGCCCCCCACGCGCGTCGAATACGCCTTCATGATTCCGATATAATTCTGAATCATCGCCGGCGGCGCCCCCGCGCCCGTGAAAATTCCCAGCGCCGAGCAGTTGGAACTGGTCACATACGGGTATGTCCCGTGATCCACGTCGAGCAGGTTGGCGTGTGCCCCTTCAAATACGATCCGTTTGCCCGCCTTCCATGCGTCCAGCAGCACCCGGCTGGTATCGCCCACAAAGGGTGCGATCCGGCGGCCATATCGCCGGTAGTTTTCAAACACATCCTTCCAGTTCATCGGCGGCAGGCCGTACAGCGCGTGGAAGATCGTGTTCCGCTCGGTCACGATTCGCTCGATCTTCTCCGCCAGCCGATCCTCGCGGATGAGGTCGGCCACGCGAATCGCCGTCGTCCGGTGCATTTTGTCCGCATACGTTGGCCCGATCCCGCGTTTGGTCGTGCCGATCGACTTGTCCCCGTTGGCGGCCTCACGCGCCGCATCCTCCTGCTTGTGATATGGCATCACCACGTGCGTTTTATATGAAATCCGCAAATTCTCCGGAGAAATCGCGATCCCCTTCCCCACATACTCGTCAATCTCCGCAAACAGCGCCTCAGGCTCCAGCACCACCCCGTTGCCGATCAGGTTCAACACATGCGGGCGAAAAATCCCCACCGGCAGCAAGTGCGTCGAATACTTCTTCCCATCGATTCGCACCGTGTGCCCCGCGTTGGCTCCACCGCAATAGCGCACGACAACTTCCGCGTTTTCCGTTAGAAAATCGACGATCTTCCCCTTCCCCTCATCCCCCCATTGCAGACCAACCACGCACGAGTTTCCATTAAACAAAGATTTTGACATGCCGCGAATTGTAGCGACATGCCCCCGTTTTCAGAAGCGGACGCCAAAGAGCCTGTTGCCTATCCCAACGGGTGGCCGATAATATGGGAAGTGTCTCGCCGTCCGATCCACGGGCTTGCGCGTCGCGTTGGCCGTTATCAGAGGATCCCCAGTGCCCGTCCTGCAATCAGAAGTCAAAAGCCGCGGGGCGACCGGCCGCCAGCCGGAACTGGAGCGCATTCTGCGCCTCGAAGTCCCGGTCATCGTCAAGCTGGCTGAGCGCAAACTCGCCTTGTCGGAAGTGATGCGCCTGGGCGCCGGCGCGATCATCGAGTTTTTCAAGCGCAGCGACGAACCGCTCGAACTGCTCATCAACAACACCCCCATCGCCGTCGGCGAGGCCGTCAAAGTCGGCGAAAACTTCGGCCTCAAAATCACCCAGATCGGCGACGTGAAAGACCTCATCCAATCCCTGGGCAAATCCGGGCGGTAGCGTTTTGCCATACCCTGGATTCAGGGCGCCATGTGTCGACGGACCCGACGGCATGCGTCTTGAACAAGTGCGGGCCATGTCCATTGACGCCACAGGGTTACAGCGACCTTTGGCGCTCACTTCCATCGCGCGCGAATGTAACTGCATCAACCGCTCAGTTCTTCACTCCTCCTCGCGGCGGCCTTGAGGGCATCGATCGTGATCTTTGGCCAATCGTGCGATTCCATGAATGTGATTGCCGCATGGGTCGTGCCGCCGGGACTGGTCACTTTCCGCCGCAACTCGGCCGGGGCGTCGTCGCTGGTGGTCAGCATCCTGGCCGTACCCAGGGCGGTGCGGACGGCAAGGGTATGGGCCTGCTGTGGCGTCAGGCCAAGCTCCACGCCGGCGTGGATCATCTGTTCAACGAGGAAGCAAAAATAGGCCGGACCAGAACCTGAAACGGCGGTGACAGCGTCGAGCTTGTCTTCGGTCACTTCGATCACCTTGGCCGCAGCCTCGAACAATTGCTTTGCCTGCGCGAGATCTTGCGCCGTCGCATGCGCCCCCGGCGCGAGGGCGGCCATCCCTTCGCCGACGAGCATGGGGGTGTTGGGCATTGATCGGACGATGCGCCACGCCTGATCGCCACCGAGATGATGGGCGATTTTCGCGGTGGTGACGCCGGCCATGATCGACACGAGCAGCGTGTCGGCCGAGATCGCCGTCGCCAGTCCGCGCAGCGCCTCGGGCGCATGCTGCGGCTTGACGCTCAGCAGCACGATGCGCGCATCCCGCGCGGCATCGACGTTGTGTTCGACCACGGCGACGCCGAGGGTGTCGGCGAAGTAATTCCGTCGCTGAGGCGAAGGATCGGCGGCGATGATCTGATCGGGGCCGAATGTTTGACGCGAAAGCAGGCCGCGCACGATGGCCTCGGCCATGTTGCCGGCGCCGAGGATGGCGAGTTGGTGTGTCATGGGGAAACCTACTGAATGGAGTTTGGCACCGGATGGACGATGCCGCGCATCCAATACATTTACACTGATTCTCCCTCTCCCGGTACGCCGGGGGAGGGTTGGGGAGGGGGCCTGTTCACGTTGGTCGTAAAGACCCCCTCCCTGCCCTCCCCCGGAAATACCGGGGGAGGGAATAAGAAGCGAAACAAAAGACCGAGTTTCCCAGCATGATACGCTCCGGTTCAATCCTCCAAATGATCCAGCACCGGAACCGACACCCCGCGCGGCGTCGGTGTCGCCAGGGGGAGATTGGCGATGGGCACATCCTCCAGCGTCAGCACCATCGCGATCTCATCGCACGCATCCTGCTTGGGGCAGCGCACGCAATCGCTCCAGACCTTCAGCGGAAGCGATTCCTTCGGCACCACTTCAAAACCGAGCTTTTCAAAAAATCGTTGCTCATAGGTCAGGCTCATCAGCCGCCGAATCCCCAGCCGCTTCGCCTCGGCGATCGTCCAGCGCACAAGCTGCGTCCCGATTCCCCGTCCACGCCATTCATCATCCACCGCCAGCGAGCGCACCTCGGCCAGGTCCGCCCAGATGATCGTCAGCCCCACGCAGCCGACGATCGTCCCTTTCCCATCCTCCGACTCATGCACCGCGAAATCACGAAGCCCCTCGAAGAGCTGGGCGTAGCTCTTGAAGAGCATCTTCCCCAGGCCGGCGTGGGCGTTGATGATCTGGGCGATGTGGGGAACATCATGAATGGTGGCGGGGCGGATCATGGTTGGTGGGTGGGGCCTTGTGCGTGATGTCGGGAGAGCCGCGCACGAAGTAAGCGGTGTTGAATGTTGTCCGCTTGCTTCGTGCGCGGCTCCTTATCGCTCTTGGAAATGGCATGGTCCGCGCCGCGGACCATCCTTCGAGTTGTCAATCGGATGGTCCGCGGGGCGGACCCTACATATGCGCGGAGTCTCACCGAATGACGCCGAGTTCCTAATCCAGCTTCTCCGGCTCGATGCCGATGTTCTTTTCACCGGCGGCCTTTTTTTCGCGGTATTTCTTCACCCAGGTCTCAAAGCTCTTGCCGGCGGCGGCGTCGCGTCCGCTGAACTCGAGGCGGGCGACATCCGCATAAGCGATGGCGCGTTTCTCGTCGCTGTTTTTGGGATAGAGCCTCACCCTGCTGTCCGTCAGGGTTTGGCCGGTGCTGCGGTCGAAGATGTATCCTTCGACAACTTCGCCGCCCTTGAGGGTGATCGTGATGTCGCCGCGATAGTCAAACGCCTTCTCGAGCGCCATGCGGATTTCATCCTCCCCCGCGAGTTCCGGCACCCACCCCTCGAGTTTTTCATGAAGCGTGCCGGGCGCGTGTTCCTGTTCGACATCCAACGGACGGGACTTGGTTTCCTGGGGCATTGAGCGGTTCCTTCTTCACTTCGTCGTTACAGACGGGCGGGCTGAGTCTTTGTCTCCTGGGTATCCTTCACATTCGACACCGTCAACTGCACCAGGGCCGCCGGCGCGCTCTTTTCATCGAGCGCCTCCAGCGCGTCGGCGTCGGCGTAGGTTCCACCAAAGAGCGTCGCCCGCACGGTGGACAAAAATCCCTTGATCGATCCGAAGGTGTCATCGACCGCGCTCGCTTCGTAGCCGCTGTGGACCATGCAGTTGGCGCACTTGGGGTTGCCGCTTTCGGTGCCGTAGTTTTCCCACTTCGTCGCCTCGATCAATTCCTTGAACGTCTCGGCGTATCCATCCTGGAGCAGATAGCACGGCTTTTGCCACCCGAAGATGTTGTACGTCGGCATGCCCCAAGGTGTGCAGCGGTAGTGCCGCCTGCCCATCAGGTATTCCAGGAACAGCGGGCTTTGGTTGAATGTCCAGCTTTTCTTGCGATTGCTCAGGATCTTGGTGAACAGTCGCCTGGTCTTGGCCTTGCCGAGAAAATGCTGCTGGTCCGGCGCCTTGTCATAGCTGTAGCCCGGCGACAGCATCATCCCCTCAACGCCCACGTCCATCATCTGATCGAAAAACGCGCGAACGCTTTTGGCGTCGGCCCCGTCGAAGAGCGTCGTGTTCGTCGTCACCCGGAAGCCCCGCTTGACCGCCTCCTTGATTCCCTCCAGCGCGATGTCGAAGCCTCCTTCACGGCAGACGGAAAAATCGTGGTGTTCCTTCTGCCCGTCCATATGGACGCTGAAGGTGAGGTACTTGGTCGGCTTAAAGAGGCCGATTTTTTCCTTGAGCAAGAGCGCGTTGGTGCAGAGGTAGATGTACTTGCGTCGCGCGACGAGCCCCTCGACAATCTCCTTGATCTGTGGATGGAGCAGCGGTTCGCCGCCGGGGATGCTCACCATCGGCGCCCCGCATTCCTCGACGGCTGCGAAACATTGCTCGGGTGTCAGTTGCTTTTTGAGAATATGCGCCGGGTATTGGATCTTTCCGCACCCCGCGCATGCCAGGTTGCACCGAAACAGCGGCTCAAGCATCAACACCAGCGGGTATCGCTTGCGCCCGGCCAGCTTCTGTCGAAGCACATAACTGGCCACCGTCCACATCTGCGTCACCGGCACACTCATGATTCATCCTTCCCACGGACCCGCGGCCATCTGGCCATCGGATGTCCCATTCCCCGCGACGGGCGTCATCCTATAACCAACCTGTCCGGATCGCCAATTGCAAAACACCTCCCAAAGCGCGCGAAAATCCCGCAGGCATGGCCCGGCGGGGGTGAAACAATTGCCGACGAGCCTTTGCGATGCTTCTCCCTCCTCCGCTGTACCCGGCGGGGGAGGGCGGGGAGGGAGTCTTCTATTTGGACGGCATTTTCGCAGGGTCCTTGGTACCCCGCGGATCATAGCCGCGATGAGGCACTGGTCCGCGGAGCACCACGGACCCTACAACTCCGTCGGAGGGAGTACTGCGGAGCAACGTCGAACTGGTCGTGCCAGCCCATCCTCACGCCAGCCGAAGCGGAATGCTCGACTTGCCCGCATCGGATTCATCGGGGATGTCATAATCCTCCCCATCCAGTACGGTTGGCTCATACCCCGGCTGGCGGCTGCGCTCCAGTTCCTGCTCGTACGCCGCGCGGACGCGGGTCTCCAGCTCTCGTCGCGCGGTGGCGTTGATCGGATGGGCGATGTCGGCGTACAGCTTGACCCGCTCCGCGCCGCCGATGCCATAGCGGATGCGCGCCGACGTGCTTGCCTTGCCGCCCGCGTGGGGATGGCGGTTTTCGTTCAGGCGCTGGCCGCATTCGTTGCAGAATCGCGCCCGCACATGATTTTTTTCATGGCAATGCGGGCAGTGATCCGTCAATTTCCGCGACGGCATTGCCAGGAACAGCCCGTCGTTGCCGTCGATGAGCTTGACATCGCGGATGACGAAGGTGTTGTCGAAGGTCAGGCAGCAAAAGGCCTTGAGCCGGCCGGAGTTGCTGCCACAGAGACTGATGCGAACATCCGAAAGGTGCATAACCATACCCCTGCGTTGAAGAACCGAAATGACAACCCGATTTTTCCATTCAGCCGGACGACGGATGTGAGCAGTGTCGTCGGGCCTCATGGGCACAGACTCATAACTTGTGGGTTGGGCAAGTCATGAGAACGATTGTTGAAGACGGATGCCGTCGTCATCGCTTGGCATCCCGTACGGTCCGCAGTTCTCTGCGGACCATTGGTCGGCGACTCGCTGAATTGGTCCGCACGGGGTGCGGCCCCGGCGAAAACTGGTCCGCGAGGCGAGCCCTACGAAGATGCACCGATGCCATCCTCGTCCCGGATATTCGGACACAATTCCACGGCGCTGGCCGGAATATCATGCTTCGCCACGATCGTTTCGGCGATCTTTCGCGCCTCCATTTCATCGTCGGCCAGCGTGAAGAGCGTCGATCCGCTTCCGCTCATCCGCACGATGCGCCCGATGGTCTTCTCGATTGCGATCCAAAGGGCGGCGAGTTCCGCCTTGAGCGAAAACGCCGGTGCTTCCAGGTCATTGACCAGCCGGGGCAGCAGTTCCAATGCGTTCAATCGGCTCCACGCCTCCCAAGGCCGGACCATTGACGGCGCCAATCGCCAGTCATTCGCCGGACCGCCGCCCATCTGCGGATCTCGAACCGGAGGAGATGCAAGAAGAGCCCTCGCCTCCAGAGGCTCGTCTCCATGACGCATCTCCCCCGGTTCGCCACCCGCGCCCGGTCTGCCATCGCGCTGTTCGGCCAGCTCATCAAACCGCTTGTACACCGCCGGGGTGGACAATCCGAACGGCGGGAAAATGAGCACCGCATAAGGCGCCGCCGGCGGAGGCAACACGCCCATCATCTCGCCCCGACCGGCGCACAAGGCGCTCCCGTCGAGCAAAAAAAACGGCACATCGCTTCCGAGAGAAGCGGCGATGGGGTGCAGCGAATCAATCGGCCAGTTCAACCCCCAAAGCCGGTTGAGGGCCACAAGCGTGTGCGCCGCGTCGGAGCTTCCGCCGCCCAGCCCCGCGCCGATGGGGATGACCTTGCCAAGCGTCAATTCCAGCGCCGGCGAGATGCCCGCCGCCCGCGCGAGCGCCTCGGCGGCGCGGACCACAAGATTGCTCGCATCGACTGGCGGCAATGCCGCGCGCGGCTTCTCCCCAGTATCCTTGCCATCCGCACGATCTGAAGATCCGCCGCATCCTTCCAGTGTCAGCCGAATCCCCGGCGCGGGTGCAATCGTCACTTCCAGCTTGTCAAAGAGCCCGACCGTCGCCATCCACGACACGAGCGGATGAAATCCATCGGCGCGCCGCGCGCCGATGCGCAAAAACAGGTTGATCTTCGCCGGGGCGCGCAAACGCAGTTGTTTGAACAGAGACTTGACGGACCGGTTGTGCATGGCGCGATTGTGCGATGACCGACCAATCAACGCAACGATGCCACCGGGGTTGTCAGCCCATCCGCGCAATTGCTCAGGCGATCTCCTTGCATTCAGTTTCCCAACTCGGCCGCGTTGGCCAGCGATATGTCAATCCAACATCTTAAGAGATGGTGCGATTTGAACGCTCATCAACCTACACCACATTTGGCGGCGAATCAAGAAAAAAGTGATATTTCCGACAATATGGCCAATGTCCCCGCCCGCCTTGGAGCAAACGCCCCGTTCCTTGTAAGCTTCGGCAAGTGATGGATCGAACCGGATAACTTCAAACGCGGGAGTCCACAGTGCAGACGCATCGAGTCGGTGTGATTATGAACGGCGTGACCGGACGGATGGGGACCAACCAACACCTGGAGCGCTCCATCGTCGCGATCATGAAGCAGGGGGGTGTGAAGGTCGGGAGCGACGCGACGATCATGCCCGATCCGATCCTTGTTGGCCGCAATGCCAACAAGCTCAAGGCGCTGTCCGAGAAGTATGGCAATATCGCATACACAACCGATCTCGCCCCGCTGCTGGCCGATGATCGATACCCCGTCTATTTCGATGCCCAGACGACCGACTTGCGCGTCGAAGCCGTGACCAGGGCGATCAGCGCCGGCAAGCACATCTACTGCGAAAAACCGACCGCGACGACCGCCGCCGACGCCATCGCTCTGGCCCGTCACGCCGAGAAGGCCGGCGTCAAAAACGGCGTCGTTCAGGACAAGCTTTGGCTGCCGGGAATTCGCAAACTCAAATACCTGATCGACACCGGATTCTTCGGCCGAATCCTCTCAGTCCGCGGCGAGTTTGGCTACTGGGTTTTCACCGGCGAAAACGCCGAACGCCCCGCCCAGCGCCCCAGTTGGAACTATCGCGCCCAGGACGGCGGCGGCATCATCATCGACATGCTCTGCCACTGGCGCTATCTCGTGGACAACCTCTTCGGCACCGTCAACGCCGTCTCCTGCCTCGGCGTCACGCACATCCCCCAGCGCGTCGATGAAAGCGGCAAAACCTATGACTGCACCGCCGACGACAGCGCCTACGCCACGTTGACCACCGACGAGAAAATCATCTGCCACTTCAACAGCTCCTGGTGCGTCCGCGTCCGCCGCGATGATCTGCTCACGCTGCAGGTCGATGGCACCAAAGGCTCGGCTGTCGCGGGATTACGCGAGTGCCGCGTGCAGGGGGACGCGAACACGCCCCGCCCGGTCTGGAATCCGGATGTGGACAGCCCGATCGATCATTTTTCGAATTGGCCGGCTGTCCCGACGCATCAGCCCTACGACAACGCGTTCAAAATCCAGTGGGAGCTTTTCCTTCGTCACATTGTCCTGAATGACCCCTTCCGCTGGTCTCTCCGCGAGGCGGCCAAGGGCGTGCAACTGGCGGAGCTCGCGATCGATTCATGGAAACAGCGACGCTGGCTTGATGTCCCGGCCTTGGATTGAACCGCACGTGAAGGAATCGACGATGTCCGACGGTCCGCCCTTGAACAGGCTCTGTCTCCACACGATCACAACCCGCTCGTGGGCGCTGGTTGATGCGGTGACGGCGTATCGCAGCGCGGGCGTTGGCGGGATCACGGTCTGGCGCGATGCGCTGGCGCCGCTGGGGGTGAAGGAATCCGCCAGAGTCCTCGCCGATTCGGGGCTGGAGGTGACGAGCCTCTGTCGGGGTGGATTTTTTACCGGCGTCGGCATCGAGCCGCGACAGGCGGCCATTGATGAAAACAAGCGGGTGATCGATGAAGCCGCCGCCATCGGCGCGCCGCTGATCGTCCTTGTCTGCGGCGCGACGCCCGGTGTTCCGCTCGACACGGCGCGCGGCCAGATCGCCGATGGGATCGCGGCCATTGAGCCACACGCGAAGCAAGCGGGCGTGAAACTGGGGATCGAGCCCCTGCATCCGATGTACGCCGACACCCGCAGCGCCGTTTCCACGCTGAGCCAGGCGAACGATCTGGTGGAGCGGATCGGATCTAAGCAGGTGGGCGTTACCGTCGACGTCTACCACGTCTGGTGGGATGATCGTCTGGCGGGGGAGATTCAGCGCGCCGGGCGCGCCGGTTCGATCTTCTCGTTCCATGTCTGCGACTGGCTGTCGCCGACGAGCGACCTGCTCAATGACCGGGGCATCATGGGCGAAGGGTGCATCGACATTCCCGGCATCCGGCGAATGGTGGAATCGGCCGGGTTCATGGGGATGATCGAGGTGGAGATTTTCTCCAACCGCTGCTGGGCGCTGCCGCCTGACGAGATGCTCCAGCGCGTCATCGCCGCATATCGGAAGCACGTTTAACCCTATGAGCCATTCCCCATGACCATCGACACGAAACTCATCCCCGCCGATTTATCCAAATCTGCGGCCCACGCGCTGAACCTGGGCGCGGCCAAGGCCCGCCTGATCGACCGTACCTGGGATCCCGCGCGCGGCACGCCCGTCTTCACCGTCGAAGGCCAATACACCACGCGCGGCTGGACCGAATGGACCGAAGGGTTCGTCTACGGCTGCGCCTTGCTGGCATTCGACGCCACCAACGAGCGCGATCTGCTCAACCTCGGCCGACGCCACACCGTTGGGCGCATGGCTTCCCACGTCACCCACGCCGGCGTTCACGATCACGCCTTCAACAACCTCTCCACCTATGGCAACCTCCGCCGCCTGATGCGCGAAGGGCGCATCGAACACAACGACTGGGAGCTTGCCTTCTACGACCTGGCGATCAAGGCAAGCGGCGCCGTCCAGGCCAACCGATGGGCCGGCGTCCTGGTCGCCAAACCCTCGCCCCTGGCCGCCAATACGACCGCCCTGGGTTACATCTACTCCTTCAACGGCCCGCACTCCCTCTTCGTCGATACGATGCGAACCACCCGCATCCTCGGCCTCGCCTGGCAGCTCGGCCAAAAGCTCATGCACGAAAACGACCGCGCCGCCGATCTGCTCAAACGCTCGGTCCTTCACGGCCTGTGCACCAATCAATACATCATCTTCCACGGCGATTCCCCCCACACCTACGACGTGCGCGGCCGAACCAGCCACGAGGCGATCTTCAACCGCAACGACGGCCAATTCCGCTGCCGATCCACCCAGCAAGGATATTCCCCGTTCAGCACCTGGACCCGCGGCCTGGCATGGGCGATGCTCGGCTACGCCGAGGAACTCGAGTTCTTCGCCACGATTGCTCCCGATGCTTTCGCGCAATCCGTCGGCCTGCCCAAGGCGGATGTTGTGAAGGTCTATGAACAGGCCGCCCTCGACACCGCCGATCACTACATCAACGACTGCGCCGCCAGTGACGGCATCCCTTATTGGGACGACGGCGCGCCGGGACTCGCCAAGCTCGAGGGTTGGCGAAATCGTCCCGCCGATCCCTTCAACGACCATGAGCCCGTTGATTCCTCCGCCGCCGCCATCGCCGCCCAGGGTCTGCTCCGCCTCGGCCGCCATCTCGGTATTGAAGGCAAAGGCCAAACGTATTGGCAGGCCGGCCTGAGCGTCGCCCGAACGCTCCTCCGCGCCCCGTATCTATCGGAAGCCCCCGATCACCAAGGCCTGCTCCTGCACAGCGTCTACCATTGGCCCAACCACTGGGATCATGTGCCGAAAGGCCACAAAATCCCCTCCGGCGAATCGAGCATGTGGGGCGATTATCACCTGATGGAACTGGCCATCCTCCTGCAGCGCCTGAGCGATGCGGGCAGGCCGTATCCGACCTTTTTCGATGTGCCCCGAGGGAGCATGTAGGGTGGACCCTGGCCCACCGGTAGAGGGACCCTTCCGCCGCCGTGGTGGGCCAGGGCCCACCCTACACACTTTCTCCACGTTTGGTGGGCGCGGGAAAGGGCGGCTGGATCGTGGTGAAATCCCCGGTGCCTGTGTATGTTGTCCTCTGTAGTCTTTACTGTAGGGTCCGCCTCGCGGACCTCTTATTATTCGGTTCACCCGCGTGATGGTCCGCGAGGCGGACCCTACGTCCTGACGTTTTATGATCACGCTTGACGAGCCGATGTCATTCATGTCCAACACAAAAAAAAGTGTCGCATTTATCACCGGCGGCAGCCGCGGCATTGGGCTTGGCGTCGCCAAGGCGCTCGCGCAAGCGGGATTTGATCTGGCGATCAACGGCCGGCGGGCCGAGTCGGATGTGTTGCCGGCGATTGCATCGCTGGAACAACTTGGCGCAACGGTTCTGTATTGCCCCGCCGACATCGCCAATCTCGACGATCACGCCGACATGCTCGGCCGCA
>CAYTAP010000094.1:0-16890 GCA_964435775.1 uncultured Tepidisphaeraceae bacterium
TGCGCGGGAGGAGCGGGGTTTGATCGTTCGGCGCTCGATGTTCGCTTGTTGGATGTTGGATGTTCGCTTGCTCGATGTTCGATGTTCTGGATTGCCTGTCGGCCGCCGCGACGCGCACCGCTGAAACGATTCCCGTCCCTCCTGGCTTGCGTCCCTCCTGGCTTCGCCGGCGAGGGGGACACGCGGCATCCGTCCCCGGGGGGCATCAGGGGACGGTCACGATCACATTCCCCTCGTCGTCGATCTCCACCGGATAGGTCGCAATCCGGCTGTTGCGATCGTACAACCCCTTGCCGGTGACGAGATCGAACTCATACCCATGCCAGGGGCAGCGCAGGATGCGCCCGTGATACCCCGGATCGAACACCCCGACCTCGCTGGGGCGGTGGGTGGCGTGAACCGTGCCGCGGCACACTTCGGCCCCGGCGTGGGGGCAGATGTTCTTGACCGCGTAAAACCGCCCATCGACATTGAACACGCCGATGCCCTGCCGGCCATCATCGACGATTCGCCGCTGCCCGGGGGGCAATTCATCGCGGTGGCAGATCGTCAGGCGGCGGCCCGATCGCGCCGCCGGCGGCCGGGCCTCCTCGACGCATTTGAACGCGTGAACCAACGCCGGCTCGCCGCCGTAGCCGGTGGGGATCGGCCCGGAAGCAGGCGGGGAAGGGTCGGCCGGGTCTCTGGGGTCTCTGGGGTCTCTGGGGTCCCTGGGGTTCATGGGGTTCATGGAATTCATGACGCCTCCATGGCCTGTTGTTCGGCCCGCTTTTCCTCCAGCGTCGGCAGGCCGAACAACTCCGCCGCGTTGGAATACAAGATCCGCTCCCGCATCGCCCGGGGCATTTTCGCGGGCAGCGCGCGGTCGGGATCGTCGAAATCCCAATGCGGAAAATCCGTGGCGAAGCAGACCGTGCGATCCGCCCGCACCATGTCGAAGATCTGCAGGAGTTGATCGGTCTTGGGCGGTTCCTCCAGCGGCTGGGTGGTCAAGCGGACGTGCTCGAGGACATATTCGCTGGGCAGGCGCTTCATCCACGGCGCGGTGGCCCGCAGGCCCTTGAAGTTCTTTTCCATCCGCCACATCGTGTGGCACAGCCACGCGATGCCCCCCTCGCAGAGCACGACCTTCATCGAGGGAAACTTCTCGAACACCCCCTCGGCGATCAGGCTGACCAGATGCGCCTGGAACGTCAGCGGGATGAGCGTGTGCCACTGAAAATAGTTGCTCACGCGCCCGACCGGCGACACCGAATGGAGCGAGCCCTCCTGCCCCGGGTGCAGCGCGATCGGCAGGCCATGCTCGGCGGCGGCTTCGTAAATCGGGTGGTAGCGGCGATGGCCGTACAGGTCATCGGACTCCCCGGCGATGCACAACTGCACCATCTGTTTGTGCCCGGCGCAGCGCCGGATCTCCTCCACCGCGGCCCGGGGGTCGCGCATGTTGACGCTGATCGAGCCCAGGAACCGCCGGTCCGCCGAAAGCCAGTGCGCCGCCAGCCAGTCATTCCACGCGATGGCCATCGCGTTGCCGACATCAATCTGGTTGACCAGCGACACGCCCATCCCCGGCGGCTGGATGACGGCGTAGGAAATGTCGTAGCGGTCCAGGTGATCGCGCGCGGTCTTGCGCGGATCGAGGCATTCGGCGTCGCGCCGCTCGTAGCTGCCGGTGGGATTCGCGTAGCCGGGGGTGGGCGATCCCCCCAGGTTCTGCCGCAGCGCCTCCCGCGCGTGGGCGGGTATGAAGGGCGCGATCGGGCAGATCGGCGACTCCCGGGGGTGAATATCCATGTCGATCAGCGGGCAATCCCGTTTCATCTCGCTCCTTGACTGGTGTCCATTATGCTCACGCCCGATCGCCAGACAAGCCGGCCCCCCATCCGAGGCGCTCGGGCAAGTCCCCACCCGCCACGGATGGAGGTGTCCCAAGGCCCACACCACATGCGGGGGCATGAAGCGGGCGACGTGGTTCATGACACAAGCCACCGGCTTCATGAATCAGGTGGCGTGCGTCCCCTCGCAAGTGACGTGCGACCCCTCGCAAATGGCGCTGGCCATGATGGGCGGCCCCTCCGCCGGGTGCGCGGTGGCGGTTATTATCCGACCGGCAAGCGCAAGCATCCCGCGGGCGGTTATTACCGGACCGCCCGCCGCGCCGGGGGGAGGATTCACCACGGAGAACACGGAGAGCACGGAGGGGGAGGGGGGAGGGACAGGGATGAAGGATGAAGGATGAAGGATGAAAAGCCATGAGCCGGAAGCGGCAGCGACGGACGGAACGCCGGGAAATGCCCAACGATGAATGGGGAATGCGGAATGCGAATGCGGGTCCACGAATGAACCCGAATGGACACGAATGGATTGCTCCTCCCCCTTCGCGTCCATTCGTGCCCATTCGTGGATCAATCCTTCTTTTCATCCTTCATCCCTCATCCTTCATCCTTCGTTTCCGTCCGTCGTGACGCCTCCGCGCTCTTTGCGTCTTCGCGGTGAATCCCTTTGCCCTCCGTGTTCTCCGTGACCTCCGTGGTGACCATCCGCATTTGACAACGGCGCGCCAACCACGGACAACCAAGGGCACGGGACTTTCACGGAAGGAATCGCTTGGCCAGGACTTTGCCGCGTTCAGTCGCATCGGTTGCACACGCTTGCATCCTTCTTTTTCCGGCGGCGCTGCTGACGGTCGCGGGGTGCGCGCACAAAAGGCCGCCGACGGCGCAGGCGATCGACTATGCGCGGGAGCTGCCGCCGGGGCAGCTGGCCTTGCGCAAGATTTCACCGGCGGAGTATCCGGATTTCTCATTGATGCAGACGGACCTGCAAGCGCTGGGCGAATCGATCGATCACTCGCTGGCGTATCTGGCCCGGCCGTCGAGCCGGGCGTTTTTCCCATACCTCGACATCACGCATGATCGGGCGGTGAAGACGCTCGCCGCCCTGCGGCAACTGGTGACCGAGGCGCAGGCGAGGCCGCTCGACTGGAACGCGGCGATTCGCTCGAACTTCGAGGTGTACCAAAGCCTGGGCGCGCCGAATCCGGACAACACTTCATACAGCGGGCAGGTGCTCTTCACCGGCTACTTCACGCCGATCTATCCGGCCAGCCTGACGCGACATGGGGAGTATCAGTATCCGCTCTATAAAGCGCCGGGCGCGGCCGCGAATAAGGATGAAGGAGGAAGGATGAAGGATGAGGGGGAGGAAGCCTCGGACAACGGACAACGGACCATGGACAACGCGCCCGCGCCCGTCTCCAGGTTGACGCGGGGGGAGATCGAGGCGAATCCATCGCCATTGGCGGGGTCGGAACTCGTGTGGGTCAAGAGCCGATGGGATGCGTATGTCATCACGATTCAAGGCTCAGCGCGGCTGCGGCTGGAGGATGGAACTTTATACGAAGTCGGCTACGCCGGATCGAATGGGTTGGAGTATGTGAGTCCGGGTCGGCGGATGGTGGCCGACGGGGTGATCTCCAAAGAGCAGCTCACGCTCGCGGGGCTGGGGGCGTACTTCGCAGCCCATCCGCAGGCGATGGATCATTACCTGCCGCTCAACCCGCGCTACGTCTTTTTCGCGCAGACGCACGGCGGGCCGTACGGATCGCTCAACGTGCCGGTGACGGAAATGGCGACGATCGCGACGGACAAATCCGTCTATCCCCGGGCGCTGCCGGCGTATCTGAATGTGCCGGTGCCGATGGGGAATGGAACGGTTCAGCCGTTTCACGGCTTGATGCTCGACCAGGACACGGGCGGCGGCATTCGCGCGGCTGGGCGATGCGATATTTACATGGGCGTCGGCCCGCAGGCCCGCGCGCGGGCCGGGCGGCAGCTTCATGCGGGGACGCTGTATTATCTTGCGGTGAAGGAATAGCCGGCGGGCGGCGCGGGACAGCGCCGGCGGACGATCCCGGCGAACGCACACATCCAAATGGTGGAGAATCCCTTGATTCAATCCCTATCCCTTGACGGAACATGGAAGATTCACTGGACCGACGGGCAGCGCGGGCGGCAGGAACATGCCGAGCGCGAGGAGATTGATCCCGCGCGCTACACCGATGCGCAGGTGCCGGGGGAGGTCCATCTGGAGGCGATGAAGCAGGGGTGGATCGCCGATCCGTACGTCGAGCACAACGTGCTGTCGGCGCGCTGGGTGGAGGAGATGATCTGGAGCTATCGGCGGCATTTTCATGTGCCGGCCGAGGCGCTGAAGGGGCAAAGCTGGCTGGTGTTCGAGGGGCTCGATCTCGTGGCGACGATATTGCTCAACGGCGAGAAGATCGGCGGGCATCGCAACAGCTTTTATCCCTGCCGGCTGGATGTGACGGGGAAGCTGCGCGAGGGGGAGAATCTGCTCACCGTGCATTTGGACTCGGGAATCTTCGATGTCGGCGACAAGCCGGATGCCGGGTATTCCCACTCGATGGACAGCCGCCTGCACAAGCGCCACTGGCTGCGCAAGCCGCAGTGCGAGTTCAGTTGGGACTGGAGCCCGCGGCTGATCAACGTCGGCATCGCGGGCAGCGTGCGGCTGGAATGGACGGTTGACGAGACAGCGCGGGTTGATCAGCTCGTGCCGCTCGTCACGCTCTCGGAGGATTTGGCGCGGGGGCATGTGACGGCGCGGCTGTTCGTGGAGGGATTGAGCGACAAGAACATCCAGGGGGTCTTGACGGGGACAATCGTTGAAACCGGGCAAAGCGTGACGACGCCGGTCGAGATCAAAACGGGGCTGCACGCGGTGGAAGCGGCGCTGGAGGTGGAGAACCCGCGCCTCTGGTGGCCCGTCGGTCACGGTTCGCCGGATCGTTACACGCTGAAGGTGTCGCTGTCGGTGGGAGGGAAGATTGTGGCCGAGCGGTCGGCGAGAATCGGCTTTCGCCATGTGGAGGTGGATCAATCCGCGCATCCGGTGAGCGGGTCTTACTTCATCGTTCGCGTCAATGGCCGGCCGATCTTCTGCAAAGGGGGCAACTTCGTCCCGGCGGACATGATTGTTTCGCGGACCGATCGCAAGCGATACGAACGGCTGATCGAGCTGGCGCTGGAATCGAACTTCAACTTCCTGCGGGTCTGGGGCGGCGGGCAATACGAGACCGATGACTTTTACGAGTTGTGCGACGAAAAGGGATTGCTGGTCTGGCAGGAGTTCATCTACGCCTGCGGCAAGTACCCGATGATCGACCATGAGTTTCAGGAGGATGCCAAGCGCGAGGCGGTGTATCAGATACGGCGGCTGGCGAGCCATCCCTCGCTGGTCATCTGGTGCGGGAACAATGAGATGGAACTGGCGACGTGGCGCTGGCCGGGCTATCAGGTGGGGACGATGCAGCCGGACTATGCGTTCTTCCACCTGGTCCTGCCGAGGTTGCTGGCGCAGGAAGACCCGACGCGTTATTACCAGCCGAGCAGCCCGATGTCGCCGGGGTGCAACGATCCGGACCTGGATGATCGGGGCGATCAGCATCCCTGGAAAGTGGGGTTCGTCGATACCGATTTTCGCAAGTACCGGCGGATGATTTCGCGCTTTCCCAACGAAGGCGGACTTCTCGGCCCGACGGCATTGCCCACGATGCTCGCGTGCCTGGGATCGGGGCAACAATTCGTGCAGTCGTTCGACTGGCAGACGCATGACAACTCGGTCAACAGTTGGTCGAACCCCAGTTCGGTGGATTTGATGACCACGCAGTGGGTGGGGAAAAACTGCCGGGAGATGACGATCGAACAGTACACCTACTGGCAGGGTCTCATTCAGGGGGAGGCGCTGCGCGAGTATGTGGACAACTTTCATCGGCGGATGTTCGACAGCGGCGCGGCGATCTTCTGGATGTACAACGACTGCTGGCCGGCGGTGAGAAGCTGGACGACGGTTGATTATTACCTGCGCCGCACGCCCGCGTATCACCCCGTGCGGCGGGCGATGGAGATGGTCGCGGTTGTCGTGGCCGAAGAAGCGGATGAGGTGATCATTTTCGGCATCAACGAAAAGAGGGAGCCGGTGACGGGGGAATTGCGGTATGGCGTGTTTGAACTGGCCGGGGGGATGCCGATCGATGAGAAGGCGACGGTCACGTTGCCGCCGGGGGCCTCCACGGCGATCGCGCGATTCCCCAAAGCGCGATGGAGCGATCCGTCCAAGTCGATGGCATTTGCCCTGCTGTCACAAGATGGACGGTTGATCGCACGCAATCGCCTCTTCCTGCCGCTCTTGAAGGACCTGGCGTGGGCGAAACCGGACTTGAACGTGCGTGTGGAAAATGGACAGGCGATATTCACCAGCTCGAGCTTCGTCTGGGGCGTCTGTCTCGATCTCGACGGCGAAGCGCCGCTGCCCGACAACTTTTTCGATGTGTATCCGGGCATCCCGTACGCCCTGCCGTGGACGGATCAAACCCCGCCGCGTGTGCTGTACATGGGGAACTTCGTGTAGCGAAGGGCGCGATCGCGCTGGAGCCGTTGCATCATCGGGTGAAATATTGGCCGCGCATCCTTCCGCGTTTGCGCCCGTCTGGATATGCTCGGCGGGGAATCGCCACACTCTTCAACGGAGAACGACGTGATCACCATTCATCCGAACTGGCATGCCGCATTCATTCATTTTCCGATCGGGCTGCTCAGCATCGGCGTGTTGATCGAGTTGTTCAGCTTCCTCTGGCCGCGCGGGAGCTTTCGCACCGCCGGACGATGGATGATTGGACTTGGCGCGCTGCTCTGCATTCCGGCGGTGACGACGGGGTTGTACGCCTTCGCTTCGGTCGTCGGCGGGACCGACGACATGACCTGGGCGGCGCGGAAGGCGGCGTCCTCGCTGTCGGGCGCGCAGTGGCATCTGATCGTCGAGCATCTGTGGTGGAACGTCGGCGGCACGGCGGCGTTCATCATCGCGGTCATCGTCTGGATCGGATCCTCCAACCACTGGCGCGACAAACTCCATTGGCCGCTGCTGGTTCTCGTGCTCATCGGCATGGCGTGCCTGATCTCCGGATCGTGGCATGGCGGGGAAATGGTGTATGCCCACGGTGTGGCGGTCACGCCTGCCGGGAAGGCGACGATTGCGGCGGCATCGGCAAAGACCGCCTCGCACGAAGGCGGCGATGAAGCGGAGAAGTTGAAGCAGGAGATTGATCCGCTGCAGGTTCACACGCTGCTGGCGGGATTCCTCTTTGCCCTGGCGGCCGGTTCACTGGGGCTGTCGTATCGCTCGCTGGCGGAGCTTCGCTCTGCGCAGTTGCAGGGAATTGATCTTGACGACGCACAACACGCCGGGGGATATCAGGGTGTGCCGGAGCATGATGAGCGGATCATCGACGCCTTGCGTGGGGAGGAGGGGGTGGTGATCCGTCCGCCGCAAACACCGCCGGCGCGGTTCTGGCTGCTGACGGTGTTGGTCGGCATTCCAACGGCGATTTCAGGGCTGTGTGTCGCCGAGGCGCTCTCCTGGCAACGGATCACCGAGGAGTTCAACGGCGCGCAGCGGGATGCGGCGCACATGGTGCTCGGCGCGGGGATCATCGTGCTGGCGCTGATCCTGGCGGCGGTCACGCGCTGGGCGCGGCGGAGCGGAATCCTGCTCAGCCTCTTCTCCCTGCTGCTGATCATCGCGGTGGCCGGGCAAATCTGGCTGGGCGTGTTGCTGACGTTCGATTCCATGCACGGGCCGCTGACGCGATTCGCGCCGGCATCCACGGCGACGGTTGAAAGCCACGGTCCCTAGCGATTGCACGTTGCCGGATTCGGGTGCGTTGATGTAAAAACGCTGTTGAGGCATGGCGGATCATAAACCCGCCGCGTCCCGTGTCCGGCGAACTCCCATGCCCAGTGATTCAGACACGATTGTCCCCGTTCCCCCGGCTCGGCCGAATCGCCCGGCCATTGCACGGCGTGGTGTGCTGCCGATCCTGATCCTCATCTTGGGGGGGATCATGTCGGTCATTCTCTGGCAGGCGCTCAAGGCGCACGTCAGCCGCGAAATTCATCATGCCACCATGCTCGAAGCGGCGACCGTCCGCAATGCGATACGGGACGCCGTGCGGACCCGGCTGGAAGTGTTGTCGCGGATCGCGGCCCGCGCGACCGTCTGGCCGGGCCAGGCGATCACGCAGGAGCAATGGGCGGCGGAGGTGGGGATGCTGCCGCGGCATTTCCCTTCTTTCGCGGCGCTGGCGGTGGTCGATACGGCGGGGAAGGCACAGGTGGGAATGCCGGAGCATCCGGCGGCGTCGGCGGTGGATGAAGTTCCGGCGCGGGACACGGTTTCATCGATTCCTCCGACATTGCTGCGAGGATGGATGGACGAGGCATCGGCATCCAATGCGCCGGTGCTGACCGAATTGCCGGCGGTGACGGATGCGACCGGGCCGACGCCGCCCCGCACGGACGCGGTCGCGGTCATCGCATTGCCCTCGATGAACACCGCGGCATCCAAAGCGGATACCGTTTCGCGGGGGACGGCATCCGGCACCGCGCGGCGATGCATCGTGGCGGTCATCCAACTGCCGCGGCTGTTCAATTCGACGCTCCATTCCCTGGAGCAGGAGGAGAGCGCGCTGCGGGGCTATTCATTTGCATTCCGGACCAACGGCGAGATTCTTTACGAACGCGCCGAGGGGGATCGCGGTCTTGAAGAGCGATGGTCCTACCACACGGAGCTTCAGCTCGGGTCCATCGCATTGACGTTGCAGGTGTGGCCGGGGAGGGAGATTTTCAACACCCGCCAGACATGGCTTCCGCTCATCGCCCTGGGCGCGGGGTTGCTGACAAGCCTCCTGCTGGCGGTGGTGACGCATCTGGCGATGGCCGCCAGGCGGCACGCCGCCGCCAGCGAGCGCGCCACGAAGGAGGCGACGCTGGCGACGCGGACGGTGAGCCATCAGTTCGCCTTCCTGTCCGCGATGCTGAACAACCTGCAGGAAGGGATCGTGGCGTGCGACGCCGATGGACAACTGACACTGGTCAATCCCGCCCGCCGGATGTTCCAGGGAATGCGGCCCAACGAAACGCCGGCGCCGATCAGCATCCAGACCATTCAGCAACACCTGTACGCCGCCGATGGGCATACCCCCCTCGCATGGGAGCAAACACCACTGGCGCGGGCGCTGGAGGGCGAGAACGTGGTCGGGCAGGAGCTTGTCATCGCGCCGCCGGACGGTCCGCGACGAACGCTCGTGGCCAACGGACAGGCGATCTATGATGAAAACCATTGCAAGCTGGGCGCGGTGGTTACGATGCATGACATCACGGCCAGGCAGGAAGCGCAGGAGCAGCTTCGCCGCTCAGCCGAGCAGCTTGATCGCAGCAACAAGGCGCTGCAGGACTTCGCGTCCGTTGCGTCGCACGATTTGCAGGAGCCACTCCGCAAGATTCAGGCGTTTGGGGATCGTCTGCGGGCGCGCTCGGCGGAGCACCTGGGTGAAAGCGGGCTGGACTATCTGGGGCGAATGCAAAGCGCGGCGGGCCGGATGCAGCGGCTGATTGATGACCTCTTGACGTATTCGCGCGTATCGACCCGCGCGCTCCCCTTCGAGCCGACCAATTTGAACGAGATCGCCGAAGGGGTGATGAGCGACCTTGAAGCGCGGGTGGAGCAGCTCAATGCGCGGGTGGAGATCGGTCCATTGCCCACGCTTGACGCCGATCCGCTCCAGATGCGGCAATTGCTGCAAAACCTGATCGGCAACGCGATGAAGTTTCACAAACCGGGGGAGCAACCGCGCGTGAGGGTCACGGCGTCAGTGGAGCGGGAAACGACAATGACGCCCGATGGCGCGGCGCATGGCGGCGCGGTCGGGGAAAATTCGCATCCGGAGGATTCCCTGATTCCGGCCGATGCGCAATGGTGTATCCTGAGCGTCGAGGACAACGGAATTGGTTTTGACGAAAAATATCTGGATCGTATCTTTACCGTGTTCCAGCGCCTGCATGGCCGGGCGGAGTACGCCGGCACGGGCGTGGGGCTGGCGATCTGCAACAAGATCGCCCAGCGTCATGGCGGATCGATCTCCGCCCACAGCGCGCCGGGACAAGGCGCGTGCTTTGTGGTGACGCTGCCGATCCATCACGGCGCCGCGGAGGAAGCCACGCCGCTTCTGCAATGCGAACATCATCACGCATCAACGCCTGAGTTCCGCCATTCATTTGATCCGAAGGAAGAGATTCACTGATGACCACTGCACAACCAATTACCATTTTGCTGGCTGACGACGATGCCGACGACCGGATGCTGGCGCGCGAAGCGCTGGCCGAGAGCAGGCTGGTCAATGACCTGCACTGCGTGGAGGATGGCGAGCAGCTCCTCGATTTCCTGCATCGGCGCGGGGCATACACCGACCCCGACAAATCGCCCCGGCCGGGATTGATCCTGCTTGATCTCAACATGCCGCGCAAGGACGGCCGCGAATCGCTGCGGGAAATCAAGAGCGATCCGGATCTTCGCCGGATTCCGATCGTGGTGCTGACAACGAGCAAGGCGGAAGAGGATATCTACCGGACGTATGACCTGGGGGTCAGTTCATTCATCACCAAACCCGTCACGTTTGACGGTCTGGTCAACGTGATGCGGGCGATTGGGAAATATTGGTTTGAGATCGTGGAGTTGCCCAACGGCAGGCACGAATGAATGATTGATTTTCGATTTTGGATTGTTGATTGTCGATTGGTTGTGAGTCGATCGCGGATGGGAGGGAGGAGAACGGATTCCGCCGCAATCGAAAATCAACAATCAAAAATCGAAAATCCACCCAGAGGGCTTCATGGAACCACCCGTCGTACGGGTTTTGCTGATTGAGGACGACGAGGATGACTACATCCTCACCCGCGATCTTTTCGCCGAGATCAAGAGCGGCGTGTATCGCCTCGACTGGCAGCGCTCGTATGATGTGGCGCTGGCGACGGTCCTCCGCGGCGAGCACGATGTTTACCTGGTCGATTACCGCCTGGGGGGCAAGACAGGCGTCGATCTGCTTCAGGAGGCGGCGTCTCAGCGATATCGCGCGCCGTTCATCCTTCTCACCGGGGAGGCCGGGGAACAGACCGATCTCCAGGCGATGCGCGCCGGGGCTGCGGACTTTCTGATCAAAGGGCAGTTCGGCGCGCCCATGCTCGAGCGCAGCATCCGCTATTCAATCCAGCAGACGCGGATGCTCGACTCGCTGATCCGCAGCCGGGATTTCGCCGAGCGGATCATCAACAGCAGCGTGGATGGCATTTTCGCCTTCGATCCGGAGCGGCGTTTCACGGTGTGGAATCCCGCGATGCAACAGATGACGGGACTGACCGCCAAGGAGGTGATCGGAGCCCTGGCAACCGAGACACTTCCGTTCCTGGCCGACAACGGCGAGGACCACGTCATGCTGGATGTGCTGGCGGGCGCCAATGCCGCCATCACCGAGCGTTCCTACCACATCTCCGAAACAAACAAGCAGGGATTTTTTGAAGCGCGCTATTCCCCTCTACGCGATCAAGGCGGCGCGATCACCGGCGGGCTGGCGATCGTCCGCGACACGACCGAACGGCGACGGCTTGAGGAGCAATTCCGACACTCCCAGCGCCTTGAGGCGGTTGGACGCCTCGCCGGCGGCGTCGCACATGACTTCAACAATCTACTCACCGCCATCACCGGATACAGCGAGCTTTTGCTCGGCCAACTCCGGCAGGACAACGTTTTGAGCGGGCATGTCGAGGAGATTCGCAAGGCGGCGGAGCGCGCCGCGGCGCTGACAAGCCAACTGCTCACCTTCAGCAAGCGCCGTCTGTTTGAAACCAAGATTCTGGCGCCGTGCGTGATCGCCGCCGACATGGAGCGGATGCTGCACCGGGTTCTGGGGGATGATGTGGAGCTGGTCGTCCGGTGCGATCCGCGGACCGGGCATGTTCGCGGCGACCGCGGCCACATCGAGCAGATCATCATGAACCTCGCCGTCAACGCCCGCGATGCGATGCCCGGTGGCGGGCGGATCCAAATCTCCACCGCCAACCGGAAAATACTCTCGGCCACGGCGGAGGATCCCGTTCCGCCGGGCGATTACGTCGTGCTTCGCGTCGCGGACACGGGCACGGGAATGGACGACCAGACGCTTCAGCACATTTTCGAACCATTCTTTTCGACCAAGCAGCCGGACAAGGGAACGGGGCTGGGGCTCTCGACGGTGTATGGGATCGTCCAGCAAAGCGGAGGCGAGGTGCGGGTGGAGAGCGAAGTGAACCGGGGAACCACGTTCTCCATCTATCTGCCACGCGTCTACGAGGAACTGCCGAGCGAGGAAGTGCGGACCACCCCCGGCGGCAACACACGCGGCGGCGAAACCGTGCTCGTGGTCGAGGACCAGGAAACCGTCCGTCGGCTGGTGACCAAGATCCTCCGCATGAACCACTATCGCGTGTTGGAAGCGCCCGATGGGCATGAGGCGCTGCAACTGTGCGAGCAATTCGCCCAGCCGATCCAACTGCTCATCACCGACCTGATCATGCCCAACATGAGCGGGGGAACACTGGCCAGGGAGCTTCACAAGTCGCGCCCGGATATGGCCGTCCTCTTCGTCTCGGGATATTCCAACGATGACCTCGAGGATTCAGGACCGGGGCGCATTTCACCTGAACAGTTTCTGCAAAAGCCGTTCACGATGGATCAATTGACCAATCGCGTCCGGCAACTGCTCGATGCACGGCTGATCAAGTAGCCGGCTTGACCGACGAGGGCATGGAAGCGTTCACATCGGGCGCGGCGGCCACTTCCTTTGTCATGTTGGCGCCGCGGGTGAACCGCCAGATGCCCCACGCCAGGCCGATGTTGGCCGGAAGCGTCCAGGCGATCATGTCCCAGTTGTGTTGATCGAACGCCGGAAGCGCCTTGAGCGCCAGTCCGCCGACGCCGCAGATGACCAGCGCGAAGGCAAGGCACAGCGCCGCGGCCGATGTTCGCCGTCCACCGCGAAGGAGCAGGGGCAGGAGCACGATCAACCCCGCCGCCAGCGGGCTGAAATGAAGGATGTTTTCATTGTGATCGATCGCCACATGGCTGGTGTACACCTCCCCCCAGAGCAGAAACAACCCGGCGAAGCCGAGCAGCATCGACCATGCCACGCCAAGCATTCCGAACATCCAGCGACAGCCGCGGCAGCGGATGCTTCGACCGCCGAGCCAAACGAAGATGACGCCGCTGAGGATGCCGATCAACCCATACCAAGGCCACCACCGCGGCGGATGCGCCGGCACGCCCCCATCGCCGCCGTCGTAAAGGGTCGTCTCCTGCTTGACGAGCGGAACGAGATTGCCCTGGGCATCGCGCACGCGCACGTTCATCAGGTGATCGCGCAGGCGGAGCGGCAGGAACATCTCCTGCCACGCGGTCAGCGGGCGATCCACCGGCTGGCCGAGGAGGAACTCGAGGGCGGTGTATAAAAACGGATCCCCCGCCATCGCTCGTCGGGTTTCGATCCGGTAGGTGGTTCCCGATGCCTCCGTGTCGGTTTGCGCCCTGATCTGCCCATCAAGCACCGCGTCCAGGGCATCGCGGACACGCGTCGCACAATTGTCCCGGTAATAATCGTAATGGTAGAAGCGATGTTTGGGCTGCTCGTTCCAGATGAGAAAGTCACGGAGATCGGCGCGTTGTCGCGGCGTGAGGTTCAACTCCTGCACCCAGACCGAGCGATGATCCTCGGCGTACATGGCGACGGTGGTCGCCGCATCCATTCCCCCCGCCATCCAATACCGCATCGTCCCCATGATGAAGTTGCGATAAAAGTTCGCCTGGTTGAAGTCGAACATGCCGTAGTTGTAAACCCAGTCGGTCCTGGTCCGGCGGTCGCGGACCCAGATGGCATCGTGTCCGAACTTCTCCCACACCTGCGAGCCCGGTCCCATCGTCATGAGATAAATCGTCAGCTCGGCGCCCGGCTCGTCGGCCGACGACAGCGACGGCGCTGGAGGGGTGTCGAGGGCCTGCCCCATCGCCACGCGGGCTTGGCCAAGCAAGATCAGCGCGCACGCCGCGCACAGCAGTTTGGAGAGGAATAAATGAGCCAGACGGGACAAGGTCAATTTCGGCAAGCGGAGGTTCATGTGGAAAATCTAATGTCGTCGAGGCTTGGTCGCCACCGGTGCGGGCTTATGACGATCGGTCAATCCAACAAAAAACCCCACCGGCGTGGGTATGACCGGTGGGGTAAGGAGGGAAGAAACACGGGCGTACAACTTGAACCGTACCTCCTGAGTTTCACTTCTTCACATGCGGGCCGAAGCGAAAGTCGTCGCATCAAACGTCCGATGCCAGGATTTTTCGAACCTGCTCGGTGATCTCCTCCCACGGCGCGGCGGGCTTTTTATTAATGGTTATAAAATCACCCAACATCAGCAGACTGCTCACACCGGGAACCGCAAAAAGTCGCATCGCAAGCGGATGTCCCTTGGCCGACGAGGCCGACAAAAAACTCATGGGCGGGTCCGCAATCGTTTGATCCAACATGAACTTGCGGGCATTGGGGTTGGGCGTCGGTTGTATTTGCTTGACCGCAAAAACCATTGCCCATCACTCCCGGTGCCCAACAAGTGCCGATAATATACTGGCACGATGACAGTTATGCCAGTGCGCGGACATCATATTTTTAATTTTGGTCCATGCGACACCGTCGAGCATCGGCCGCTCATCGAACCACAAAAACACCCCTTCCCATAATTGACTTCAACAAGCAATTCGCTACACTCTTCGATTCCGCACTACCAACCAACCAGTGCGTATGACTGTAAGTCCATAGTTTACAAGAGGATCGAATCGATGAGCACCACGACCTACATGGCCAAGCCCGGCGAAGTTGTCGCCCAGTGGCATACCATTGACGCCACCGATCAGGTGCTGGGGCGTCTGGCGTCCAAAATCGCCATTATTCTTCAAGGCAAGCACAAGCCAACCTACACGCCCCATGTGGATACCGGGGATTTCGTGGTCGTGCTCAATGTCGAATCGCTCAAGGTGACCGGTTCCAAGGCGGAGGTGTTGGAATATGACACCTACACGCGCTATCCGAGCGGCCGGCACGTCTATTCGTACAAGACCATGAAGGAACTGCACCCGGAAAAGCTGCTGGAGCTTGCGGTGCGCCGGATGCTTCCCAAGAACAAGCTTGGTCGAGACATGCTCGGCAAGCTGAAGATTTACACGGGAAGCGATCATCCGCACAGCGCCCAGCAACCCAAGGCGCTGGCGATCTAACATAGATGCCGACCTGCGGACCAGCTTTCCATCTGTAGGGTCCGCCCCGCGGACCACTTGTGACAAAATCGAAAATCATGGTCCGCGTGGCGGGCCCTACAATGACCGGGGATTTACACAGACGACGATGGTCGTCGTCTGACTTATATCGAGGGCGGTGACACGCGATTGTGCCATCGCCAGGCGTCCGAGACAATCCGCAGGCGTGGTCATCGCCACGCTTGACGGCAAACCCGGACTGAAAGGAACATCCATGGCCGAGCAGACTCCCGCCGCACCCGCTGAAACCCCAGCAACATCCACCGAAACCCCCGCCGCCAAGCCCAGTTTCACCTGGGGCACCGGCCGGCGCAAGACCGCCGTCGCGCGCGTCCGCATCGCGTCGGGAACGGGCAAGATCGAAGTCAATGGCAAGAGCCTCAACGACTATTTCACCAAGGAAGTCGATCGCAAGGCGATCTTCGGCCCGCTCGAAGTGACCAACATGGGCGGGAAGATGGACATCTTCGTCAACACCCATGGCGGCGGACAGACCGGTCAGACCGGCGCGATCGTCATGGGCCTCGGCCGGGCGCTGATGAAGTTTGATCAGGCATTCGAAGCGGCGCTGCGAGGCGCCGGGTTCCTCACCCGCGACTCCCGCATGAAGGAACGCAAAAAGTATGGCCAGCGCGGCGCCCGCCGACGCTTCCAGTTCTCCAAGCGTTGATCTTTTATCCACGCGTCGGCAACAGCCGTTGCGCGGTCGAACACAATCTCAAACAAGCCCCGAAGATGTTTTCTTTCGGGGCTTTTTTGTGCGCCCGTTTTATGCGGGCGGCGCGATGCGATCCATGCGCGGAAACCGGGTACAATCAAAGCGCAATTTCAGGAGCAACCCATGCACAGTAAATCGAGGAAGCTTCTTCGCACCGGACTGATCCTGGGCATTGGACTGGCGATGTCGGCCGTGGGGCAGGCAAAGGATTTGGCGCTGCGGATCGAGTTGCCGGCGAAGGTGGTTCCCCGGACGGCGGAGGCGACGGCGTCGGCCATGAAACTCAAGACCGACGGACAGGTGGAGGGGCAGACCATCAACTTCACCAACCTGCTCCCGGGCACGCCCTACACCATCAAGATTGCGCTGGCCGATGGATCGACGTGGCGGGGTGTGGACATGCGCTGGTACAACGCCGAGCCGGTGCAAGCCAACGCCGGGGCGATCACCGATGATGATCTGACGGAGATCCGCTCGATCATCACGGATGTGCCGTCGTTCTATAACAAGTCGTCGGTCATTGATGTGTCAGGCAATCACGATCGCGCCACGGTCCTGGTGCAGCTCGTCCGCGACAGGGATTTTCACGCCGGGGCGAATGAAGTGATCTGGCGGATGGAGCTCTGGTACTTCAAGTTCGAGGCCGGGGGATGGGCGATCGTGCCGCAGCAGAACAAGGTGCTGGAGCGCGTGCGCTACAAGAGCCACGAGGCGTTTCACGACGCGACCGACCAGATCAAATGGATGCCACAACTCGGCGGGATTCTGCTGGAAAAGGACAAGCCGCTCACGGTGATCACCGTCGCGGCGCCGACGACGCAACCGGCGGAGACGCCACGCGAATAGTTTGTCATCTGTCTGGAGCATTGCGAGCCGCGCATCCTTGCACCATGCGTGCGGGTGCCACATGTCGGGGTACTCGCAGA
>CAYTAP010000095.1:0-10080 GCA_964435775.1 uncultured Tepidisphaeraceae bacterium
CCCCCCTGCCCTCCCCTGTGGGGAACAAGGGGGGAGAAAAACGTCCCGCATGGGGGGTATGGTTTATGCTGGGGGAGCCTTCCCCCCCCCCCCGGTACCCGGGGGGGGGGGGGGGGAGGGGGGCTTCTCCAATACTCAGTGCTCATGCGAAGCGCTCCCCTTGCCCAGCTCCGCCTTCAGGATGAACGTCCCGCTGACCACCACGCGCTGCCCCTCCTCGATGCCCGACAGGATCGGAACCATCCCGCCTGTCACCGGCCCGACCCGCACCGCCCGCCTGGCGAATGTTCCTTCCTCCCCCTCCACCGGCACGAAGACCGCCGGCGCGCCTTCCACCGTCGCAACCGCCTCGTCCGGCACCGCAAGCACCTGATCCTCCGCGTTCGTTGAGGCGCTGCTCACCCGCACCTGCGCAAACATCCCCGGCCGCAGTCCGTGTCCATTTTTCACCTCAATGCGCACCTTGGCCGTCCGCGTCGATGGATCCAGCGCGGGCGAAATATAGGAGACCGCGCCTTCCAACGGCGTTTCCTTCCGGCTGGTCAGTTGAATGCGAGCCCGCGACCCGATCGCCACATCATCGAGCTTCGCCTCGGCGACATCCGCGACCACCCACACCGTCGTCATGTCCGCCAGGATGAGCAGCGCCTCCCGGTCCGGCCGAACCAGTTCCCCCAGCGTCGCTTCCCGCTCCACGACCTGACCATCGAGGGGGGCTCGCACCTTGTACTTCGGGTCGATCTCCCCGGTCTTCTCCAGCTGCGCCACCGCATCCTGGGTCATTCCCAGAAGGTGCAGCCGATTTTCCGCCGCCGTCACCGTCGCCTGCGCGCCCAGGAGCGCGCCTTGCGCCGCCTTGAACTCCGCCTCCCGCCGCTGCACCTCCGCCAGCGCGATTCCCTTGCTTTCCTTGTAAAGCGCCTGGGCGCGCTCGAAGGCGCTTCGAGCCACGTCAACCGCCGACTGGGCCGTGGCAATCGTCGTTCGCTTCATCAGGTAATCGCTCTGCGCCTCTCCCAGTTCCGGGCTGTCCACGACGAGCAGCACATCTCCCTTTTTCACCTGGTCGCCAAGGACGACCTTGATCTCGCCGACCCGCCCCGACACCGCCGAACCCACATGCGCCATCCGCTCGGCGTTGAAGGCGATCCGCCCCGGCGCGACAACGGTGTGGGCAAGCGCCCGCGCCTTCGCCGCCTCGACGCGGATGTCGAACATCTTGATCGCCTGCGACGAGAGCGTGACTTCATCAGCGTGCTCCTCATGGGCATCTTCGCCATGCGCGTGCTTGCCATCGCTCTGCGCGACGCTTTGGGCATGATCGTGATGCTCATCCGCCGCCATCGCCGGCGTCGCCAGCATCATCCCCCCCGCGAGCGCCAGGCTTGCCGCATACCATCCCCATCCACCGTTTGTCACTGCCGCGTTCTTCCTACTCATAGTCTTGGTCCTCTTCGTCCAGTGTGACTCATCCTTTCCCACGGTCATTCCCGCATTTCCCCCTCTCCCGGTACTCCGGGGGAGGGCGGGGGAGGGGGTTTTTCGATGCCCGCCGAAGTGTTGCGCGCTCGCAAGGTCGGCATCGTCGTCGCCCGCACATTGGTCTCCGCCGCAGGCCCGCCCACCGCGCGCTCAAGCCGCGCTCGCGCTTCATGGGTGCGACGGCTCAACTCAATCCGCTTGCTCCTCGCCCCCTGCAATTCGCGCTCGGCGAGCACGAGCGCTGTGATGTCGGCCTGCCCCGCGCGATATTGGCTTTCCGCCTGCTCCAGACGTGCTTGCATGAGGGGAATCAGCCGCCCGCGCGCCTGCTCCAGTGCGCCAGAGAGAATGCGATATGCCGCATGAGCGCTGCGCACCTCCATCACCACCCGCCGGCGCTCCTGCGTCAGCAGGTGCATCGCCTCCACCTGATCGGCCCGCAATTTCTCCCGCCGCGCCTGCCCCCAATCGAAAATCGGCAACGGTACTGATGCCTCCGATCCCACACCCCAATCCCCATCGCGCTCGGCGCTGACCCCCGCATCGCCGCCCTGCAGCGCGTCATACTCGGCCGCATCCAAATCCCCGCCGAGCGCCGCAATCTCCCACAAACGCGCCTGAATCTCCGGCCGATGCTCCATCGCCGCCGCGATCCACGCGCTTTCCGGTTGTATCGTCGAGTGGACGCGCTGCGACATCGGGAATGCCCAGTCGGCCGCGCCGGAGGGTTGCCCCAGCAGCCGCGCCAGCGCCAGCCTTTGCTCCCGCGCCTCCAGGCGCTTCTCGGCGATGTCCAATTCCAATTCCACCCGCTGCGATTCCAGCGTCGTCACATCCAACTTCGTCCCTTCACCGGCGCGCAGGCGCGACCGCGAAATGTCGAGCAACCGATCCAGCAATTGCCGCTGTGATTCGAGCACCGGCATCAATTCATCCAGCGCCGCGGCCGCGAAATACCGCTCCTGAACCTCCTGCAACACATCGAGCACGGCAACGACCGCCTCGGCGCTCGCCGCCCGCAGCCGATGATCCGCCGCGCTCGCCCGTCCGGGGCGTTGCAAAAGCGACAGCAGATCCGCCGCCAATCCCGCCTCAATCGTCGGAGTGCCCCCGCTCTCCGGAAACCGCACCGCCACGCTTAAAATCGGATTGGGCAGCAACCGGCTCTGCCGCGCATCGGCCTGCGCCGAGCGCACCCGCGCCAACGCCGCCTGCACGCCGGGATTCGTCGTCAGCGCCCGCTCCACCGCCCATTGCAGCGTCAGCGCGCCGGGCGGCGCATCGGGCAGATCCGTCGGCCCCGCGTCAGGCTCAAATTGAATCGGATGCGCAAGCCCCGCCGCCAAACCAACCTCACGCTGCGCGTCAGGCCAATTGGATGGCGACACGCAGCCGCTCAGCAGGAGCGCCGCGCACATCATGCCGGCACGCAATTGAATTGAGCCTCGCGCCGCTCCACGAGTGTTCTCCCTCCCCCGGTACCCCGGGGGAGGGCAGGGGAGGGGGCTCTTCATCCTCACCGAGCGCGCTCCGGCAAGCGAATTGAACCAGCCCCATATGCCACGCGAAAATAATCCAGCACAATTCAAGCGACCATCCTCATCCAAACCGGACTGCATGAGCAGACAAAAAAGCCCAGCCAACCCGCGAGCGGGACGGCCACGACTCATCCGTTGGATTGAGGATCAGATTAAGAGAGGAAGACTGCGCCCCTGGTGTGAAGGAGATGGCGCAAGGAGCGATTCGACGGGCAATGCGATGAAGGAAGGCGACGGATCAGGGATTTCCCACACCCCCGGCGTCAGCAATGCGACAAACAAATTGGCCTGATCAATGGACGCCTTGGCCGACACCTTGGCGCTGCACGCCAGTTCCTCCCCCGGCCGATCCGAATGCCCACCGTGGTCCCCGTTTGCGCCGTCCGCCGTCCACGTCGCCGCCCCGCACTCGGCGCCGCTCACCTGCACGGACAGACAATGGCACAGCCCCATGCCTTGCAGGAGCACCAGTGCCCAAAGGACAAGATGAATCGGTCGCCGCACCATCCGCGGCAAAGCCTAGCGCCGAGGGAGCAAATGTCAAATGCCCAACGGACGCTTATGCAAAAAAACGATGACGTCACGCTCGCATATGCCGCTGACTTCGTGCGCGGCGCCTTGGACCAACAGTGGGTCAGACCACCGCAAACAATCGGCCCGCGCGCCAATCCCAATTATTCCAGTACCAACTTCGGACGGCGGGACTGGGCGGCTTTCGGGAGGGGCAAGTAGCGCCCCAAGGCAAATCGACCCGGGCCGGCAATGAGAATCGGCAGCAGCAACCCGATCAACGCCAGGTTGAACTCGAACCCGCCGCTGCTCGAGAAAAAGCCGTTCTTCCCATGCACCATCATGATCGCGCCCGACATGACGACGATCAACGACGCGGCCGAGAAGCGGCTCAGAAAGCCGACAATCAATCCCAGCCCGCCGAAAAACTCACCGATCACGACCAGGTAGCCGATGGTGCCCATCCCTTCGATCACTTTTGCCAGCCCCGGCCCATCAAACGCGCCAAAGAGCTTCTGCGCCCCATGGGCGGCGAAGACCGTTCCCACAATCAAGCGCATCAGCAGCAGGGAAACGTCCACCGCCGGGCGATTGTCCAATTCGGTCGTTGCGTTGCTCATGATCGGCTCCTTGTTCTTGTGTTGCCTCACACCTTAAACTTGGGGTCTCACTGGCATGTTGTCACAGCGTCAATCGTCGGACGCCGCATTATAGCCCATTCCGGGCAATTGTGGCGGACGCACCCGCAGACGGGTTTCCTGAAGTGACATCAGGAACGCCTCGAGGTCGGCCAAGTCATGGTCGTTGAAGTTGAGCGGCCTCAAGAGCGCTGACTTGGTGGGGAAAAGCGGGTCGTTCATCTGACTGGGCTTGCGACGCTGGGTCGCCATGCCGGCGTTGTACATGCGGAGGACGCCCTTGAGGTCGAATAGTCCGTTGTGCATGTAAGGACCGGTGCGGCTGATGTTGCGGAGACTGGGTGTTTTGAATGCACCGACATCCTTGGGGTCCTTGGTAACAAGATAGCGCCCGAGGTCTTCGTACTTTCGCCCGTAATAGGTCAGGCCGAGATTGTGGAACTTTTCATCGCTGAGGGTCGGGCCGTTGTGGCAATTGAGGCAACGGGCATCGGTACGGAACAGGTGCAGCCCACGAACGGCCGAGTCGGACAGCTCCTCGGTGTCCCCTTTCAGGAAGCGATCGAACGCGCTGGAGCGGCTGACGATCGTCCGCTCATAGGTCGCGATCGCCTGGCTGATCCGCTGGAAGGTGATCGGCTTGTCTTTGCCGAAGCTCTCGGCGAATCGCTTGCGATATTCCTCCTGCGCCTGAACGATCTGGATGATCTTCGCGGCGTCGCCGTGCATTTCATCTTCAGCGAACAGCGGGCCGACGACCTGATCCTCCAAGTTCCTGGCTCGGCCATCCCAAAAGAGCGTCTTGCGAAAGGCGATGTTGTTCAGCGTGGGGGAATTGCGCTTCACCTCGGCGCGGCCGTGGCCGAACGAGACGCGCCGGCCGTCCGACCACCCGAGCTCGGCCTCATGACAACTGGCGCAGGAAATCTGCCCGCTGCCCGAAAGGCGGGGATCGAAAAAGAGCATCTGCCCGAGCGCGGCCTTCGGTTCGGAATAGGGATTGTCGGCCGGGAAGGTCGGCGCGGGGGGGAGCGACAGTTCGACGACTTCGACGCCGGGATCGATCGTCGCGGCCGGCCACTGGTCGGCCGGCTTGGCGTACGCGGCGCGAAGCTTCCTGGCGAGGGCGGCGTATTCCTCGGGAGTCAGTTCGGGACGCGGCGTGCCATGGTCGATGACGGGAGAGGTGGTCGCCGATGGCGTCACGGCCGGGCCGGTTGCGGCACGCGGGATTTCCTGCGCGGTCGCAACATCACCCTCGCGTGGCATCCCGAGCGACATGCCCAGGTACCACAGCGCCATGCCGAGCGCAAGAATCGGCAATGCCGGCATCTCGCCCCCGCGCTTCACTTGATCACGCGCACGCCGACGGCGCCGCCCAGATAAAGCTCGCATACGGCTCCTTTGCCTTTGCTGGCGTATTCATGCGGGTAGATTCGCTGGCTGGTGGGCACGGTGTATCCGCCGAATGGTCCGCGAAAGCCGCTCAGCCCTGGCTTCATCGTCCAGTTGTCCCACGCGACGAGGCTGTCGGGGTGTTTGGCGCGGTAGATGCTCGTCCAATCATCCAACCCACCGGCGATGCTGAAAGCATAGGTGTTGCCCAGCGCCATGTTCTCCGGGCTTTGCGCGGGGCAGACCCAGACCTCGCTGTCGGCCGGGAGGTAGCGCGGTGGAGAGGGCAGACCCGCGCTCAGATCGTCGCCGGGCTCGATCCCATGAAGCACCGCCGCCAGCCCGTAGGTTTCCGGCTTTGCGCCGGGATCATTCACGGTGCGCAATCCCGGGCGCATGCGATACGCGAAGTTTCCAAGCGCAACCGAATTGGGATACTTGTCACGGTTGTCGTTGGCATACATCCGAATCGCGAGGCCGACCTGCCGGAAGTTGCTCTGGCAGATCGTCAATTTCGCCTGCGCGCGGACCTTGGTCACCACCGGCAGCAGGATGGCGATCAGGACGCTGATGATCGCGATGACGACAAGCAATTCCACGAGCGTGAAACCGCGATGCGATCGCCTTGAAATCCTTTTCTTGTGTAGGGTCCGTGGTACGCCGTGGACCATTTTTTCAGGCGCCGACAATGGTCCGCGGCGTACCACGGACCCTACGAAACCATCAACGTGAGGCTCGGTCATCACGAAACCGCCTCCCGTTCGTCCTGACGGCGACGGCGCATGAACAAGCCGGCGCCGGCGAAAACTAGAAGCGATGCGAGCGAGGGCTCGGGCACCGTCGCGAGGAAATCGTTCCACTCGCTTTGGACAAACGGTTCGGGCGTGAGGTTGAGCCCCAGGATGTTGGAACGGAAGCCGTAGTTGGCTTCGAGGATTCGGAAATCGGGGAGCGTGACTTGATCGTCGCCGGTCAGATCGCCAAAGACGTATGTTTGATCGATCTGGTTGAAGTGATCGCGGAGAATGCGGAAGTCCGTGAAATCGACCAGCCCGTCGAGATTGACGTCCCCGTCGCCGATGTCGAAAAAGCCCTGGAGGATTTTGACATCCTTCCAATCGACGGCGGTGTTGCCGTTCATGTCGAACTTGAAGTTGCCCGAGTTGGTCTGTGCGACGCCGCGCAGGGTCAGCGCGGACTTGAACAAGTCAATGTCCGCGTCCGTCAATTCGCCATCTCGGTCAAAATCACCGGCGGCGTAGGCGTTGACCCCGGCGACGTAATTCTGCTTGGTCTGCTCGGCATAGAGCACCTGCGTGATCGGACCGGCCGTCGCGTCCGTGATCGTTCGCGTCTGCAGGCGAAGGATGTTGGCGTTGACGGTTCCGGTCTTGCCAAGTTCATCGCGAAACGCCGTTCGCTCGGCTCGCGTGGTCAACTTCGACAACCTCCCCAGCGCATCCATGCGAAGCAGGGCATCGCTGTCACTGTCATAGAAATAGACGTTCTCCTGGGCGTCGGTGGCGACGGATCGCACGCTGGCGTCGCCGACGGGGCGCTCAAGGAAATCGGCGAGTGTCTGGGCCGACAAGAAAACCGACTCCACCGGCGTAGAGCCGTTGTCGCTGAGGACATTCAAGCCCCCTTCGTTGTTGCCCGTCGATCCCTGATAAAGGATTCGGTCGCCACCGCCGGAGAGGGGAAGGACGCCGGGTTCGGTGTTGACACCCGACCGGTCGAGGACAAGCGAGGTCTGCCCGGTGATCGCATTGGTTCTATAGATGCCGCCATTGGTGCTGGAGGAATCAACAAAATAGAACGACTTGCCATCGCTGGAAAACGCCCCTTGTCGCCCGGCGTTGCTGCTCGTGTTTGCGGAGTTGCCATGCAGCGCGCCCATGTCCGACAGTGTGACGAGCGTTGTATAAACATCGCGCCCGTCGGCGTGTGCCGGTGCTTGAGCGAGAGGATCGACGGCCTGGAGGTTGTAGCGATAGACGCGCTTGGTGGCCGCCGGATCAATGGTGCGGCTGGTGGCCGGAACATACGTCGAGCCCGAATCGTTGATGATCGCAAAGCTGTACGCCGGGTAGGTGACGCCATCGACGACGATCTCCTTGGGATTCAGGACAATGCCGGACTGGATGGCGACCGAGACGCCGCGATCGGTGTCGCCGTCGGTGTAAAACAAACGTGTCTGGCTTTCCGACACCTGGATGGTGGACGTCTCCGTCCCATCGACGTTCGTGATCCGTCGAACCGCGCCACCAGATCCGTAAGTGGCGGTGAAGATGGAATTGGTCGCCGGGTCGTAGCCGTAGCTGCCGAGGGAATTGGTATCCGAGGCGTTGGGCGTATCAACGATGACGCGAAGGTTGTCTACCTGCGCCATGGCTGTTGAAGCCGTCATTGCCGCCAAGGCCACCGTGGCCGCCGAGATCAGTCCGAGAGAGTTTGAACGAGCCATTAAAAAATCCTCCTGTTGAGATTGCGTCTCATTTAACAGAAGCGATTTTCAATTGCAAGCCGACAAAATTGATGGGATTTCTGGATGGATAGGTTCTCTTTATACCAACGATCCCCCTCCACACGGCCTCATCGCTCCAAAGTCCAGCCGATGATACCATGTAACTATTTTTAAATAATCGTGTTACGACTTACGCTGCAAGTCCGCCATCTCCTCCTGGATCGGATCGATCCGCTCGTCGAGATAGCGAGTTATCCACACATCATCCACCGCTCCAGACATCGCCTGTCGAAAATCATTTGCAAATGAAATCAGTTTTTGAACCGTCGAGCTCAGGCGCGTCATCATCTTTTCAGGCTGGGATGTGCCGGTCCGTCGGGGGTCTTTTTTAATCAGCGCCCGGCGTTCCCGAAAATCCTGCACTTGCAGCCATGCGTCGCGGCGGTATCTGGAAAATTGCTCCAAGATCGTCCGTCGGCGACGAAAATCGGCCAGTTCCCCGGCCGACTCCAGCGCGGCGTCAATCGCGCCGGGTTCCGTCGGGGCGACCCCATCATGGAAAATGAACCCGAGCAGCGCCAGGGCGTCAAGCGAGGTGTCGATCGGTTCGCACTGTTGGATGTTGGTGTTGTACCGACTCCAAGCCGTGGCGATCAGGCCGCGAAAATGAAACCGGGGTGCGATGGCCGCCCATCCCTCGGCGTTCTCCCGGCGCGAGGGAATGTTCGGCAGATCAATGTTCGACCCATCGGCGCCCTTATAGGCGCCGGCGCCCCACAGGGGGACTTTGGCGTCGAGGAACGGCTGAAGACGCGCCGCGCTGTGATGGTCGCCCGTGTTGTCCGGCCGGCCGCGATATCCCCAGGCGCACAAGTCGGCGCGCCGCCCCATCTCGCCCAGCGCCGCGTGATCCCACTCCATCATCATGTCATGCCAGAGAATCGGTCGGATCGACCGCTCGGCCAGGTTGTCGAGCAGCGGGCGAACGTGTCGAAGATAAAGCTCCGCCTTGCCATGCTCGGCGATGAAGGCTTTGGTGTCGGGATGCGTGCCGAGCGTCCATGCCTCATCGCCGCCCAGGTGAAAGTATTTGATGCCGGGCATCAACTGAAGCACGTCATCAACGAGTCGCTGAACAAGCTCCCGCGCGCCTTTGGCGAGCGGGTTGAGCCCATCGCACTGATCGGGGATTTCGCGCAAGTGAGCATAATCCATCGGGCGCAGGAACGTTTCCATATGCCCCAGGCATTGCACGAGTGGGATCAACTCGATGTTGAGGCTTTTGGCTTTGGCGACGAATTGGCTGACCACTTCCGGCGAATAAGCGGTTTCGCAGCGAAAGCGCTCATCCACCGTCCAGGGGAACATGTCCTCCCATTCGACAAGCACGGCGTTGTAGCGCAACGCGGCGAAGAGATCGAGCAACGACAGCAGCCGTGCCGGCGTGGGAGGCAGTCCCTTGAGGTCAAGATGCACGGCGCGGATGGGGACGATCGGTGAATGAGTCCATGTATGCGCGGATGGCTTGGCGTTTGTTGGAACACTGGGTGTCATTGGGTAAATCCTATCTTCAGTTGGAGGGTTCTTGTGATTGATCCGCGCCAGTCAACATTCGCAGGGAATGGGGCAATCTCGGACCTTGGCGCAGGCAGCGCATGAGTTCCGTATCGGTCCAATCCCACAAGCGGGCGTGATCAACGCCGGCGCTGACGGGCTTATTATACCATCCGGACGGAAAGCAGAATGCGCCGACGGCCTGCACGAAAATGGAGATACCGACGGCCATGATCAAGAGCGACCGCAACGCGCCGCTGGCGTTCACCCGATCCCAGACGATGACCAGGAGCAGGCAAAGACCAGGCAGCAGATCAACGAGGAAGCGGTAGCCATAGCCATACGCGCCAAACCAGATGCTCCATGTCGAGTACAGCAGCAGCAGGCCGAGGGTGGAGATCGAGATATAGACCATGAGCAGATCGCGCCGACGCCAGAGGGCGATTCCCATCGCGACGACGGAGAAGATAAGCACCGGCGACAGCACCAAGAGGCC
>CAYTAP010000095.1:10090-16646 GCA_964435775.1 uncultured Tepidisphaeraceae bacterium
CGCGGCTGGGGCTGGCGATCAGCCCCCAGAAGGCGACGGCGCTGGGATACGAAAAGGCAAAACCCGCGTCGGCCGCGTGTTCAAGGCGATTCATTTCGCTGGAATAGCCGCCGGTGAGGCTGCCAAAGTAATAGAACTGGTACGCCACCAGCAACGCGCCGATCAGGATGGGGAAGATGGCGAAGCGGATGACGGAAAGGGCGCGCGACCTGGCATCAATGTCCTGACGGCGTAACACATGCTGATGGAGAACATAAAGTGCGATGATGAAAGCGATGACCGCATTAGGCGGGCGGCAGGCGACGCTCAGCGCCAGCGACAGCCCAGCGAGAATCAAAAACGTGTCGTGTCGGCGCGTCATTTCACGGGCGCGGATCAGGCAATAAAACGCCGCGACAAGCAGCGGCTGGCTCCACGCCGTCTGCCACAATCCCTGGCTGCTCGATGACCAGGTGCAGGTGGCGAATGCGTAGATCACGGTAATCCACAGCGCGCCGCTGGCGCGAATCAAACGCACGAGCGCCAAATAGAGCAGCGCCACCGACGCCGCGGCGGCGACCGACGACGCGAGCTTCGAGAGCGCCGTGGCGATCGTCATCGACATCGGCACGCCCATCGCCTTGAGCAGCCACACGGGCAGCGCGTAGATGGGGGCCGACAAAATCGCGGGCATCGCCGGATAGGTGGAGACGTAGTGGCCGCGACGGTATTGAACGTAATAGGGGATTTCATCCGGCGAGGCGTGAAACCAATCGGGATAACGATGCAGCGACGGGAACTCGTCGAGGTCAAGGTTGAATTGCGTAACGAGACTGATGGGCATGTACCGGGTGGGGTAGGTGTCCATGCTCGTTTCCGAGCTGAAGTTGATGTTGTAAACGAAGAACGCCAGCAGCGCCAGGCGCAACGGGGTGCTGTGCCATAACCGCGACAACCAACCGGCTCCCGCAGCGCCGCCGGCCGGGCCAAGGAGCAGGTCATCGCCCGCGGACGTTGCTCGACTCGTTGAAATGCGCGTCACGCCGACCTCCCGGGTAACTTGAATCCATCATCCCTCGGCGCGGCGACGCGATCGATCACCGCCATTGTGTCCGCGGCGCATCGCGCCATGCTGAAGCGCTGCACGCGCTCAAGCCCCAGCGCCCGGTAATGAAGCCGGCGCGCTTCATCGGTCAGCAGCATCTCCATCCCGCGAACGAGATCCTCGACCGACGCGGTTGGCATCGCCAGCACCGCATCAGCGCCCCCCTCGGCCAGCGCCTTGTGCTCGACGGCGAGCACCGCCGCCCCGCTGGCCATTGCCTCGAACATCGTCCAACTGATCCCCTCATAAGTGCTGGGAAGCACGAACACGTCGGCCCCGGCGTACAGCAGCGCGAGCTTCGATTGCTCCATATAGGGAAGATATCGGATAAAGTCGGCCGCGCCGCTGGAGGCGATCATGTCATCCATTGGCAGGTCGCTGGTGTTGGGTCCGATGACGAGCAGGTGATGAGGCAGGGTCAATCGCTTTCGCGCGACGCCGAAGGCTTCGATCAAATTGGGGACATTGCGCCGGCGCGACAGTTTGCCCACAAATATCAGATACGGGACGCGCCGCCCGAACACCGCCGCGACCTCGGCATCGACGGCGGCCGGATCCTTGGATTCAAAGAACAGGTCGGCGGCGGCCGGGTAAACCAGGTCGATCTTCCCCTCCGGCAGGTTCCAATAGTCCATCAGATCGGACTTGGTGGAAAGCGAATTGGCGATCACCCGATCGGCGCGATGGACGCTGGCCTTGTTGAGGGGCGTCGAGCGGAGGCGCTGGACCCATGAAAACGTTTTGGCGAGGTTGGCCTGGTAGATGCCGTGATTGGCGACGACCGTCGGCGCCGCGCGCCAGAGCGGCGCGTTGTATTCGCTGAACAACACCGCCGCCCCGCGAACGGCGAGGGGAAGCGACCATTGCTCCCAAAGGAGATTGGAGCGCTTGGCGCCAAAAGTGCAAAACTCCACGGGCGTCGTCGTCCCCAACCCATCGACATGCAATTCCCCGTTGCTCATCAGGACGATGCGGTCAAAGGGAACCGACGTGCGGCTCCATTGCCGCGTGAGGTATTCGACGTGATGCCCCACGGCCGTCCGCTTGCCGCTCATCCGCTGCGCGTTGAAAACGAGTGTTCGCACAAAAACCGCATCCTTGCTGAAGACACTATTCACCGCGGGGACGCGAGAAGGCTAATGCGCCACCAAGACACAAAGACACGAAGAGATTCACTTGACGGGAGCGCCGCATTGCTATTCGCACTATTTCCTGTTTTTATTTTGATCGAGGAGGCCCTTGTTTCAAACAGCATCAATCACCAAGCGCCTCTTTATGACTTTGTGACTTCGTGACAAATTCGCGTTCTCCGCGTCTCGGCGATACATCATTTCTCCGCGCGCCTTCGTCCCAGCACCATTGCAAATGGCTTGTGCGCCTTGTCGTCATGGTAATCGGCGATTGTCTCAAAGCCCGCATCGGCCAGTTCCTGATGATATTGCCGCATCGACGCGTTGCGGAAGCCGCAGCCGCGGAGTTTCACATCCGACCCCCGATTGCCCGTGAAGGTTTTCTGCACGAGCGTCACGCTTTTGAGAATCTCCGCTTCCTCATCCTCTATCGTCACATCCGACGCCGCCACCCGCTGGAAAAGGAAGAAAACGCCGGCGGGCTTCAGGATTCGCCGCACGGTCGACAGATAGCGCTTGCGGTGCTCCGTGCGGACGAGCATGTGAAGGCAGCCGGTATCGACGGCGATCCCGAACGACCCATCGGCAAAGTCCGACAGTTCCATGACATTCCCAACGCGATAGTCGATGGCGAGCGATTGTTCCCCGGCCTGGCGCGAGGCGGCGGCGATGATCGTGGGGGAAATGTCGATACCGGTCACGCGATAGCCCATTCGGGCAAAGTGCGTCGCGTTGTACCCCTCGCCGCAGCCGAGGTCGATCAGATCGGCCGGAGAGGCGGGGACCAAACCGGCGGCGCGGACGCGCTCGAAGTCGCCATGGACAAGCGCCCGCGCGTCAGCCAGCACCCGCTCGCGCTCCTCGCTGCCCCCCGCGCTGGAGACCTCCCGGTAGAGGTCATCGTAAAGCTGGTAATACTCGCGCCCGCCGAGGGCGCGCTTCGCGTCATCGACCTGGCGCTGGGAGGGCCCGAGCCAGAAGTGCTTGACGCGTTGGATTCGTTCCAGAAGTCGTAAAGGCATGGATAGGGCTCGCTGGAAGTGGTGGGACTCAAGCTACATACACCAACGGTGATCGCTCCCGCTCTTACCCCCTCCTCCGTTGTACCCAACGGGGGAGGGTTGGGGAGGGGGTCTCTTCACACTGAAAGAACACCCCTCCCTGCCCTCCCCCGGCGTACCGGGGGAGGAAATGAGAGTCGAACCGGCACAACTGATGATCCAAGATCATCACCTTTCATGCATTGCCCGCTGAACAAAATGCTCCGCGCTCTACACGTTGTTCAGGTCGGCCAGGCCGTAAAACCGCGCATCCGCCCAGTCGGCGTGGTCAAAATCAAAACCGTTGCCGCCATCGGTCACGACCAGCTTCAACTGGTTGACGCCGACCAGATTCACTTTCACGCCCTTGGTCGCCGATGAACCGGTCATCAGGCCGGAATCATAGACCTTGGTCCCATCGGCATACGCCTGGAAGACCACCGACCCACGATTGCCCACCTCATCGTCAATACCAATATCGGCAAGGAACCACGAAAAATCCTTGTTGGCTTGAACGATCACTTCCGAGTTGCCGTGCACGCCGAGTCCCTTGGCGTAGCTCACACCGTTGAGGGTGATCGGATTGCCGTCGTTGGCGGCGTCCTCGCCGTTGCTCTGATTGAACTCCGCCGGGCCATAGCCGTTGGTCACGGGGGAGACCAGGTTCTTGTGATCGCCGAGATACCAAGGGGTGGGCGTCGGGGTTGGTGTCGGCGTCGGAGTCGGGGTCGGGGTCGGGGTTGGCGTGGGGGTTGGCGCGATCGTCATCCGGGCGCCCGCCCAGTCGGCGTGATCGAAGTAATAGTTGTCGCCGCCGTCGGTGACGACGAGCCGTAATTGGTTGACCCCCGCAACATTCAACGCGACCTGCCGTGTCGCCGAGCCGCCGGTCATCAGTCCCGAATCGTAAATCTTCGCCCCATCGGCGAAAACCTGGAACACCACCGATCCCTTGTCGCCCACTTCATCATCAATCCCGATGTCGGAAGTGAAGCTGTCATAGCCGCCGGCCAGGTTGTAGGTGAGCGATGAGTTGCCATGAACGCCAAGCCCCTTGGCGTAGGTGACGCCGTTGAGCGTGATTGTGCGGCCGTCATTGGCGCCATTTTCGCCGTTGCTCTGGTTGCGCTCGAATGGTCCATAGCCGTTGGTGGCCGAGGTCGGATTAAGCTCGCTGAGATACGTCGTGCCCGTCGGCGTGGGAGTCGGAGTGGGCGTTGGCGTGGGAGTGGGCGTCGGCGTGGGATTCGGGTTGACCATCAGACGCGCGTTGGCCCAGTCGGAGTGGTCGAAATTGAATCCATCGCCGCCGTCGGTGACGACGAGCTTCAACTGGTTGACGCCGCTGACGTTGAGATTGAGCGACTTGGCGGCGCTGGTTCCCGTCACAAGCCCGCTGTCGTAAATCTTGTTCCCATCGGCGTACACCTGGAACACGACCGAGCCGCGCCCGCCGACTTCATCATCAATGCCGATATCCGAAGCGAACGACAGGTACGACCCGCCGAGGTTGTAGATGAGCTGCGAGCTGCCATGCACGCCAAGGCCCTTGGCGTAGGTCACGCCGCGCAGGCTGATCGTCCGCCCGTCGCCGGCATTGTTTTCCCCATTGCTTTGATCCCGCTCATAAGGTCCCCAGCCGTTGACCGTGGTCGAAGGGGTAAGGCCGCTGAGATACACCGCGCTCGGGTCGGCCGGGACACTCGGCGGCGTCGCAACGGGATCCGCCGCGAGATACCGCAACACCAGGAAGTTGATCTTGTCGTTGTTCTTATCCTCCCCTGCGATGACGAGCTTCCCATCCGGCTGAATCGCAATCCCCTCGGCGCTGTCGAAGTCGCCGGCATAATCGAACGTCGCGATCCCCGTCCCGTTGAAGCTCGTGTCGAGCGTGCCGTTGGAATTGTATCGAACGATCCCCGCGTCGCTGGTCGAATTGAACAACCGCCCGACGACGATGATCTTGCCGTCGTCCTGCACAATCACATCCCGCGGCACATCCGACTGAGAAGAGTTGTAATCGAAAAGCACCTTGCCGCCGTCGCCGAAGGAGCTGTCCAACACGCCATTGGACGTGTAGCGGGCGGTGCCGAAGATGTACTGTCCGTTCTTGGTCATCTCGCCGGTGACGACGATCTTCCCGTCGCCCTGAACGGCCAGGCCCCATGCGATGTCACGCGAGCCGCCGGAGTCGAGTCCGATGCTGAACGACGTATCGACGCTTCCGTTGGTGTTGACCCGCGCGATGCCGAAGTCGCTGCCGGCGCTTCCATAGGTCATCTCGCCACCAAGGAGGATTCGTCCATCGGACTGCAAGGTCATTGACTGCAGGGTGGCCGCGGTGGCGTCGGGGAATCGCACAAGACGGATTCCGGCGTTGCCGAAGGAATTGTCGAGCGTGCCGTTAAGGTTGTAACGGGCCACCGCATATTGATTGCCGTCCGGCCCGGCCGCCGTCCCCGCCGCCACAATCCGCCCCGACGAATCGAGCTTGATCTGCCGGAACGTGTCCGACGTTCGATAGTAATTGTGTGGCGTCGTGTAGAAGTCCTGGATGACCTTGCCGCCGTTGCCGAAGGTGTTGTCCAGCGAACCATCGACTTTCAGACGGATGATCGCGGCGTTCTGATTGCCGTTGATCGTCACATCACCCGCGATCAGGATCTTTCCATCCGGCTGAATGAGGACGCTGAACGCCTCGTCATACTGCCCGCCCCAGTCCATGATGATCTTGCCGTTGTTGCCGAAGCTCGTGTCGAGCGTGCCGTTGGCGTTGAGACGGGCAATCGCCCAGTCGTCGCCGTCGGGGGTGCCCGAGGTTTTCGTGCCGCCGACCGCGACGATTTTCCCGTCGGCCTGCACCGCGACCTGTGCCGCGTAGGCCTCCACGCCGAAATCGACGCGGGTATATCCCAATCCCCCGCCGAATTGCGCATCAAGTTGCCCCGCGCCGCTGAGCAGCCGGCGCTCTTCCAATGACTCCATCATGACCCGCGCCGCCGACGCCCCGGCCGAGCGAAGAACGTTGACCGCCATCCGCGGGTCTCGCTGCTTTGATTCGATTCGTTTCTTTAACTTCCGCAACATTTTGCACTTTCTCCCTTGAGCGACACCCTCGCTACAAAACAGCCAAAAACCCAGCTCCGTTGTCGAAGGGAAGTCTAGGGAAGCCGGGATATTGCGTCAATTACCCATATTATCAGAGGTGGGGATATTCGTACCCGCCGCATCCCACGTCTCGGTATAAACGATGCAAGCGATATAAACCCACGGGAGTAGACAACGTTTGCGCCCTCGCACCC
>CAYTAP010000096.1:0-16360 GCA_964435775.1 uncultured Tepidisphaeraceae bacterium
CAAATTGGCCATGTGAAGATGTTCACAGCAGTGCGGCTGAAGCCGCCCCTACCAAGGAGAATTGAAACACCCTGGTCCGCAGGATACCACCGGCCCCACAACGCCGCCGGTCGCTCGCCAGAATCGCTCACGACTGCTCATCGGTCTTCACGGGCACATAGCTGAGACGCTTGACGAGGGCGTCGTAGTCGAACCAGTCGGTGAGCACGGTCTGGCGCATCTCGCCGGCCAGGCTTTGCTCGGCATAGGCGCCAAAAGCGCTGCGGGTCTGGGCATCCCACATCGGATCGACGTCCTTCAATTGAATAACCGCCACCTTCCTCGCCTGCGGCAATTCCACAAGCTTCAGTGGGTGTTTGTCGTCGGACTTGGCGACCTGCGTCAGCAGACCGGCGGCGGCATCTAGAAACTCCTGCCGGGCGCCCGTGGGAAGTGAATAATCAGGAATGATCGGCGACTGCTGCGATACCGGACCGGCCACGACCATCTTCACACCCAGCGCCTTACACGCATCGGCCAGGGTTTGCTTCGTGGCCGCCTCCAGCAACGCATCGGCCTTCCGCTTCGCCAGGTCATAGGCTTCCTCGATTTTCACATCGGCAGCGACGCGGGCCCGCACATCCGCCAGCGACTTGGCCGGATGGGAGGGGTCAACGGCGGTGAGACGGAAATAATAGGTGTCCTGGAGGGAGTCCCGCATGGCCATCGAGAGCTTGTTCAGCGGCAGCGCGCTGGGGTTGGCCGACGGATTGGGCATCAAGTCGGCGGCGTCGGCGACGGCATAGGTGGCGAACGGCGTGCCGGTGGCACTCAGTTGCGTGGTATCCTGCTCGCCGGGAAGGTGGGCGGTCCCGATCCCATCGATGGCCGCCAACTCGGCCGCGCCCTTGAACTGGTCAACATCGGCGACGGTTGGACGAACGTGGAATTGATCCTCGATTTGACCGGCGAGCTTCTGAAGGTAAGCGAAACTGGTGTACGCAACGGCCGGCGACGCCGCGCGCGACGGATGCGAGGAAGCGGCGGCCTGCGTCGTGGGCTTCCACACCTCGAAATCACGGTGCATTTGCGATTCGATCGACTTTTGAATGTCTTCAAGCAACTGGTCGGTCGCCGCCTTCACAAGCTGATCGTGAATGTCGCCGTACACCTCCTCGAAGGGTCGCGTCGTCGGACGGGTGGATGGCGCGGTGGTGGCGCCATCGAGGGACAGCGGCGCGCCCGGTCCCAGCGCGCTGGGGGAGGTCGTCGGCTTGTCCTCCGGCGAGCTCTGATAGCGCTCGGGATGCTGCATGTAATAGTCGTAAGCCTTGACCTTCCAGTTGTATTCGTCGGTTTGGCGCAGCACGGCGTCGCGGACGGCGGCGCGGGCGATGCGGATCGTCTGAAGCTTGACGCGATCCGGATAGCGGTAGCCGAAGCCCATCGGATTGGTCGGCGAGTCCGGGGCAATGGCGGCGTATTTGTTGAATTGCTCCTCAAGCTGCTTTTCGGTTGGTTCCTTCACCTGCTTGAGGAAATCGGCCGCGGCATAGTCGCCAACATCAAGCGTCAGGCGCTGCCACTGGGTCGCCAGCGCCTGGTGGAGCATGGGCTCGCTGATTTTGACCACACTGGCCGCCCGCTCGGCGGCGTTCTGGACGAGCATGAAGTTCGCCACCGTCTGGTGAATCGCCTCCTTGACGTCCGGATCCTTGATCTCCGCATAAGGGACCGGCTGGTTTCCCTGGATGGTGTAGATCCGCTGCTGAAGGAGCGATTCGAGGCGGTCCACGCTGACGCGGACGCCCATCCGACGGGCTTCGAGTTGAAGCAGCAGGTACATCTCACGATGCGAGTCGATCGCCTGCTGCGCCGCCAGACCCAGTTGCGTCGAGAGGGGCGCGAGCCTCGGCTGCCCTTGTGCAAGGACAACGATGTAAATCTGTCGCTGAAGCGCATCCCACTGCTGTGAGGCGTGGTAGAGGTCGATGGAATGGATCGCATCCTTGCCGGCGTTGCCGACGACGGCGTTCCCCTGGTTGCCGAACCGACCCATCCCGGCCGGCAGGATGAACACGATCATCAACCCCGCCGCGAACACGGCGAGAATCTTCTTCTGGTTTTTCTTCAAATATTGGTACATGGATGTCCTTACGAGTGGGTCACACTATAGAAGAGGGGCAATGCTCAAACAAGGCGTGACGATGTGGATGGCAAGTCTGTTCAGGACATCCACAATCTCGCTTTCCTCCCTCCACCGGTACTCCGGGGGAGGGTCGGGGAGGGGGTTCGCGCCATTCACACGAAGACCCCCTCCCCTGCCCTCCCCCGGACATACCGGGGGAGGGAGATGAGACATGCATCGTCGCTTACGCTTACGGCTCACTACGGTTCACACAAACGCACACGTCCGCTTCAACGCCGCATCGAGAAGGCGCATGTACTCGCTGGCCGGCACGTCAATGCAGCCAAATCGCTTCAGATGCGGGGTATTCGCCTGCGTGTCCAGGAGCAGGTAACCACGCTGCTTGAGGCGCTCCACCAGGTGAACCAGCGCCACTTTGCTGGCGTCGCGCTGGTGGTGGAACATGCTTTCGCCGAAAAAGGCGCCGCCGAGGCTGACGCCATACAACCCCCCCGCCAGCTCGCCATCCCGCCGGACTTCGACGCTGTGGGCGTTGCCGCAATCGTGCAGGCGTCGATAGGCGCGGACGAGGGTATCGCTGATCCAACTCCCCTCACGGCGGGCGAGCATGCAGGCGCGGACGATCCCCTCAAAGTCCCGGTCGACAGTCACTTGAAATATCCCCCTGCGAATGACGGCGCGGAGCGTGTGTGGAACATGAAACTCCTCCAGCGGAATGATGCCGCGCGGATTGGCGGTATACCAGCGGGTTTGCCCATCCTGGTCGGTCATCGGAAACACGCCCTGCGCGTAGGCCGACAGGAGGGTCTTGGGTGACAGATCGATCACGAGCGCTCCCCAATGATTTCGCCGCCCCGTGACAAGGGGTGGAATGCCGGTTTTGCCTTCACGGCATGATTGTAGTGAGGAGGAATAGACCGGTCATCCGGCAATCGCAGCGCCTGGTTCTACGCGGGGTTCGTGGCCGGCGGCGATGGCGCCGTGGCGGGTGTGGGTTCGGCTTGCGGGACAAGCGACTTGAATTGCTCAACGCGCTGCGGGGTGAGGATGTCGGTCAGGATCGTCAGTTGCTCATCCTGGGATTTCTTGATCTCCGCCCGATGTTTGGCGGCGATCTCCCGCACGGACGCGACAACCGCGCGCTCCGCCGCCAGACGCGCTTCCCGGTCGGTGGCATGGACAAACTCGGCAAGTGTCTTGCCCAGCGCCTGATCCTCGGCCGACTCAAGCGGCACGCGGCTGGTGATGGTGACCAATTGCAATTGCTTGACCTGCTCGGGCGTGGCGTCCAGAACTCGCAGATCACCGGCCGACAGTTTGAGGTTGCCGGTCAACTGAACTTTTTCCAGGTCCGACACTTGTCCGGCGGACAACCCCAATGGCTTGGCGAGGCTTCGATCCTCCAGAATGGCCTCGCGTGCCTTCGCCGCGTCGCGGTGAGGCTCGCTGAGCAGGTCCACCATCCAGTACTCAAGCCTGGGATCTCCCTCGGCCGGAACCTCCGCGCGGACCAAGACATTGTCCGCCCGCACCAGCCAGCGCGTGCGGCTTTCACGACGGATACCTTCATTGAATGGGCGCGGCTTCGGGGGCGTGGCTCGCGGACGAGGCGCGCGGCGCGGGGCGCGTTCCGCCCGCTGCGGCCGGGTGGCCGGCTGAGGCGTTTCAATCACCGCGACCACCTTGTCGGCAGGTGAGCGGAAATATCCCCACACGAACCATCCCCCCAATGCCAGGCATGCCGCCAGGATCAGAAGGCTCAAAACAATGGGGATGTCCTGCTGCTTTTGCGCCATCGACAATCAACGCTTTCCTCGCCACAACCTTTACGGTCTTTCGGCGCATCCATACAGATGGGTGTCCGACCAAACCCCGCCGTCGCTCACGGATCCCCGTCCACCGGGTCGCCGAGGTCGGGATTCGCTTCCCACGGATCCCACGCCCGTGCGGCGTCCATCTTGCCGAGCGTCGCGACGTGAATGTCGAGAAACAGGTAGTTGGATCCAAGGCTCAGGCCGTGACGATAAAGCTCCACCTTCGAGTTGAAGTCGCCGACTTCCATGTAGTAGTCGGCACAGGTCGATTTCTTCTCCCCCATCACCACCACCTCGGACGGCGAACGATCATTCAAATCCCTGCTGCCGTAGCGGACATCCTTCATCGCCAGATGGTTGTTGAGCATGTAGGAATGCTGCTCGACCGGCTGATCGTCGGCGGGACACAGAAGGATCTTGTTGTTCCAGACCGGCGGATCAAGCACATAGACCGGCCAGCGTTTTTCCCGCTCGGCCTCGGTGTAAACATCCGCAGGATCGCCGGGGTTCAGCGAGCGTGCCCCATATTCAGGCAGACCGGCGGGGAACAGCCAGCCGCGGTTGTTGTTGGAATAGGCCAGGAGGGCAAAGCCGATCTGCCGCATGTTCGACGCGCATTGCACCTGCTTGGCCGCCGCCTGGGCGCGGTTCAGCGCCGGCAGCAGCAGCGCGATCAACATGCCGATGATGCCGATGACCACAAGAAGCTCGACCAGCGTAAATCCCTGGCCAGCGATCCCACTTCCTCGATTTTTACATTCCACGATCTTCCGCGCGTTCATGCCTCACCTGCCTGACAGCAATGGTACACCCCTCAATTGTCGGACGTTGCTCTCCATACAACGCCTCACCCCGCCTTTTATTACACAAAGCCAGCCGGTTTGTTGACCATCGGCCGATTGGGTCAGGGAATCAGCACAATTTTCCCGTGTGAACCGTCTTTCATGACCTTTTCATGTGCCCGACCAGCCTCGGCAAGGGGGATTTCCTCGTCGATGATCGCCCGGAGGGTGCCATTGCGAAGACCGGCGGCGATGGCGGCATGTATGCCTCGCAATTCCGCCGGCGTCGCGTTCATGAGCGTCATCCCGCGGATTTCCGCGTTGCGGCCCATCGTCAGCCGGGGATCGACCTCAACAGGCCCGCGACTGCCGATGACAATGACGCGCCCGAACTTGGAGAGAATCCCTAAATCCTTGCCCAGGTTCACGTTGGCGAGCATTTCGAGGATAATGTTGACCCCCTGCCCTCCAGTGACCTCCATGATCTGCTTGAGGTAATTGGAATCGTGATGATCGAGGACATGATGCGCGCCCAATTCCTTAATGAGCTTGCGTCCGGCGTCGCTGCCGCCGGTGCCGATGACCGTTAAGCCGAACGCCGCCGCCATTTGCACCGCCGCAGTTCCGACGCCGCCGGTCGCGCCGTGAACAAGGACGGTTTCGCCGGGCTTGGGTTGAGCTCGATTAAACAACCCATAGTATGCGGTCCCGAAGGGCACCCCAAGGGCTGCCCCTTCGGCGAAGCTTGTCTTGTCCGGCAGCGCAAATACCTGATCGGCCGAACAAAGCGCCTGCTGGGCATAGGTTCCGCTGAACGCGCCGTAGGTATAGACGCGGTCACCGGGCTTGAATGCCGTGACGCCCGCGCCGACTTGCCGCACCACGCCGGCCGCATCCGTACCCGGCGTGTAGGGAAACTTCTTTTCCCCATAAATGCCCTTGCGGATGTACACCTCCACGGGATTGACGCCGATCGCTTTGAGGTCAACCACGACCTGCCCCTCCCCCGCGCGGAGGTCGCCCGTCTCCTCCAGCTTCAAAACCTCCGGCCCGCCGAACGAGTGCATGCGAATGACTTTCATGAATGAATCTCCGCGAGAGTAATTTGGATCGGAAAACAATAGGACAGACGCCTTGCTCATTCCACCACGCAAAGCTCATGAATGATTTTTGCGTTGCGTAAGAATCCATACCGCTGCCAAAGCAGCCCCCGCCAGCCCGCCGACGTATCCTCCCAAATGCACGCCGAAGACGGCCATGAAACGATGGGGGCGAAACTCATTGCGCCGGACCATCTCACTGAAATCGTGGGAGAATGGAGTCAGCCAACCCAAGTACCCTGTGATCCCGAGCAGCACCGCGAAGACTACACAGACGAGAAAGACCAGACACAGGCATCCGACGAGTGTGCCATATGAGAGTTGACGCCTGTCTCGCCGAGGGTTGTTGGCGATGAGCAGCGCGACGCCGATGATCAGGCCGGCCGTCCACGTCGCTTTCATTCCGATTTTGGCCGCCTCCCAGTGCAGGGCCGCCGAATGCTCCGCGCCCGGAGGCAGAGCATCGGCCAATCCCTTGCCATAGTAAAAGTATTCCCACGAGATGCGCGAGGTGATCTGATCGTTCAGCGCGCCGTAGATCAATGCGGCGGCGACGGTGAAGAGGAGAAACAGGTATTCCCGCCAGCGGCGCGCCCCAGGACCGTTGCGCCGCCAATCCACCCAGGCGAGGAGGGCAAAGATGACTGCGCCGATGCCGATTCGCGCGGCCAGCCCGGCGTCGCTGTGCACCCACCAGTTCCAAGAGAACACATTCATCACGCCTCCAGCGCCGATCGGAGCCGGCCGGCGTGATACCCCAGGATTTCACGGGCATTCGAGGCATCGACTCGTTGTTTGTGCATGACGACCGCGACTTTCACATGGCCGTCGGCTTGTTGCAGAAGGCGCATCGCCTGATCGCGGTCGAGGCCGGTGAGGATGGAGACGATTCGCGCGCCGCGCTCCTGGAGCTTCTGGTTGCTCGCGGAAAGATCAACCATCAGGTTTTCGTACACTTTGCCAAGCTGGACCATCGCCACGGTGGTGATCGTGTTGAGGATCAGCTTCGTGGCGGTGCCGGCTTTGAGGCGGGTGCTGCCGGTGAGCACCTCCGGGCCGGTGATCGGACGGATGACGACATCGACGGGCGATTCATCGGGCACTTTTTGCACGCAACTGAGGAAGATTGTCCTGGCACCACGTTCGGTTGCCCGGCGCAATGCGCCATGAACGAAAGGCGTGGTGCCGCCGGCGGCGATGCCCATGACGACATCGCTCGCGGCGACCTGCTTTTCATCCATCGCGGCGGCCCCGTCGTCGGCGCTGTCCTCCACGCCCTCCTGCGAGCGGAACATCGCCGCCTCGCCGCCGGCGATGATCCCTTGCACCATCTGCGGCGCGGTGCGGAAAGTCGGCGGGCACTCGGCGGCATCGAGCACGCCGAGGCGGCCGCTGGTACCCGCGCCCACATAGATCAATCGCCCGCCGGCGCGGACGGCGGCGACGACCAATTCAACCGCCTCCGCGATGGGCTCGCGCTGCGAATCGACGGCCTCCACGGCCAGACGATCCTGTGCATTCATCAATGCCACGGCATCGGTGATGCTCATCGCATCGAGCGCCATTGAGGCGTCGAGGCGGCGTTCGGTCATTAAGTTTGAACGGTCGTCCATGGGCTATTTCCAAATGTGAACATCGAACAGTCAACATCGAACATCCAACGCCATCTCGCCGATCATGCCGCGCATGTGCGAGCGGCGCGTCGGACAGGATGTGGCACGGCCAGCTTGGCCGTGGTCTTCGTTACGTCGCAAACATCCATTAGTTTGGGGGTACCCAAACTCACGGGCGGGCCGCCCGTGCCACGTTGTTCAAGGCTTCGGCGTCACGCTCCCCAGCGCAACCGAACGATTCGCGCCTGTGCAACGCGGAACATTGGATGCGATGCCTTCCAACGTGGCCGCGCCAAGCAGCGCAAATGCGATGGCCTCCTTTGCGTCACTATTTGCGGCTGTTTGGATTGAAGCGATTTTTCCGGATACCAAGCTGTTCATCATGGCTTGATTGCGCGCCCCGCCGCCGCTGACGATCAATTCATCCACTGGTCCCGGCACGAACGACTGAATGGCGCGAAGCACGGCCTCGCCGCTGATGCGGCAGGCGGTGGCGAACTGGTCTTCCAGCGTCAGGCGCCCCTTGTCCGCCGCGGCTTCGCGGAACAGTTGGATCATCGCCGGACCATCGGTGGATTTGGGAGGCGGCGATTGAAAATAATCCGCGGCCAGCACCCTTTCGACAAGCTCCTCGTTGGCGATGCCCCGCAGGGCGAGCGCGCCATCGGCGTCGAATCCCCTCGATTCCGGCGCGACCGTTCGCATGAGCCAATCGCTGATGCAGTTGGCCGGACCGGTGTCGAAAGCGATGGTTTTCTCCAAAGGCGCGCCGGCGCGAAGGCAGGTGATGTTGGCGATCCCGCCGAGGTTGAGCAGCACGCGGTTTTTTTCTTGATGCGAATACATCACCCAATCCGCGAAAGGCACGAGCGGCGCGCCCTGGCCGCCGGCGGCGCAATCGGCGCGGCGAAAGTCGCTGACGACGGCGCAACCCACCCGCGCCGCCAGCAGCGCCGGATCCAACCACTGAATCGTGATCGGTGGCGCGTGAAAGAGCGTTTGCCCATGCGCGGCGACGGTGGCGATTTCGTCGGGCGACAGTCGATTCGATTCGAGAACCTCATTGATGGCCTGGGCATGCGCAAGGGTGATCTCGCGTCCCAATTGCCCCAATTCACCCAGCGCCACCTTTTCTTCATCCCGCACGGCGAAAATCCGCCGCTTTAGTTCGGGCGAATACGGAAGATGGTGATGGGCGAGCAGTTCCACCGTCGGGCGCGGCCAGTTGTCCCCCACGCGCACAAGGGCGACATCAACGCCATCGGCGCTCGTGCCGCTCATCGCTCCAATCATCAGCCGTGACGATCGCATGCCCGCGAGTCTAACGATGTTGGCCCGGAAGAAAATAAAAGCTTGCCTCCAGGGAAAAAGCCGATATGATTCCGGGCATGCTGCTCCTCACCCTCCGACTTGCGGCCCTTACGGTGGTCGTACGATAGGCCGGCTTTGATGGCGCCTCACTTGCTGAGCCGCCGCGACCGGCCCGCCTTGACTGTTCGGAGCCAGCCTTCGCTTTCCCCTCCGAACAAACGTATTTCATCCGTTTCAATCGTAAAATTGTTGAACCGCCGGGCGGAAGATTTTACAGTCTGCCGTTCAAGGGTTCAGGACGCTTAAAACCAGACAGGACTTTACTATGGCAACGTTGGAAACCAAATCGGCGCCGACCGCTTCAAAATCGCATGGCGACAAACCCCGCTACAAAGGCAAAAGCGGGGCGCAAATCCTGCATGAAATGGTCATCGGAACCCACAAGGTGGACACGATCTTCGGTTATCCCGGCGGAGCGATTCTGCCTGTGTTCGACGAGTTGTATCGCACGCCGGCCAAATTGATCCTCAACCGTCACGAGCAGGGATGCGGCCACTGCGCCGATGGATACGCCCGCGTGACCGGTCGGCCGGGCGTCTGCATGGTCACGAGCGGCCCGGGCGCGACCAACACCGTCACCCCGCTGGCGACGGCGCAAATGGATTCGGTGCCGATCATCGTCTTCTCCGGACAGGTCGGCACGAAAATGATCGGCAACGATGCGTTTCAGGAAGCGGACGTCACCGGCATCACCCGGCCATGCACCAAGTGGAATTATCTCGTGAAGGACATCCGCGAGCTGCCGCGCGTGATCAACGAGGCGTTCCTTGTCGCCACAAGTGGGCGCCCCGGGCCGGTTGTCGTCGATTTGCCCAAGGACATCTCGGTCATGGCATGCCCCGAGGAGGTCGATGACACCCCGCGCGAGCACATTCGCGCCAGCAAGGTGCAGGCGGCGACGCATCCCGCCCAGGCCAAACAGGCCGAACAGGCCGCGGAGCTCATCAACCGCAGCGAGCGCCCGGTCCTGTACGTCGGCGGCGGCGCGATCATCGCCGGCGCGCATGACATGATTCGCAAGATTGTCGACAAGGCGAACATCCCCGTGACAACCACCCTGCTGGGCCTGGGCGCGTTCGACGAACTGGACCCCCGCGCGCTGCACATGCTCGGCATGCACGGCAGCGCGTACGCCAACTATGCCGTGCAGGAGGCGGATTGCCTCATCGCGGTGGGCGCGCGTTTTGATGACCGGGTCACCGGCAACCTGGCGACGTTCGCGCCGCGGGCGAAGATCATCCACATCGACATCGACCCCAGCTCGATCAGCAAGACGGTCGATGTGGACATCCCGGTCGTCGGCGATGCCCGCAAGAGCCTGGAGCTCATGCTGCCGCACCTGGAACATCGCGATCGCAAGCCCTGGTTTGACAAGATCAACGCGTGGAAGGAGCGATACCCGTTCAAGTACCTGGATGACACCGAGGAGGCCAAGCCCCAGTACGTCATCGAGGAGATCAACCGGCAGACCCGCGGTGACGCCCTGTTTTCGACAGGCGTCGGGCAGCACCAGATGTGGGCGGCCCAGTTCATCCGCTGGCGCTATCCGCGTCAGATGATCACCAGCGGCGGGCTTGGAACGATGGGCTTCGGGCTGCCCAGCGCGATGGGCGCTTCGCTGGGCGCGCCGGGCAAGACGGTGATCGACATCGACGGCGATGCGTCATTCCTGATGACCTGCAGCGAACTGGCGACCTGCGCCGAGTTCGACATCCCCGTGAAGGTGGCGATCCTCAACAACAACTTCCAGGGAATGGTCAAACAGTGGCAGGACCTGTTCTATGGCAGGCGTTACTCACTGACGGTCATGAAGAACCCCAATTTCGCCAAGATGGCCGAGGCGTTCGGTGTTCGCGGCATTCACTGCGAACACAAGTGCGACGTGGAGAAGACCGTCAAGGAAATGCTGGCGCACAAGGGACCTTGCGTGGTCGATTTCGCCGTCGCCCCGCACGAACACGTGTACCCGATGGTCCCCTCCGGCAAGGGTCTTCACGAAATGGAACTGGGCACGCTGGCGTAGACGCTGGAGGATTGAACCCGCCCCACGCGCCATCCATGACACGTGAGGCGCGTGCTTCCATTAACGAAATGCCCAAAAAAGGGCGATGGTTATCCTATTGCTCACCGCTGAACGACCTCGCTGAAAATAGGTTTCTCACTATGCAGGGGTAAGCACGGATTTTCCCCATCCGCGTTCATCGGCGTGCATCCGTGGTTCATTTTCCCCAATGCCGCGGGAACGCGGATTTGAAAGAACCCGAAAATTATGGCCGCCCGCTTGAAACTTGCCGCCGCTGCATGATAAACTGGTGTCCGGTCGGTAATCGAATCGAGTTCGCTGCGCGCCAGTTCCGTAATGTTCTCTGTCGGCATCGAGGTTCTCATCGCCTTGCCACCTTCCCAGGCCGGAAACGTCGGCCTCTTTCGTTTGCGATCCGGAAAGTAAAAGACGGATCCGCACTGCCCAACTCAAAGGAGACCTCATGGGCAAGAAGTTGTATGTCGGGAATCTGGCTTATAGCGTTGACAGTTCGACGCTCGAGCAGCTTTTTTCACAGCATGGCACCGTGGCCAGCGCTGAAATCATCAGCGACCGCGACACGGGTCGAAGCAAGGGCTTCGGCTTCGTGGAGATGGGCAGCGACGAGGAGGCTCAGGCCGCCATTGCCGCCCTCAACGGACAGCAGCACGAAGGGCGCGCGCTGACCGTCAATGAAGCCAAGCCCCGTGAGGATCGTCCTCGTGGCGGCGGTGGCTACGGCGGCGGCGGCGGCGGACGTGGCGGCTTCGGCGGCGGACGCGGTGGCTCGGGCGGCGGTCGCGGCGGCTTCGGCGGCGGCGGGGGCGGCGGCCGACGCGAACGCTACTAAGCAACGCGCTGCACACAGGTTGATCACAAGATCCAACCGCAGAACCGGCCGCGGGCATTTTGCCCGCGGCCTTCTTCATGCCTTATGGCGCAGTCGAGTCGATGGTGGCGGAGTGACTGATTGGCAAGCCAAGGAGCCGCGCACGAAGTAAGCGGTTTTTTACTCCTGTACGCAACCGCTTACTGCGTGCGCGCCTCCTAGAGCCAGCCACACCCAACCAGACTGCCCCCCAAGCCACGCCTATGATCGGCGGGGGATGATTCACCCATGGTTTCACCACGAGATGGATTCGATGCCCGATGAATGCAACCACAGCGATGAGCAATTGACGAAATTAAACAAACTGCTGGTCAGAGCCCTGAAGGACCTCGCCACCACCGGCCGACGCGATGAGGCCTGCGCCTTCGCCGCCGAAGCATGGTCCCTCCTTCGCCACGACACGCCCAGGGAGGCCGAGCGGATGAATGGGCTGTTACACTATCTGACGGCGCCGGGGAAGAACGGCGGCGGTTGAAAGCGGTTTTCGCAAATAATTTCAGGAGTAAACCGTTACAGTCTCGAAGTCACCGCCGTCGGCCGTGTCATGAAGACAGGAGCATTGCCATGCGTAGAACCGCGGACGCATGTAGGTTTCTTTCATACCCCTTCGTCCGGTGAAGAAACCACATTACTAGCTGCGTCCCCGTTCCTACTCCCATGAACCCGCGAATCATTCATTCCCCGTATGCAAGCGCCTTGCCTTGGCTTTGCCTTGTGTGGCCTTTTCTCATCCCGCCCGCCACGATCCACGCGGCCGAATTGCAGGTGGGACCCGGACAGGCGTTCGCGCGGATCGAGGATGCCCTGGCCAAGGCGCGGGCCGGGGATTTGATTTTGGTCCATCCCGCCCGCGACGGACAAGCGTATGAGCGGGTGGCTCTATATGTGAAGACGCCGCGCCTGACGATCCGGGCGGCCCAAGGCGCTGGACGCATCGCGCTGCGGGGAGATGGGTTTGAGTACAGCGGGCGGGGAAGCACGCCGCGGGCCATTGTGCAATTCAATCGCGGCGCGGATGGATGCACGCTGGAGGGGTTTGAGCTGTCCGGAGCGCACAACCAGTCGCACAACGGCGCGGGCGTTCGCATCAACCAGGCCAACGACGTCACGATCCGCGACTGCGACATTCATGACAACGACATGGGGATCATGTCCAACGGGGATGGGACGCAAAAGTCGGCCGTCAACCAGTTGATCGAGCGCTGCCGCATTCACCACAACGGCAGCGAAAAGGAACCGGGGTACAACCACAATCTGTATCTGGGCGGGACGAGCGTGAAGATCGTCGGCTGCGAGGTGTCTGACAGCATCACCGGACACAACATCAAGAGCCGGGCGCATGTGACGGTTGTGATGGCGTGTTATGTCCATGACTCGGCCAACCGGGAGTTTGACCTGGTGGACGCGGCCGACACCGCCGTGCCCGGCAGCGATGCGGCCATCGTGGGATGCGTCATTGTCAAGGCGAAGGGCATGGCGGGGAACCGGGGCGTCATTCATTTCGGGCAGGATGGCAAACGGCAGCACGATGGGACGATCTGGCTGGCGAACAACACGATCCTCACGCCGTATGTGTCGCCGGTATTGACGCTCAGCGCGTCAAGATCCCGCAGCATGTGGTTGAACAACATCGTCTGCGATCCGACGGGCAAACAGCGGCATCAGATGTTGATCAGCGCCAAGGACGTGGAAGGTGAGGCGGCGCGGGGGGATCATAACGCACTGTCGGCGGGGTTTGGCGATGAGGGGCTGCGCGATACGCTGCGGCTTACGGCCGGGCCGGCGGCGATGTTATTTGTCGATCAGGCCAAGGGAGATTATCGCCTTCGCACCCCCCTGCCCGAACAGGGCCATGCCCTGCCGGATGAATTGCGGGAGCTGATGGGGACAGGCTTGCTGGAATATGTCGCGCCGCTAAAGGTGAAAGTGCGCGAGGATGCGGACAAACCGGCGCTGGGGGCGCATCCATGATTTGGTTGAACGCCCCATGCGACGCGGCCCGTCGCTGACGCTTCCGGCTCGTTGGGGAGTGGGCACATGGTTCGATCGCGCGCCCAAGACGCCGGTTCACCTCTTTTGCGACCCTGGCGTGGAAGACGGCGCGGATGCCGACAGCGATAAAATTCAATGAGCCGCTTGCAAAACGTCCGATATCCGTTCATTATGGCACTGTTCCAATTTGTCCTGTGGGACAATGGACCAGACCATAAAAACTTCCGGGCGAACCGGGCTCCATGTCAGACGTCTTAATGTTTGCGGTTCCCATCGTCGCGGAGAAGGTTTATGGTGCGTGGGTGTGCCATCGTGTGATGGACACGTCGGCCGTCGATTTTGGACCGGTGTCCGGCGGCTACAGAGCGTTTATTAGGAGAGAAAGGCCATTTCTACAAATTTTCGGCACAACGAGCAGATCAGGATTTCACCGATTTTCCTGATCGATGAGCAAGAGAACAAGATTGGTTCCACGACCACCGCCGACGCACTTCGGCGGGCGCGGGAGCTGGGGTTGGATCTGGTTGAGGTTGCGCCCAATGCGCGGCCGCCGGTTTGCCGCATCATGGATTATGGCAAATGGCGCTACCAGCAGCAGAAAAAAGATGACAAGGCGCGGGCATCCTCGCGGGCGGGGCAACTCAAAGAGTTGAAGCTGAAAACGGTGAAAATTGGCGACCATGATCTGATGATCAAGATCAACCGTGCCCGCGGATTCCTGAAAGAAGGGAACAAGGTGCAGTTCACGCTGCAATTCCGAGGCCGGGAAATGGCCCACCAGGACCTCGGGCGGGCGCTGTTCAACAAGGTCAAGCAGGAACTGTTCCTTGTGAGCAAGGTGGAACGCGATGCGAGAATGGAAGGCCGGCGGATGACGCTGGTGCTTCAGCCGGACCACAAGAGTGCGCCGACGGACCCCGCAAAAGCCAAAAATACCGGCGGACGCCCCCCCGCGATGTCGGCCGGGTCGGGATTGAATATCCCCGCGCCCAAGACCGCGACCAACGCAGTGGCGACCGGCGAACCTGTGGCGTGAGCCCAACGGATGGCGCAGGCCGGGCGATGAATTCGCTGATCCATCCGCATCGCCCAGGGGGCCAAACCATCGGATCAACAAACCGAACCGCGAACAGGCTTCGTCACTCTTGTTGACAGATATTTGATCGTGACTAGAGTGTTTTGGCCCGGCGAAGTCCGGGCATTTGAATCGGCATCGCCCGCGTTGGCATTCTTGAATTTGGTCAAGATTCCCACGTGGGACGTTGGACGAGATTCGGCAGTAGCTCAATGGTAGAGCAGTCGGCTGTTAACCGACTGGTTGTAGGTTCGAGTCCTACCTGCCGAGCTTTATCTTAGGTTGCGAAACGACGCGACCGACCAGTTAACGAGGAACCCCGCCGCCGAGAGGTCGCGGGGTTCTTTCGTTTCCGCCAACAATCGCAAGGGTTTACGTCGCGTCCGACCACGTCGTCGGACGGCGGGAGAGCGCCGGGGAACGCGGCGCGAGCGCCCCTCTCCCGGCCGGGGGCGATCCCGGGGCGAGAACTCTCTGACTCTCTCTCGCCAGACCCCCTCCCAGTTAACAATGCGGTTGCCAACCAACCCCGAAGGCAACCATTTCATAAAGGAATCCTGTCAATGAGGGATGTGGGGATCGGCGGCGTGCCGGTCTCCAGCGTCCAGTTGCCAGGCATCGCGCCGGTCGCCAAGCGAAGGTCGTTGCGGGCATCGCCTCTCACGGAGAGCGCCGATGGCCTTCGCCAACGATCCGACCGACCCCGCCAACATGGCCCCGGAAGAACGCGTCGCCGAGGTCGCCGCCATCCTCGCCGAGGGCGTTCTGCGCCTGCGGCGGCGGGCCGCTGCCCCGGCGGTTCCGGGCGATGTTTCCCCCGCCAGGAATCCTCAGGAATCTGGGCAGAATGGCCTTGATGACTGCGCCAGAACAAGCCCTCATGGACACCGTGGTTAACGCCTGCCGAGAGGCAGAGAACAGGAGTTACACGATGGTCCAGAACGTGAAAATCGAGGTCGCGGCGCTACGCCGGATGACGCCCGCCGAACTCCGGGACAAGTACCTGGAGGTCTTTGGCGAGCCAACCCGGACGGGCAATAAGGACTTCCTCTGCAAGCGGTTGGCCTGGCGGCTGCAATCGCTGGCCGAGGGCAGCCTGTCGGAGCGGGCGCGGCAGCGGGCAGCGGAACTCGCCCGTGACGCCGACATCCGCATGACGATGCCCCGGCCCCCGGCGGTCACACCCGGCGCGACGCCCCGCGCCCAGGCGGCACCGGCCCCCAACGGCGAGCGCGTCCCGATTCCCGGAACAGTGCTGGCCCGCCAGTACCGTGGCCGACTGATCGAGGTAACGGTGCTGCCCAAGGGGTTTGAATGGGAAGGCCGGGTGTTCCGGTCGCTCAGCGCCGTGGCTCAGGCGGTGACGGGTTCCCATTGGAACGGGCATCTCTTCTTCGGGCTCAAGGACGGAGGCAAGCAATGAGCAAGACCAACGGCAAAGCGACGGATGCGAAGCGGGTCGTCCGCTGCGCCATCTATACCCGCAAGTCCACCGAGGAGGGCCTCCAGCAGGAGTTCAACTCGCTGGACGCCCAGCGAGAGAGCGGCGAGGCGTACGTCGCCGCCCAAAAGC
>CAYTAP010000097.1:0-16173 GCA_964435775.1 uncultured Tepidisphaeraceae bacterium
GCTGCAATGGCGAAGATGGTCCGCGAGGTACCACGGACCCTACAAAATGCCCTGCGGCGGTCGTAAGCGGTTCAATCGAAAATCAAAAATCGAAACTTCCTACCCGATCGTCCCCTTCAGCCACGCCGGGGCGACCGGTTTGCCCTTTGAGCCTTTTGGAGATTGTCCGTTGACCAGTTGCAGCACGGCGGACATGAACGCCGGAAGGTCGGCCGGGGTTCGCGCGGTGATGATCGGACCATCAACCACGCACTCCTCATCCACCCACTTCCCCCCGGCGTTGGCGACATCGTGGGCGATGCTCATGTAACTCGTGCAGCGCCTTCCCTTGAGCGCATTCGTCGAACAGAGCATCCAGGGCCCGTGGCAGATCGCCGCCATCGGAACCCCGGCCGTCGCCGCGCCCCGGACAAACTTGATCATCCCCTCATCCCGGCGCATCAGATCGGGGGATGCGCCGCCGGGGATCACAATCAGGTCATAGTCCGTCGCCTTGACGAGTCGCGCCGCCAAATCCGATTTTTGTGGATAGCCCCACTTGCCGATAAAAGTATCACCGGCGCGGGGTCCGATCATGTGGACCGTGTGTCCCGCCTCGGCAAGTCGCAGCCGGGGATATTGCAGTTCAAGGTCTTCGTATTTGTTTTCAACGAGGATGGCGATCTTTTTTGGCATGATGGAATGATTATAGGACAAATCGACCGATGGCTGAAGCACGCGGGAACATCAAGCTCCGATGGGTTGGCGATGAGGCGCTCGATCTCGTCGCCCTGACCCGCATGCGCGCCTTTGCGCACGCCTCGCGCGATTTGAGCCACCATCTCGATGCGCTGACCACTGATCCACACATTCGTTCGGGCGACTGCCTGTTGGCCGAGAGCGGGGGAGAGGCGATCGCCACCACCACCTCGCTGTCTCTGACGATGTGGGTGCGCGGCGCGGCAATTCCATGCCAGGGCGTCGCGTATGTCGGGACGATCAAGACGCATCGACGCCGCGGCGGTGTGGCGTCGGCACTGATGAGGGAAACGCTCAACAAGGCAAGGGAGCGGGGGCAGATCCTCTCAGCGCTCATGCCCTTTCGGCCGTCATTTTATGAGCATTTCGGATATGGCCTGGTCGAGCGTCTGTGTGAGTGGACCATACCGATGCCGATCCTCCCCGCCGGTGATTTCGATGGATTTCGTTTCTATGCGCCGGGCGATCTGGACGGGCTGGCCGCGTGCAAGCAGCGGGTGGCCGAGGCGGGTCAATGCGACATCGAGCGTCCCCTCGCGGCCTGGGAGCTGCTCCTGAAAAAGGGGGAGGAGGGCTTCACGGTGATTGATCGGCCGGATGCGAATGGGCCGGTGCTGGGATGGATGATGCTCGTCAGGGTCAGTGAACCTGGGCGTGACCTGTTGCGAGTCATTGACCATGGCGCCGTCGATGAAGCGGCACTGATGCGGCAGCTTCATTTTCTGTCCAGCCTCAAAGATCAATATTACGCCGTCTCGCTGATCACGCAGGCCGACTATCCGCTCAACTGGCTGTTGAATGAACGCCAGATGACCCGCGGTGTGACAGGGCATCCGACCTCCATCGCCAAGCCAACCACGCGGATGCAAATCCGCGTCCTCGACCACGTTCGTCTGATCAACGCCATTCATGTCCAATCGCAGGCCAGAGGCGCGGTTTCGGTTCGAGTGATGGAGACGGAGGGCGTCACTTCCGCGTTCCAGATCGAATACGGTGAGGGGCGCGCCGCCGCCACACCACTGCAGTCTGGAAAGCAGACCGATATCGAATGCGATGCCGTCACCTGGGCCGCGGTCATCATGGGGAATCTGCCCGCCGCCCACGCATGGCGCATGGGCCTGCTGAACGCTTCAAACGCCGCCGCCATTGAGATGCTGCACCCACTGACCGTCGGGCCCGCCCCATTCACCCCCGATCATTTTTAACACACCTTGCGGCGATTCTCCGGCAACGACTTCGAATCACCGCGGAGGGTCTGTCCGACCCATTGCGGGTTTAGGGTTGATCCGGACATGCCTTGATCAGGGAACGCTTGTACACAAACCAGTGGCGACATCACGGAATTTTGTTGACGCCGCCCTATGATAAAAAGTATAAACCTCCACGCTCGACATCGTTGGTGATGTTGCGAAGCCGCTTTTTATCAGATGTCCCGCCGTGAAATGGGGTGATTATCCTCGCAAGTGATTTTACCCCAAAGCTTTACGTCGCCCACCCTCCCGCGCTCGAACCTGTGATGGGATGAGAACGTACCATCAAATAGCAAGGAATGGCGTTGGATTTTGTGCAAAAATATTAGCATTAATGGCGTTAATGTGCGAATATGGGATCATCAATGCAGTTGATCTATCAATAAGGTCAATAACATCCACGAAAGTATGAACGGTGTCCCGCTGGTTTGTCCCTGCGGGTGGATGTTGGAGTTTCGGAGAATTGTAACTCGACCGCATGTTGTGAACGCTGACCTTTACGGGTGCGTTGAACGTTGAAAAGGAGTATGCAAATGGCCAAATCACTCCCAACGCCTCAGCCGGATGCAGCGGCAGTCAAGGAAGGCGCGCCCGTGCTTTCGCCCGCCAAGCGCCCACTGCCAGCGCCAAAGCCCGATTCCGCCAAAGCCACCGCTTCGCCCCATACCATACCCGGCGGCGGGAAAAACGTTGACGCCGCCCAGGTCGGCGAACCGCTTCCGCCTGAATCGACCGGCGCGACCATTGATGAACCGGCAGAGCTTGCGCCGGTCGTCACCTTCTGGCAAAAGCCGTTTGTTAAAAACGTCCTGCCGTTTCTCACGAGCCTCGGTCTGCACGCGGCACTGATCCTCATCGGCTTCCTCACGATCAAAGCCGCGGTCGTCATCACGCAGGTCGTCAAGGAACAGATCATCATCCCCGACGCCGCCATTGTTGAAGGCGCCCCGGTGGGAGGGATCAAAAACCCCGGCCTGGGCAACGACGCCGACCGCCGGGCCGAGCAGGACAAATACCCCGACGTACAGGCCGACTCCCAGGGATGGTCGGACAAGCCCTCGCAGACGCTTACCGCAAGCCTGGTTGGCGGCGGCTCGGGAGATGCCAACAACACCAACTCCGTCATCGGACTGGGCGTCGGCGGATTGGGCTCGGGCAAAGGCGCGGGCGCGGGCAAAGGCGTCGGGCTCGGCGGCGGCGACAGCGACGGCGGAGGAGCGCTCGCCCCCTTCGGCGTGCCCGGCGGCGGAGGAGGAATCGGACCCAAAAGCCCCTTCATGGGCATCAGTGGCAACGCAATGAAGGTCGCATATGTCTGCGACGCTTCCGGATCGATGATGCAAAAGGGGGACCTGCTCAAGCAGCAGCTTCAGCGCGCGATCGATGTCCTCAAACCGATCCAGGCGTTCGATGTCGTTTTCTTCAAGCAGGATGACGCCGCCTACCTGAGCCGCCAGTTGATTCTCGCCAAGCCCGACAACAAGCGCAAAGCCTACGACTTCCTCACCGGCGTCACCTTCACCGGCAGCACCGACCCGATTCCCGGCCTGAAGATCGCGTTCGACGCCAACCCCCAACTGATTTATCTCCTCACCGACGGCGACTTCCCGGACAACGCCAAGGTGCTGGCGTACATCGCCGACCGCAACAAGGATAAGCGGATCAAGATCAACACCATTGCGTTCATGAGTGAAACCGCCAGTGCCGGCGGCTCGATCGAAACGCTGCTCAAAACGATCGCCAACGACAACGGCGGCACCTTCCGCAGCGTCACCGACAAGGACCTGGAGCATTGACGGTCTTCGCGGCGTACCACGAACCCTGCGAAAATTGAGCGGGATTCAATAAAACCGAGTTTGTAGTTTGTAGGGTCCGCCCTGCGGACCATTGAGATGACTCATAAAGTGTAATCAATGTATCGGCAACCAAAAAGGAAGTTCGTCACTCAACACTAAAAACAAGCGGAAAGCAGTGACCCGACATGGCGATGGTTGTCCAGGTGACAGAGACGCGAGTTCCGGTCTGGGCGAGTCGCACTAGCAGGCGCTGTCTTTCATCCTCGATTGGGCTGCAAGGGAGAGCGAGATCGGCTCCGGCTTTTGCGGCACAATTTGGGAAATCGCAGCGGCATCGGCGCATTGGCCGGTGAGTCCGCGGAAAGAAAGGATCGGTCCCATGAATCGTCGTTATGCCACGTCGAAATTGAGGCTCGTGCTCTTCATCGCCCTGATCGGCGCCGGGATATTCCTGCTGGCCGGGACGGGAATGGCGCAAACCGCCGGCGCCGCCGCGGGCGCCGATGCGACCCATGCCGAGCCTGAGGGTGTCTTTTCGATCATCCTGCACAACCTCGACTTCGTCTTCTGGACGATCGCGCTGTGTTCGGTGATCGGCGTCACGCTGATCATCCAGGGCTTCACGCAAAACCGCGCCTCGGTCGTCATGCCTGAAGCCTCGACGGAAAAAATCCGCGAGTTCATCAGCCAGCGCCAGTTCAAGGAATTGATCGAGTTCACCGAAACCGATCCCTCCTTCGTCAGCCGCGCGCTGAATCCCGCGCTCAAGCGCGCCCCCAGCTTCAGCGCGATGAAAGAGGCGATGGAAACCTCCGTCGGCGAGCAGACCGCCGAGCAGTTCCGCAAGATCGAATACCTCAACATCATCGGCAACCTCGGCCCGCTATTGGGTCTGCTCGGAACCGTGCTGGGGATGATCGATGCCTTCAGCGCGATGAACGCGGCCGGCGGCAATGCCAGCCCGTCGGAGCTGGCCGGTGGTATTTCAAAAGCCTTGGCGCACACGATGCTCGGACTGATTCTCGCGGTGCCGTGTCTGGCGGCGTTCGGCGTGTTGCGAACGCTCGTCGATCGTCTGACGATTCGCGCGGCGCTGCTCTCCGAGGAGCTTCTTCTCATGATTAAGCCCGAAGGCAAGCCCGCCGCCAAGCCCGCCGCCCGCGCCGCCGCCGCCCCCCAGCCGCGCAAGGCGCCCCCCGCTCCGGTGCCCGCGCCCGCCGCGGCGCCCGCGACGTGATCGGAAACCTCCACGGCATTTTTTGAGGCAAGACCATGAAAAAGCGAAGGATGCCTTCAATGCAGGAGGGGGGCGTCAACGTCACGCCGCTGATCGACGTGGTGATGGTGCTCATCATCTTCTTCATGCTGGTCGCAAAGATCGGCGTGTCGGCGGGCGTCGATGCGTCAATCCAGATTCCCGTCACCGTTCTCGGCACCGAATTGAAGACGCTGGCGAACACGCTGACCCTCAACGTCAGCGCGCCCCCCGGGGCAACCCAGCCGATGGTCACCGCGCTTGTGCAGGGCGGATCAGCGCCGCAGGAACTGAAGGTGCTCGACGAACGAACCGGCAAACGTCCCCTGCTCGAGGTGCTCAAGCAGCTCCGCAAGGGCAACGCCCAGTTCAGCATCATCATCCGCGGCGATGAGAACATGGAATACAAGTTCCTTGAACCCGTCCTCATCACCTGCGCCGAGGCCAACGTGAAGGAAGTCAACTTCAACACGAAGAAACCGGCCGGGGAAGCGAAGAATGTGGAATGAGATAAGAGGAGGCGGTTTTCGTGGGGTGCGTGGTACCCCGCGGACCATCTTCGCGCGTGTGAGCTATGGTCCGCGGAGTACCACGGACCCTACAACTGAACCCTGAACCCCAAGTCTTCGTAGGGTCCGCCTCGCGGACCATCACGCGGCGAAGGAAGAAATGGTCCGCGGGGCGGACCCTACGAAAGCTGACAACCGACAACGGACGCATGCCATGAAAATGAAAGGCAGCAAACAAGCGCACTACGACAGCGGGCCGAACATGACCCCGCTGGTGGACGTGGTGATGGTCATTTTGATTTTTATGATGCTCGCCGGCAGTTTCGGCGCGCAGGAGCACTACCTGGTCAGCAATCTGCCCGTTCAGCAACAGGGCGCGGGGGGTACGCCGCCGTCCGGGCAGGTCGATGAGCCGTTGGAAGTCCGCGTGGACAGCATCCCCGGCGGCTTCCGCGCGGTGGTCGGGGGCAAGCAGGTCACGACCTCCGAAGCGCTCGTGCATGTCATGCAGACGATGCACGATCAGTTCGAGGCCGTGAAGCCAGGCTCGTCCGACAAAACCCAGGTCATCATCAGCCCCGGCAAGAGCGTCAAGTACACCAACCTGATCGGCGCCTACGAGGCGGCCTTGCAAGCCGGCTTCAAAAAAGTCGCCTTCGCCACAGCGCACTAACCTGGCCGCGGCATGGCATGGGCGAGTCGCCCATGTCGTTCCCGTACTCGGGAACCAAAAGAAGCTCGTGGCATGTGCGCCTCGCCCATGTTGTTCGTGTACTCAGGAACCAAGCAGAAGGGCGGCACGACATCGGTTATGGATAACCTCTGGAGGGCGTCGCTCCTGCGGCGCCGCGGCGTCGCGGGAGCGACGCCCTCCAACCTTGACCACGAGATGTGCGGGGTCGGCGTTGTGTTCAAACAGATACTCGGCCATAAGATAGAGATATGAAGCAACAGACTTTCGTCAAAAATGAAAAACGTGCTGTTCGCCTTTCGGCCTTGTCGCTTGGATTGTGTATGGCATCCGCCGGCATCGCCTCCATGGGGTTGCTCGGCGGCGGTTCCGTCGCCATCGCCCAGCCAGCCGCTTCTTCTGGAAAAACAGGGCTCGACGCGCTCAATGACGATCGCCTGATGGCCGAGCTCGCGTCCCTCCGCCTCGACACGCTTCTCAACCGCGCATTCGAGATCAACAAAGTTCCGGCCGAAAAACGCAAGGCGATCCTCGTCCTCATCGATCTGCAGCGCCTGAGCGATCCGAACGAAAAACTCTCAAGCAGCGCCCGCGATGAGCTGGTTCAGTCCATCGCGAGCGGAATTGAAAAGGCGCTGCCCGACCTGAAGGATCCCAAGCTTCTCATGCAATATGCCGGTGTCCTGATCACCTTCGGCATGGAACGGAACGTCAACACGCTCGAATACTGGGGCGAGAATCCCAAAACCCAGGCCGTCCTCCGTCCCGTCGCCGAGGCGGTCATCAAGATCCTCGATCGCGCCAAGGAAATGGCCAGCGAGCGCGCCGACGACATCGCCAATCACCTCAGCGGCACGGATGATCCGCGCATCGCGCAGTGGAAGGCGATGGACGCGATGATCGGCAATGCCGATTACACCAAGCACATGGTCATGTATGACCTGGCGCTGTCGATGGACGCCAACAATCCGCAGCGAAAGAAGGTGGCCGAGGAGGCGATCACCTACCTCAAGCAGTTCGACAATCCCGACAGCCAGGTCCAGCCGATCGTGCAAAACCGGATGGCCAAGCTCGAGCTGGCCGCCGGTGATTACGACCAGGCCAAGGCGCTCTTCAAGCCGATCGCCACGGCCGATCCGGCGGTCAAGCCAACGCCGACGATTCAACAGCAATATGAGGCGCAGTATTTTATGGCGCTGGCGGATGTGCTGGCGAAAAAAATCGACGATGCCAAGAAGGCGCTGACGGCACTTCGAGCCTGGCAGACGGCCAACCTGCCCGCCGACAACGACGCCGCCGTCAAGGGCGCCGACGCCGCGGCCGACATGATGCAATATCGCATCCTCAGCGCCGAGGCCGACGCGGCGACCGACGCGGCCAAGAAGAAAGCGCTCAACGCCGACGCCGCCAAGGTGCTCCTGGCGCTGGTTGAAAAGCAGCCGGGGCTGAGCGGGATCGTCTATGAACAGCTTTTGAGCCGTCTGCCCGCCAAGCCCGATTACGCGGAGCTGGACACGCTGATGCTCAAGGCGCTGTTGGAAAAGGCGGACACCGAGCGTCGAACCAAGGAGGAGAAGTTCGACAAGAATCTGATCGAGGAGGGCGTGGCCGCCGCCCGCGAGCTCGTCAAGCGTTCGGGGACACCGGCGCACCTCAAGGATTCCTCCGCGATCCTCATTCCGTTTTTCCTCGACAAGCTCGGGCGCGACGCCGACGCCGCCGAGGCGTTCATGGACTACATCCAGAAGACGCCCGGCGAGTACAAGGAGATCGCCTTCGAATACGCCCGCTCGCTCATCGCGCAGCTGCGAAAGAACAACCCCGACGATGAAGCGACCACCAAGGCGTACGAGCGGTTTCTTCCCCTGGCGATCGACGTGTTCGGCAAGAAGGAGTTCGCCTTCGAATACGCCTACCGCCTTCAGTTGAAGGGGGATTTCAAGGATGCCGCCAAATATTTCGCACTGGTGCCCGAGACGGATTCGCGCCTTCTTGAAGCCAAATTCTTCGAGATGCTCGCGCTCAAGGGATGGCTGGATGTCGATGGCAAGATTCCCGCCGCCACGCGCACACAGACGCTGGCGAAGATCCAGGAGCTCGCCGGCGTCGTTCGCGGCGGCGCCGAGCAGCGGGTCAACGCCGCGACGGATGCCAAGACCAAGAAGAATTATCACGCGATGCTCGTCAAGACGACGCTGCTCGCCGCCGACATCGCCGAACGCGATCAGCAGGACCCCAAGAAAACCATCGCGCTGCTCCAGGGATTCGAGGATCAGATCAAGGACCTTCCCGATGAGGATGCCCTGCTGACCCGCGCGCTGTTCCTTCGCGTGCAATCCTACATGGCGCTCGGCCAGGCCGCCCAGGCGGCGCAAAGCCTCCTGCCGGTCCTCAACGGACGCGACGCCGCCAAGGGCGCGGGCATGGTGTACAGCATCCTCAAGCAGCTTGACGAAGATTCCGACAAGGCCGCCAACCGCCATGACCAGGAGGAGATGCGCCGTCTCGCCGAGGCCCGCGCCGCCCTCACGCCCTTTCTGGTTCAATGGGCCGAATCGAGCAAGAACCCCTCGATCAAGGCGCAGACCTATCGCTATCGCGTCTTTGACGCCGACAGCCGACGCCGCGCCGCCGAGATGGAACCGGCCGGCGAGAAACGCACGGCCGACCTGCAAACCGCGCTCAAGCTCTATCAGAGCCTCCAGTCGCCGGAGAACTTCAAGCTCTATCAGGCAACGGTTGACATCAAGAAAACAAACGCCAACGAGCCGGATCCGACCGTTCTACTCGGCATCGGCCTGACGCAGTACGACCTGGGCAGTTGGCGTGAAGCGCAGCAGTCCCTCTCCGGCTTGCTCGACAAAGGGAAGCTTGGCTCGGGTACGATGCAGGTCACCGATCCCAACGGCCTGACCCGCGTTGTGGACAACGACACCTACTGGGATGCCCGCTACAAGCTCGTCGATGCCAACTGGCACATCGCCACCGCAAGCAACGATGAGAAAATGAAACAGGCCGTTCAGACCGACCTCCGCCTGCTCTATGTGAAATGGGGCGACAAGATCGGCGGGAAACTTTACAACGACGACTTCGCCGAACTGCGCAAGCAGATCATCCCTGATTTCAAAATGCCCACGGTGGAAGGGTCGTGAGAGTAATCATCACGGAGGCGATGAGAACGCGGAGAACGCGGAGGAAGGAATTGAACCACCAAGCCACAAAGAACACGAAGACGTTCCCGCAATGAGTGCGCGGCATGGCCATTCACACTATTTTATTTTTGATTTTGAAAGAAATCACTCCTGGTTCCAATAGTGTCCATCGCCGCGCGTCTTTGTGTTTTTGTGGTTCAATCCGCATAGTTTTCTCCGCGCGCTCCGCGTCTCTGCGGTGAAAAATGAGTTTGGAAAGCGTCCGAGTGAAAGCAAACAAATCCGTTCGTGTTGATCTGGAGGTCGTGCGGAACAATATCCGCGCGATCCGGGAGCGCACCGCGCGGCCGGTGCTGGCGGTCGTCAAGGCCGACGCATATGGGCTGGGCATTTCATTGGTCGCGCCGGCGATCGCGGAGGTCGTCGATGGCTTTTGTGTTTTCAGCCTCAGCGAAGCCCTGTCGGCCCGGCTGTGGGAGCGCACGGGTCGGCCGACCATCACCCTCGGCCCGCCCGAAACACTCGATCCCCAAGCCTGGATCGAGGCCCACGTTCGCCCGGCCGTCTCGAATATCACCCAGGCCCGCGCTCTCGCCGACGCCGATCCGCTCGTCGCGGTCGATACCGGGATGCACCGCTTCACTTGCCCTCCGGAGGATCTTGCCGCCGTCGTCGCGGCCGGAAATTGCCGCGAAGCCTTCACCCACGGCGTCAGTCTCGATCATGTCGAGCGCCTCAAGACCCTCACCGCCGGCATGGGATTGCGCCTCCATGCCGCCGCCAGTTCCCTGCTTGATGAACCCGCCGGATATCTCGACGCCGTGCGCCCCGGCCTCGCCCTCTACGACAAAGCCGTCCGCGTGACCACCCGACTGATCGAAGTGCATGCCGCCACCGGTCCGATCGGCTACACCGGTTTTCGCACGCCGCGCCACGGCGTCATCCCCGTCGGCTACAGCAACGGGTTGCACACTGGCTGGTGCATCATCGCCGGCATTCGTCGCCGCGTGCTTGAGGTCGGCATGCAAACCTCCTATGTCGAAGTCGGGCCGGACGAGCAAGTGGACAACACCGTCGTCCTCCTGGGCGACGGTCTGAGCGAGCGCGAGCTTTCCAAGGCGTGGCTCATGAATCCGCATGAAGTGCTGATGCGGTTGGGCCGGGATTAGGATACCCTACGGATCAGAGTCGCTGTCGCACCCTCATTCAATTTTTCCAGGAGCTTGATGCCGCAACACAACCAGCAGGACGCGGCGATGGATGCGACGACGGCTGGAGCGGGCGCGCCATCGTCCCACGCGGTCTCCCGCTGGTTCCACGTCGTCCCCGAAGCCGCGGACGCCTGGCGCTGGTGCGTCATCGTTTTTATCGGCGTGCTGATTGTCGTCACCTCCGTTGTGATGATCCTCAATCGCGGGGAACTCAATAAGGACTATCCCAAGTGGTACGAAGCCGGCCAGGAGCTGCTGCACCATCGCCCCCTGTATGCCGTCGAGAAGGATGGCACGTTTGATTTCATGTATCCACCGGCGTCAGCAGCGCTGCTCGCGCCGCTCACGTTGCTCGGCCCGTGGGGGATGACCGCCGCGCTGGCCGTTTTCAACTCCATCTGCTGGTGGGGATGCGCAGCGCTGTGCATCTGGCTCGTCCGCGCCCGCCGGCGAGAAGCCGCCGCCTCCGACGCCGGCGCTGCCATCGACACACCCGCCTCCGGGCAAAGTTCAACGACCGCGTCGCGCAATCCCCCCAAAGGTTCATGGGGATACGTCCTGCTCGGCGTCTTTCCCGTCGCCGCGACCGCCGCCAACGTCTGGGATTGCTACATGCTCGGGCAGGTGAGCGTTGTATTGCTTTTGTGCATGCTCGGCGCGTTCGCGTGCCTCCATAAAAGATGGGGATGGCTTGCCGGCGCGCTCGTTGGCCTCGCCGCCGCGATCAAGGCGTTCCCCATCGCGGCGATCGTCTATCTCGCCTGGCGGCGTCAATGGTCTGCGGTCATCTCCACGATCCTCGTCACCGCGCTGCTTCTGCTGGCGCTTCCGGCGTGCTTCGTCGGATGGAAACAAAGCGCCACGCAACTCGACAAATGGGCCGATGGAATGCTTTTTCAATACGACGCCAAGTCGATCGGCCAGCGCCCCACCCGCGGATTCAGTTGGAAAAACCAGTCGATCCTCGGCGTCGGCCACCGCCTCCTGCGCCCCGTCGATGCCAACATGAAGCCCGGCGCCGGCGCGAGCAGGACGATGTTCGTCAATGTGGTTAATTGGCCCTTCGCCGCCGTCAGCGCCGCAATCCTCGCCTTCGCCACGCTGCTCGGGCTTTTCTACATCTGGTCGATGCCGCCGGCCGAGATGCGCACCGTCCTGACCGACAATCTCGAATGGGGCATGCTCCTGGTGCTCATCCTCATGCTTTCACCATTTTCGTTCGGCTATTTCAATGTCTGGCTCATGTTCCCCTTCGCGGCCGGGGTTGGATTGTGGCTGACGTTTCCCGACGGTTCCTGGCCGCGCCGATTGCTCTTCGCCACCATCCTCCTCGCGCTCGTCCTCTACATCACCGGCCTGCCCGCCGTGAAATCCTTCCACGTCCTCCAGGCCGTGGGCTCGGTCTTCTGGGCTCATTTGGTCATGCTGATCACGATGGGATTGGCGATGCGCCGGCAATGGAAGCGAACGCTTTGCTGATTTTCGATTGATGACATTGGGTGTGAGCCCCTGCCTTCAATCGAAAATCGTCAATCAAAAATCGAAAATCCTAAAACGTCCACATGATGCCGATGTAAGGTTCAAACCCGTTGATGCTCGGATTGCGCCCCCGCCCGCCGTCGATCCGCGCGTTGGAGAGGTGGAAATAGCGGACGCCCCCGATCAGGTTCACTCCTTCATCGATGCGATACGCCACCCCAAGCCCCGTGCGGAACGTGAAGTTGAAATGCGTCCCCCCTGCCGGAACGGCGTCGCTCGCCTCAAACACCCCGAATCCCACATCCGCAAACAGCGACCACTTGTCCCACGACAACAAGTGATGCCTCCCCATCAGCGCGATCCCCCCCGCATAGGTCGATTGATCCTGAAACACCTGGTACCCGTTGAGCTCAATCCCCAGCGACACATTGTCCAGCACATAATACCCCACCCCCACGCCCCCCACGGCGAGATTCGAGTTCCCCCGATCCCAGTCATGAATGAACGACCCCGTCGCCGTCACATCCCAAGTCCCCTGGGGAAAGAGCGTCGCGCCCTCTCCCGCTCCCGCCTCCCCCGGCCGCGACGCCGGCGCGCCCGCCAGCACCGGCGAGCCGATCCCCGCCATCCCCATGAGCAACAATCCCGCGACGAGTTGAGTTCGAATCATTCATGGTCTCCGGTCATCCGCTTCACCTGGTTCATCATGGCGCGCCACACGCGCGGCAGACTCCGGCAGATGTTTTAAGTCCATCCCCCGCCAACGCCAAGCCCATCCTTTCATGTTTGCATGTTTGCCCCCAGGGCAAGCGCATTTACGATGCGTAGGCGCATTCCGTCCCCCGTTGACTTCAACGAGCTCGCTTCGTCTGAGCTCAGCGTCGAAGACAGTTGAGTCGTACCCAATGGGGGAGGGTAGGGAGAAGGTTTTCGTGGAGAATCAAGCGGACGCAGCTCTTCGTCCATTGGCGTGATGAAGAGCTACGCCCCCTGCATTCGATCTATTTTTTTTCTTCCAGTGCCGCCATCGGAAGCGGGATGACCGTTTCGCTCATCGCCTTCCCGTTGACCGTCGCATTGTGGACGATCGCCGTCGCCACATCCTTCATCGACGCGGGCGCCTCCACGCGGTTTCCCTTCAGTGTCACCCGTAGATCATCGGCCGATGGCGCATCCTTCGACCCGAGTGTCATCGCATGAAGAGCCTGCTTCGGCGGATTCTTGGCCAGATGGTCGGCGAACGCCGTCGTCCAGCGGATCGTGTTGCCGATCAGGCTTGTTGTCGCGTACAGCCGCCCGGCCACACTTTTGGTGTGGATTTTCGAGTGATTCGTTTCGACGGTCAGCCCATGGCGCGAATCCTCGATCGTGTTGCCTTCAAAGACGAAATCGAACAGCGGGCAGTGCGACCAACCCCAGACGCCCGGAACCTCCGTCGGTACGCCTTGAATGAGCACGCCGTTGCCGCCCTTGATGCGGTTGTTGCGAACCACCGTATTGAAGCTCGTCGAGCACAGCTGCATCATGCTCGAGGGCCCGCCACGCCCGTCGAGCAGGTTGTTTTCATACAGTTCATCGACCATGCCGGTCGAGAGGGAGATCGCAAAGTCCCCCGTCGGAAGTGGGCGATCGAGCAGGAAAGTCACCGGATCAATCGCCTGTGCGACCCGAATCCATTGTCCGGCGTGTTCGCCGTCGAGAATCGCCAGCACCGTGCCCGGCCGGACCTCGCCCCACATGACCACGGGGATCTGGACAACCATGCCATCGGGCGAACGGTAGACCGGCCGACCTTCATAGTGCAGGCGATAGCTTTCGGTGAGGAACATCTCCGGGGCGTTGGGGTTGGGCATCGGGTCGTTGTAGCGCATGCCGACGCCCGTCGCCTCGTTGTCGCGGATGATCGAGTGGGATGCGTACTGGGTCAGGACCAGGAATCGCCACAGCTTCCCCCCGGCCGGGTCGGCGTGGAGCTTGTTCCGCTCCACCTTCAGGTCATGGACATAATGGGCCGCGAAGGCGTCGAAGCCGATGCCGCCCGCCGGCGGTCCCAGATGGAGGTTGTCGGTGATCGTCCACGGGCCGTGAACGACATCGATCGTGCCGCCGCGAAAGGTGTTGCCGATGATCCGACCGGACAGCACCCGCCCGGCCCGAAGGATGTTCGGAACATCAACAGGTTTGCTTTTGTCGGCCAAGGGCGGGATCGCCGAGCTTTCGATGTCCATGTCGCGGACGGTCAGGTTGACGAGGTCTCCCGTGCGATCCGCGCGTTCATGGGTTCGGATGAGCGCGCAGCCCAGCCGCCAGTCATCGGTCGCCCAGCGCACGGGTCCGTCGAACCGCAGCGTGAATCCCTCGAGCGTCACGTTGTCGGCGCTGATGTAGAAGACGCCGTGCCACGGCTCATCGCCCGCCGGCTGCTTGAATTGGACGATCGCCTCGCGCGGGCCGGTGATCGTCACGGGATGTTTGAGCTCGATGGGATGATTGACCGTATATGTGCCGGCGCTCAGCTTGATCGTGCCGTATTCATCAACCAGCTTCGCCAGGTCATCCCCCGGCTTGGCGGTGATCGTCTTGTCGCTTGGCAGCGGCCCCCGAAGGAATGGGTCGCACTGTTGCGCCTCGAACTGGCCGTAGCGCATCGTGCCATCGGCGAGCAGTACGCGGAACGTCATTCGCGCCCCTTTCTCATCGCGGAAAGGGGGGAAGAAAAGGTCCGCCGCCGATTTGTTGTGCGGATCGACCCTGAAAGCCAACACCCGCGCCGGATCGACCTCCTCACCCCCTGGCGGCGCGTAATACTCCACCTTGTCATCGGCGCGCCACACCCAGCTTCCGCCTCCATTGTCGCTCAGGGTCGCGGCGCGAATCGTCGCGCCATCGGGCAGGCCATCGAGGCGGACGTGAATATCCCCGCGCCCCGTAACATCCGTTCCATCCTGCCCCAGCCACTTGGCCGACAGCTTGGGAAGCGCTTCGACATCATACGTTTTGGGGCGGGGTGTCTTCAGGTTGGGATCACTCTTCCCGGCAACGCCCGTGCCGGTGAACATATGGTCGCGGTTGTGCCCGTACCAGACCGTCAGCTTCAGCTTTTTGCCGCTGATGTCCTTGAGCGGCGGGCTGATGAGCATCTCCGCCGTCGGTGAGTCCGGGGAGGGCATGAAGACCTCGGCGTTCCAGACGTGATCCGGATTCACGCCATATTCCCATGTGGGTCCATCCTCGGCCTCCACGCGGATCGCCTTGAGCACACCCAGTTTGTTGGACAGCCCCTTGAGTTTAAGCACCACATCCTGAATCCCATCGGGACCGACCGCCGCGTATCGCCCGGTCCAGTCACGCCCGTCCTGCCCCGCCCACTCCGCCGACAGCGTGGCGTCGGGCATCCGCAGCTTGGTGTCGCTTTTGCCCGTCTTCAACGTGGTGTGCGCCGTGGACCCGTCGGCGTATGTGACGTTGATGTCCCACTGCGCGCTGTTCTCATCGTAGGTTGGTTCGAGGTAAAGATCGGCGTCGGTCGATTTGTCCTTTCGATCCATCACGATGGCGAACGGACCCCACGGCCCCTTGTATTGCCACTCCCCTCCACCCAGGCGCGTGACCCGGATGTGCGTCACCGGCTTGTCGGCCGGCAGACCATGCAGGCGGATGTGCAGGTCCTGCGTGCCGCTGGGCGCGACGTTGGCGCTGGGCCCCACGAAATCCTTCCCATCCTGCCCCACCCACTCGGCCGACATTTCCCCTCTTGCCACGGGAATGAACGCGAGCGAGCCGACGCAAACAATCATCAGATATGCGAGATTTTTCATAGCGAATGTTCCTCTGTCCGGTTGTCCCAAACGATTCCGACGATCCACGCGCGTGGCTCCATCCTCTCACTCATCACGGATCACTCATCACTTCCCACTGCCCACTGCCCACTTCCTATTTCACCCCCACCCATCCATCCGTCACTTCCTTCCCATTGATCGTTCCCGTGTTGACGTGAATCACCGCGCCTTGCCCTCCGTCGGCCGGCATTTGCACGCGCGTGTTTTGCAGTTCCACTCGCGATCCGCCCGCATCAAGCCCTCCTGGCTCATC
>CAYTAP010000098.1:0-16149 GCA_964435775.1 uncultured Tepidisphaeraceae bacterium
TCGAGGACGAGTTCGAGCTGTCCATTCCCGACGAAGAGGCCGAAAAAATACAGACCGTGGGCCAGGCGATCGACTACATCAAGGAACACTCCAATAAATGACAGGGTTGTCCGCGGACGACCGGAGGCGCTTCCAACCGAGGTGAGCGGGCCGCCGGTCCCGGTTCGCGGGCGACCAGCAAGCCATGAGCAATCGTCGCGTCGTTATCACGGGTCTGGGGGTCATCACATCGCTCGGCGAGGAAGTCGAACGGATGTGGGAGAGTCTCTGCGCCGCCAGGAGCGGCATCACCTCCATCACGCGATGGGACACCACCAAATACCCGACGAAGATCGGCGGTGAATGCGCCGGCTTCGACGTGACCCGCTACGGCGTCGATGTCCGTGAAGCCAAGCGGATCGACCGTTTCGGCCAGTTCGGACTGGCCGCAGCGATCAACGCCGTGAAGGACGCCGGCATTGATTTCTCCAGGGAAGATCCGGTTCGGGCCGGCGTGCTGATCGGCACCGGTATCGGCGGCATCGAGACGCTGGAGGAGCAGAACAAGATTCTCGTCACGCGGGGAGTCAGCCGCATCAGCCCCTTCACGGTGCCGCGGCTGCTGGGCAACGCCGCCAGCGGCAACGTCTCCATCCTGTTCAAGATCAACGGCCCCAATTCGGCCGTCTGCACCGCCTGCGCCACCGGCTCCAACGCCATCGGCGACGCCGGTCGGTTCATCCAGCACAACCTGGCCGACATCATGATCGCCGGCGGGGCGGAGGCGGCGCTGTGTGAACTGGGCATGGCCAGCTTCTGTGCGGCCCGCGCCATGACAACACGGAATGAGGAGCCCACCCTCGCCAGCCGCCCGTGGGACAAGGACCGCGACGGCTTCGTGATGAGCGACGGCGCGGGCGTCGTCATTCTCGAGGAATATGAACACGCGGTGAAGCGGGGCGCGCGGATCTACGCGGAGCTTGTGGGCTATGGGATGAGCGGCGATGGTTCGCACATCACCGCGCCCGAGCCCGAGGGTCGCGGCGCGGCGCTGGCGATGAGCCGGGCGCTGACCGACGCCGCCGTGAGCGGGGATCAGGTCGATTACATCAACGCGCACGGAACCAGCACGCCCCTGGGCGATGCCGCGGAAACCCGCGCCGTGAAATCACTGTTCGGCGATCACGCCTACAAGCTGGCGGTCAGTTCCACCAAGAGCCAGCTCGGCCACATGCTTGGCGCCAGCGGCGGCGTCGAGGCTGTCGCCACCGCGCTGGCCGTCCATCGCAACATCGTGCCCCCCACAATCAATCTCGACAGCCCCGATCCCGAATGCGACCTGGACTATGTCCCGCACAAGGCGCGGCCGATGACCGTCACCTATGCGATGAGCAACAGCTTCGGCTTCGGTGGGCACAACGCTTCGCTGCTGTTCAAGAAAATCTAACCATTCCTTGCCTGCAGCGGCCGTATCAGCTTGTCTGCGGGGCGATCGCGCATCAGGCTGGCTCTTCGTCGGCCGTTTCTTCTTCCTCCGCCGCTTGGTCGAACATATTTCGCAACTGCTCGGCCGCGTCGTCGTCATTCATGGCGACGGGGCGCAGATTGTCCTCGCTGTCGAGGTCATCGACTTCGGTGTTCTCGTCGCCGGCATCGTCGACATCGCCGGCGGCGTCATCCGGGAGGTTGTCGCCTTCGTCAATTTCGCCATCCACCGCCTCCTCCGGCATATGCGCCTCGTTGTCGGCCGCGGGTCCGGTGTAGCGCGATCCGTCCTTTTCCGTTTGATCGCCCGTGGGGTCGAAAATGCTCTCGGTCATGGGTTCCTCCGATTAATTTTGCACTTTGATTGACATGTCTTGAATTGATGATACCTTTTCTTCGTGCAAAGTGCGCAGGTTCGGAACTTCGGATTTTGGTTTAGCGGATATTTTTATCCCGCCGGCCATCCCGTGTTCTGAGCTTTTGGATTGATTTTCGAGTGATTCACAAGCCTCCGGACGCGGGTCCTGGGGCTTTTTTCGTTTTGATACCGCATGACCGCCCGCTGGAATCCACTGCGACTGACATGCGGGCAACCACAGGAGAAAGAGCCATGATCGTCGTGATGAAACCGCAGGCCGCGGCCGGTGAATTGGAGCGAGTCGTGAAACTGGTGCGTGAAATGGGATTGAAGGAACATGTGATCGTGGGTTCGGAGCGCACGGTCGTCGCCGTCGTCGGCAATGAGCGAGACAAAAACCCCACCCGCCTTGAAGCGCTGGACGGGGTGGACAAGGTGCTGCCGATCCTGGCGCCCTACATCATGGCGTCGAGCGAGGCGAAAAAGGAACGCACCGTGGTTCCCTTCGGCGGGCGCGCCGGTGGATCGGTCGGCGGGCCGCGCATCGGTGTCATCGCTGGACCGTGCAGCGTTGAGGATGAGGGGCAGTTGCTCGATCTCGCCCATCAACTCCGCGAAGCCGGCGCCACCGCGCTTCGCGGCGGGGCGTTCAAACCGCGAACCAGCCCCTACGCCTTCCAGGGTCTGGCCGAGGAAGGGCTGAAGTACCTGGCCAAGGCTCGTGAGAAGACCGGGCTGGCCGTGGTCACGGAGGTCATGGCGATCGAGCAGATCGATGTCGTGTGCGAATACGCCGACATCCTCCAGATCGGCGCGCGGAACATGCAGAATTACAACCTGCTCAACAAGGTGGGGGAGTGTCGCAAGCCGGTGCTCCTCAAGCGCGGGTTGTCCGCGACGCTCGAGGAGTTCCTGCTGGCCGCCGAGTACATCCTGTCCAACGGCAACGCGCAGGTGATCCTCTGCGAGCGGGGCATCCGGACGTTCGAGGACTATGTCCGCAACACGCTTCCGCTGGCGATCGTCCCCGAACTTCATCGCCGCAGCCATCTGCCGGTTGTCGTCGATCCGTCGCATGGGACCGGCAAGAGCCATCTGGTCGATCCGATGTGCCGCGCCGCCGTCGCGGCCGGGGCGGATGGTCTGATCGTTGAAGTCCACGGCGATCCGGCTCATGCGATGACCGATGGAGCGCAATCGCTCAACCCAACACAATTCGCCGAGATGATGAAGTCCGTTCGCCGCATCGCCGCGGCGGTGGACCGGGAGGTGTGAAGGGGTTCGGCAAGCTCCTCTCATGGCGCCTTCGTCGTGATATTTGAAAGAGCTGCGGAAAAGAATGACGGGATTTGTGTTCGGTCATACAATTGAGGCACAAAGGCAGGTGAACCATGGGTGTTGGCACATTGGAAATCGGCGGCAAAAAGTTCGTCGTCATCCCTGAAAAGGAATACCGACAATTGAAGGAACAAGCCGAGTCTGGAATGCTCGCGGATGAATCCGTTGAGCAGGATTTGCGGGACAGTGCGGAGTTGAAGCGTCGCAAGGCATCCGGCGAAAAAGGGATTCCACTCGCTGAGATGCGGAAGCAACTCAGGATATAGTGCGGTTTACGAAGTCAGCATTCATCCCGCCGCTGCCAAGAGTATCCGCAAATATCCGCGGAACACTCAGTTGCGCATCGTGGACGCGATACAAAAGCTGGCGAGTGATCCCCGGCCTCGCGGTTTTCGCAAGCTGAGTGGCCGGGATGACGAGTACCGCATCCGCGTGGGCGACTACCGAATTATCTATACCATCGACAATGACGGCGGCGTCGTGGAAGTGGGAATTGCGGCTGACCGCAAGGACGCGTATCGCGGCCGGTAGTTCATGGGGCGAAAGGGAACGGCAATCGCAAATGATGGCGAGATTGCCAATGCACCCGGCAGGATTCGAACCTGCGACCGGCGGATTAGAAATCCGTTTTTGCACCTATTGACCAGTTGTGATTGACGTTGCTATTCATTGACGATACAGTGATTTACGTCGATTTTCAGGGTGTTTTGAGATTTCTCGAAATTGATGGAAATTGACCCCTGCGGTAGCACCCGGGTAGCACCAAGGTAGCACCGACATTTTAGGGGTGTGCGGCGGTAGGGAAATGTTTGGGGCGAAAAGTCTCTATCAGGAATGCGACATGAATCACGCGATGCGGTTGGCCGGACAAGTGGACAAGGCAATCACGCGGCGAATCGTTTTCACCGTCGCGGCACTTGACCGTTTGAGTTGCCCATCGGGCAAGCGGCGCGTTTGGGTGTATGACGCGAGACAAGCGGCGCTGGCGATGATGGTGACGGAGACGCAAGCCAAGAGTTTTTATTTGTATCGCAAGGTCAACGGCCGCCCGCAACGTTTGCGTCTTGGAGGGTATCGGGACATCAGCATCGAGCAGGCACGCAGACTCACGGCGGAAATGGTTGGCGAGATCGTGCGCGGCGTGGACCCGATGGCGCGGCGACGGCGGAACCGCGAGCGAAAAAGAACATTCGATGACCTGTTCCAATGGTTTCTGGAGAACGAGGCCAAGCCATCCAAGCGCAGCTGGGAGGATGATGAAATCCGGTACAACAAGCACCTGAAGCGGGGGCTGGGATTGAAACCGGCCGCCTCGATCACCACGGCGGACATCATCGCGTTTCATCGCAAGCTGGGGCGGACGAATCCAACGCTGGCCAACCGGGTGTTGGCGCTGATATCGGTCATCTACAATCGCGCCAAGCGGCGGGGGGAGTATTCCGGCGACAATCCGGCCATCGGCGTTGAAAAGTATCCTGAATCGAGTCGATCGCGCTTCCTCCTTCCGGAAGAAATGCCCCGGTTCTTCGCGGCGATGAATGATGAACCGAATCCGCTGTTCCGGGATTTTTTCCAGCTTGCACTCTGGACGGGGGCGCGATCCGGCAATATCAAGTCGATGCGATGGGATGAAATCAGCTTTGACTTAAAGCTCTGGCAGATTCCACCGGAGAAGGCCAAAGGCAAGCAGGGAATCGCCGTGCCTCTCACGCCGCAAGCAATGGAGATACTGGAGCGACGCCGCAAGGCCGATCCGCATGGGCAATGGGTGCTGCCTTCATCGGGCAAGAGCGGCCACCTGGAGGAACCCAAAAAGGCATGGGGTGCGTTGCTCAACCGGGCGGCGATTCAAGACCTGCGCATTCACGATCTCCGGCGCACGCTGGGAAGCTGGATGGCGGCCGGTGGTGCGAGCCTTCACGTCATCGGCAAAACGCTGGGACATCGCAACGAGAGCACCACGGCGGTCTACGCGCGGTTGCAGCTTGACCCCGTTCGATCCGCCGTGGATCGCGCGTCGGCGGCGATGCTGGAAGCGGGGGAAGGGTGATGGAAAAGATGTAGAATCGTGACAATCGACGGGAACGGCGGATTGATCCCCGCCGCATGATCCGGGTGCGGGTGTGGCGCTTCACCTATCGCCATGCCCGCCCTGGATCGGACCCGGCAACGGAATAGGTGAAAGCATGTCAAACGTCGATCTCGAATGGCGAGCGCTTGAAGTTGCGTACCATCTTGAAATGATTCTCACCATGACCATATCGCCGGGATGGGGACGGCCGGGGGATATCAACCAAGCTCAAAGAGAAGGGGACCACGGCGCGGTGCTGCTGGTGAACATCGCGCAGCGGAATGGCTGGCCGGTTCGGGTGCTGCCGCAATTGGTGGCAAACGTCAAGTTGCATTGGCAGGACGAATGGTTGCGGGAAGCGGTGGGAGAGATACGGGACTTGCGAGGCCGCTTGCGGGCGAAGCACATCGCCAGAGAACAGACAGGCGTACCACAAGCGCTTGATCTTTTTAAGCAATGGTCAACGCGGTGGGAGAATTGGTTTCGGCACAATTCAGAGGCATACCGCGAGAAGTTTATGACGCCGGAAGCGACGGCCGAGATGAATGTGCTGCGCGATCGTTTTGCAAGAGTCGCCGAGCCTCTTATCCTGTTGGCGGAGGAACTTGGCATTGACGCCGCCGCGCTCGATTCCTTCATTCACAAGCTGGATGGTAGCCCCAGCGCCATTGACGGAACCCGTCGAGTGCTGCAAAGACTCGCTGGAAGGGTAGAGACCGATGCGGTGAATGGCTTAATGACGCGGCGAATCGAGGAACCCGCAAGAGGCACGCGCGTCAATGGATCGGCGATGCAGGATGGTGACGCCGTGGATTCAACAGGATGGCTGACCGTGACGGCGGCGGCCAAAACAATTGATGTGGGGACTGGCCAAATATCCAAGCTCTGCACCGCCGGCACGATTGAATGTCGAGGGGAGGGGCGCGCTCGCCGAGTGAACGCCAATTCTCTTGCGGCGTACCGCCTCCAAAAAGATGCGAAGAATGGATGGAATTAAACGCTTCCATTGCTTCCATCTTGCTTCCACACGATTTTATTTTTTGGGATTTTTCACTGAATTGTGGGTGATTAATCCCGACCCGTGGCTTCCAAGTTTTTTCCCTCCCCGCCCGCCAATAAAACGGCGGGCATGAGCACTACTACCCATCTATCGTCACGCCCCGCCGTCACTGGCGAGCGTATGCTGTCCCCCCGCGAGGCCGCCGACTACCTGGGGATGCGACCCCAGACGCTGGCGGCGTGGCGCTGCACGCGGCGCTACCCGCTGCCCTACATCCGTGTCGGCGCATGCATCCGATATCGAGAGTCGGACCTGCGGGCATTCCTGGATGCGCGAACCGTCTCCTCCATCGACATCGCGGAGTGAACCCCCAAAAAAAACAAAAAAGCGCCGCCGGTGCTGGGAGGCATGTCGGCGGCGCATCGGAGTGTATATGCCGATCCTATCACATCCCATCGACGATGGCGCGATCGCCCTGGTCGAGAGGCGTACCGATCTCGAATTCTCCATGTTGGCGGCCGTGCTGGCTGACCCGGCGGCGATCTGGCCGGAACTGGAAGCTGAGGGCATCGCGCGAAATTATTTCGAGCACGATGACGCCCGCGCGATGTATGAGTCGCTGGCGGGAGAGCATTCATGCCGCGCCTTGGCGCTCGAGGCGGTGTGGGCCGCGCTCATGGCGGCGGGGCTGGTGGATGAGAGCGTGCCAGCGGCGACAAGCGCCGGGTGGTCCTGCTTTTGGTCAGCTGCGCGGCTGGTGCATTGGTCGCGCCAGTACCTGGACGACCCCTACATCGAGTCCGTGGCACACGCGCTGGCCGTCGGGCTGGCGGAGATCGTGGAGCGGATCGAGAGGGCGGAGGGGCTGGCGGATGAGTATCGGCGGCTGGTTGGGGAGGGGGTGGACCATGAGTGAGTACACGCCATTCCCTGTCGCGTCTCTGCCGTCCCCGCTGCGGGAGTATGTCCGCGAGGGAGCCGAGGCGCTCCAGTGCGATCCATCGTACCTGGCGCTGCCCATTCTGGTGACGGCCGCCAGCGCGATCGGCAATGCCCGGCGAATCCGACTGACCCCGACACGCTCACAACCGCCTGTGCTGTGGGGCGGGATCGTGGGGGACAGCGGGGCGGGCAAGAGCGAACCACTGAAGCTCGCCACACGCCCGGCATGGCGTCGCCAGCGCAAGCTCCTCAACGAGCACAAGGCGGCGATGGCCGCGTACAAGTCGGATCATTCAGACTGGAAGAAGCAGGCGAAGGAGGAGCGCGGCGACGAACCGGACCCGCCGGAGCCGTGCCAGCATCCGGTGTGCATCGACATTACGGTCGAGGCGCTGGGGGCACGGCTGGAAGTGACGCCGCATGGGGTGCTGGTCGCGCCCGATGAGCTGGCGGGGTGGTTCGCGTCATTCAACCAATACAAAAAGGGTGGGGCTGACGTTCCCAATTGGCTAAGCATGTATGACGCCAGCGCCCTGAAGACCGACCGCAAAGGCGGCGACAGGACCACGATCTACGTCCCTCACGCGGCGGTGTGCGTCGTCGGCGGCATTCAACCCGATACCCTTCGCCGGTGCTTCACCCCAGAGTTTTTCGAGAACGGCTTGGCCGCGCGGCTGATTCTGACCATGCCCCCGCGACACAAGCCTGTATGGTCCGAGGCGGACATTTCCCAAGCTACGCGGGTGGCGGTGGATGACCTGTTCGAGCGCCTCTATGCGCTGCGGCAGGATGATGGGCCGGATGGGCCGGAACCGAGGATGATCGACCTGGCGGGTGACGCCAAAGACGAATACGTCGCCTGGTTCCATCGGCACGTTGGTGAAGTTGAGAATCTTCATGGACCAGAGCAGGCGACATGGATGAAGGGGATCGGATTGCCCGCCCGCCTGGCGCTCATCGACCATTGTGTGCGCGGCGGGGATGGGCTGGTTGATCGGCAGTCCGTCCGCAACGGGATCGCCATGGCAGACTGGTTCACGCGAGAGACCCTGCGCGTCTATGAGGCGCTGGGTGGTGACGATGATCCTCTAGCCGCGCTGATGCGATGGATCGAGCGGCGGGGCGGGCGATGCACGGTGCGGGAGGTTTACAACAATCTGTCGCGGTACCGAGGTAAGGCGCAACAGGCCGAGGAAGACTTGCAGGTGTTGGTCGATGAGGGGCGGGGCTGGTGGGACCATCGCGGACCCGGTGGCGGAGGCGGCAGGCCGATATCAGTTTTCATTCTCAACAGCACCAACAGCACCAGCACAACCAACGAAAACCAACAGAAAAACCGATGTTCCGCTGGTGCTGGTGGCGATGGTGAAACAAAAAACAACGGCCAAGCGTCGGCGAATGGGAGGGTGACGTTTTGAACGCGGCATCTCTCCTGCTCAATCTTCATCGCGCCGGGTTCACGCTATCCGTCGAGGGCGACAAGCTCAACGTCGATGGGCCGCTGGATCGCCTCACGGATACCCACAAGGCCATGATCCGCGAGCACAAGGCCAAGCTCATCGCCTATTCCATGCCTTCCCCGACGCAAGCGATATCACGCCGCATGGCCGCCCTGGGGCTGGATATGCCGACGCGGATGGACTTCATCGAGCAATTCAACGAGCGGGCGGGGATCGCCGAGTATGACGGCAACCTCCCCCGCCAACAGGCCGAGCGGATCGCCCTGGATGGAGTACTTGCGGATATCAACCAGTTGGATGTTCAACCATCGAGGATTCAACCATGACCCCCACAAGCAGGACATTGAACGAACTCCGCAAAGATGGCTGGACCGTGGCCGTGGTCGAATCATGGATACCCCGCCTGAACATCCGCCGGGACTTGTGGGGGATCGGAGACGTGCTGGCGATGACCGCCGACAAGCTGCTGCTGATTCAATGCACCAGTGAAGCCAACGTGTCGGCGCGGGTTCACAAGGCCAAGGCCGAGCCGCGACTGCAAACCTGGCTGGCCGATCCATCCAGAGCATTCGAGGTATGGGGCTGGGGCAAACGCATGGGCCGCTGGGAGTGCCGCAAGGTGCCGGTGACGCTGGATGAGGGGTGGAAAGTGTCCGCGATCCTTCCAAGCCGTCGAAAGCCGCGGAAACGCGAAAAGACGCTGTTTGATCGGCCGGAACCCGCAAACCGTACCCATGGCTACAACGCTGGCGCGTTTTGCGGGGATGGGATGAGTAATGACCCATCGGAAAACCCGACGCGCCAGAATCGTTCCTATGGGCAGTCGCAAGGGAAGGAAGCAACGCCATGACGCTGTTCATTGCGATGTATCTGGCGCGGGTGCTGGCGTGCTGGTGGCGCGTGCGAACGCGAAAGAAAGTAAGGCGGCCATTTTGATTGTTCAACGTGCGGTCTACGGGGCAATCCATCGCCGGGAGAACCTAAACAGGGGGAGGGGGCATCGGCAAATCCAGACCTATGGCCGCCAGACCGCACGCCAAGCTCGCATTCTTTTCTCACGAGTTTCAACATGGGGGGTATGGGAAGGGAACATGAACGCCCGCCCCGTAGGTTCTTCCATGGGGGCGGCGCTCGTGCGGATGTTGAACGGCCGGTAAACGTGAAAGTGTTGGTCGAAAAAAACTGTGCAACGAAACAATGAGGCAAGGCCATGAGCAAAAGACAGATTCAGACCGTGACGGCGCTGGCAACGAAGATGGGGCGGGATAAATCATCGGTTTCCCGATGGATCGCGCGGGATGACTGGCCATTTGGACGCGGGCCGTGGAAGGCGTCGATAGTCGGCGAGGTCCAAGCGTGGATGGCCGGGCACTTGCAAGATCGCTGCGGCGATGACCCTGAAGCGGATCGGGAATTATGCCAGTGGTTGGCGCGCGAGTATCCCGATACGTTCGGGCCGGCCGCCATGCGGGAGATGGAACAGCATTTAGTCACGATCATCGGGGAGTTGCGGGCGGCGGCAAAGGCAACAAAGGAACGATCTACCCCCTGCCGGAAATGAGCGGGGTTCAGGATGATACCGCGATGCACCTGCTACTACTTCCTGGCGGTTCGTGTGCCGAGCTTGCGAATGTCCCGGCGGTTCCAGTGCCGCATACATGCCCCGCCCCGGCGGGAAGCAACGCGGCCGCCCCTATTTCTTCTCGCGCGAGGGAGTTGGCCGCACCACTGGCGTGAGACTCCCTGTTTACCCGCCCCCTACGCGCGGGCGCGAGGGACTTTTGCCGCACTATAGATAGGGGCGAAAGTGCGGCACAAAGGCGGCAGGGAGTCGAGCACATTTTGCAGAGTGGGGGAACTCCGATGAGCGGTTTCATGCTCCTGGATCGACCGTGAAGGTAGCACTGGGGTAGCACCAGCAACTACCGTCATTCAAGCGTGCATCGCGGGTACAATCATAAATCTCTTAAGAATATCATCTTATGAAATGCACCCGGCAGGATTCGAACCTGCGACCGGTGGATTAGAAATCCGCTGCTCTATCCAACTGAGCTACGGGTGCTCGCGCCGGGCATCTTAACCATTTGGGGACGATCAACAAAAAGCGTGGCGAGGCCCACGGTTGGCGATGGGCGTCATGGGTTGGGGGCGGTTCTGGGCTTCAAGGTCCACTTGGGCGATTGGCCGAAGAAGCGGCAGGGGTTGTTGTAGAAGATTTCGAGCGCTTCGTGCTCGCTGTGGCCCCGGCGGCGGTATTCGAGCTGCGTGTCCACGAGCATCGACGGAGAGGATTCGCCCCAGTCGGATGCGGAATTGACGCAGATTCGATCGGCGCCGAAGGTCTCAAGGATGTCCGCGCCGCGCTGGGGGGTGACTTTTGAGACGGGGTAGATCGTCAGGCCGCACCAGTGGCCGGCGTCCTTGGCCATGCGGATCGTGTGCTCCTCGCAGTGGTCGATCAGCACGCGCTCGGGATGAATGCGCGGTTCGTTTTTCAGGATGTTCAGGATGATGCTCGTTCCCTTGTGTTTGTCGGCAAGGTGGGGGGTGTGGATCAGGATCAACTGGTCATAGCTGGCGGCCAGATCGACCTGCTGCTCAAAGACAATGATTTCATTGCGCGTGTTTTTATTGAGCCCGATCTCCCCGACGCCAAGGACCCTTGGATGTTCAAGCAGGGGGGGGATGAGCATGATCACATCGCGCGAGAGTTCGACATTCTCCGCCTCTTTGGCGTTGATGCAGAGCCAGGAAAAATGTTCGATCCCATACCGGGCGGCGCGGAGAGGCTCAATGTCAATCAGGTGATGGAAGTAGTCGGCGAAGCTCGATGCGCTGGAGCGGTCGAAGCCGGCCCAGAACGCCGGTTCGCTGACGGCCGCCACGCCGGCGCGGGCCATGAAGCGATAGTCGTCGGTTGTACGGGAAACGCAATGGATGTGCGGGTCGATCAGGGGCATGGGATCAGTGCTCGGGGGTGTGAAGTTCTCGGTAGTAGGGAAACGCCGGTTGCAGGTAGTCGCGGGACAGCGAAGGCGGCGGCGTCAGATCGCTGAAGATCATCTGCAGCCGCTCGGCCCGATCGGGGGCGTCGGCGGCGATCATCTCCATCGCCTTGCGAAGATCCTTCAACCGCTCGTCGGTTTTCCAGATGGACTCAGCGTCGGGGGCGCGCTGGATGCGGTCCAGGTCGGCCGCCAGCGACAGCAGCCGCCAGCGCATTTCCAAAAAAGTTTCATCGAGTGTCTGTTGTGCGGTGCGCATCGTCGGATTCTAGCACGTCGCGGGGGCGTTGGCATGCCGATCCGTGCTCAAGGATGAACTTGTGCAACATCCTGATACGAATACAGTTGAAAATGAAAAAATTATTTTTTGTGTCCACCTCTTGATTTTTTCCCGCCAACGTGAAATAGTCATTGCGTCCGGCGAGCGCCGGATTTTGAGAAAAGCCATGAACCAGCGGATTATCAACGTACATCAGGTAGGTTTCGCAACGGCAACGGCGCGTGCATCGCACACGTCGCGCTGTGCGAAACTTCACATGACGATCCGTTCATAGCTCCTCGCCACAGTCGGCCGGGAGTTCTTCCCGGCGAAACGATCCAAACCTTCAATTCACCGGGAAGTCACGAGCGGAAAAATGCCGCGGTTCGTGCTTTTTTGGATGTTGATCGAATTGAAACTTTGTGCCGGTGAAGCACCGGAGATTGGAGGTTGGCCGTGAGAAGACCGATTTCTTTGTTCCGACGGCTCGATGAAGAGCAGGAGTTCAGCCTGGCCGAGCCTGGTGACCGGCTCATCGGGGAACTGCCCCAGTGGCGCAGTGAGCCGGTCCGCGAGCCGGAGTATTTCGTGCATTTGCTGGCGTATCTGCGGGAGCGGAACCGCGCCTTGGCGACGGCCGCCGGGATGCCCGCGCCCCAAGAGGTGTGCGATGGTTGATCGGCCGGTTGGCGACAACTTCATGCCCAGACGCGCCACGTCGTCATTTGACGCCGAAGCGGTAGAGCGTCGTGCTCTTGAGCGTTTTACCCGGGCGCAGGATGGTGTCGGGAAAATTGGCGTGATGCACCGAGTCGGGGAAGTGCTGCGTTTCAAGGCAAAACGCCGAGTGCTGGGGGTACGCGCCCCCCAGGCCGTTGATCGTGCCGTCGAGGAAGTTGCCGGTGTAAAGCTGGATCGCCGGCTCGGTCGTAAACGTTTCAATCGTTCGTCCGGAGTGCTGGTCATGCACCCACGCCGCACGAATCATCTCTCCGGCGGTATTCCGCAGGACGTAGTTGTTGTCGTACCCCACCTTTTCGCCGCCCTTCATCTGATTGATCCGCTCCCCGATTCGATGGGGCGTGGTGAAGTCCAGCGCTGTTCCTTTCACGGAAAGAATCCCGCCCGTGGGAATAAGCCCCGCATCCGACGGCGTGTATCGGTCCGATTCGATGACCACCTCGTGATCAAGCACGAGCCCGTTGCCCGCGCCGGCAAGATTAAAGTAGCTGTGGTTGGTTAAATTGACGGGCGTCGCCTTGTCGGTGTCGGCGACATACTCAATTTTCAGTTCGTTCGCATCCGTCAGCGTGTAAACAACCATCACCTCCAGGTTGCCGGGGAATCCCTCTTCTCCGTCGGGGCTGCGATAGGTCAATTCCAGGCGTGAATCTCCGTTGGCGACCTCCCTGGCCTTCGCTTTCCAGATGCGCTTGTCGAAACCTTTGATCCCGCCGTGAAGCGTGGAATCCTTCCAGTTTTTCGCCAGCGTGTAACGCTGCCCGCCAACGTCGAACTCCGCGCCGGCGATCCGGTTGGCGTAGCGTCCCACGATCGCGCCGAAATAAGGCTCCGGCTCCTCGTATTGCCTCATGTTGTCGAAACCGAGTGCGATGTTCACCAGCTTGCCCGCGCGGTCGGGTGTGTGGATTTCCGTGATCCGTCCGCCGAACGTGATGATCTTGACGATCATGCCCGTTGGATTGGCGAGGGTGTACAACTCAACGGCCAGCCCATCCGCCGTCATGCCGAAGGATGATTTTTGAATGCTCATGATGGGGCGGAGTATATGCGATGATGGGCGATGTTGTCTTGCAGCGCAGAGGGTACGCCAGCTCACGTGTGTCTATGGGACACAACGCGAGTGCCTGTGATGCCACCACTTCTCATTGGCATCCCAAAAGGAGACGGCCGGGCGGAATGGCTGGCGGATGTCCACAAGGAGGAAAACAAAGAGGATCGCAATCGGCGCGATCAATGCGATCAATCCGATGTGCCACCAGAGCAGAATTGCGAGGAATGCGCCGACGACATAGCAGACCCACAACCCGGCCAGGAACAGCGCTGCCCGTCCGTAGCGCTGCCTGGGCGCCAATCGCAGGGCGATCGCCCATCGCCTGGCCCCTTTGCCGTGAGCATGATCCCACAGCCAGTACGCATACCAGACCGCGTTTTGGGAAAAGTTCAGCAGCGTACCGGTGACATAGGTCGTGTGGATGGTCAGCGCGCCGACGTGCGTCATGGCGATGTTCTGAATCCCCATTGCCCCGGCCGCCAGCGCGACGAGCAGAGCGAACAGCCCCTCATGACCGGCCGAGTTGAGTGATCCCGGTTCATGAAACCATGCCCCCAGCACCGCAAACAGTCCCAGAAAGAGCAATTCCAAGCCCAACACGGGCGCCAGCCGCGTGCGCCGCCACTGACGCCGCATCCATTCCATGATCGTCACGCACAAGCAGAGTCCAACGACGAAGAACAGAACGGGCGTCGCCCGCTCGAACAGGCGATGCCAGTCGCCGCCGAGCATGCTCGTGCCGATCGCCAGGCTGTTGCCGCTCATGTTCGCGGTGTATATCTGGTACAGCGTAAAATACCCGATGGAATCCACAAATCCGCCGCACCAGGTCAGGCAGAGCGCCATCCACCGTTTTCGAGGATCGTCCGCCCTCATGAACGCAGTGTAGCAGTCGGCGTCCATCATTGGCACTGGGATTTATGGTTCGGCGCAAGCCGGCTTGGGGGGGCTTGAATGGGATTCCGGATGTCGAGTCTCCCGGCAGCCAGGCCGCGTCACACCAAGCGTTCTGTGAGATACGCCAACAGTTTTTCCGATGAGATGCGCTCCTGCCGCATCGAATCGCGTTCGCGGAGTGTGACGGTTCCATCCTCGTTGGTCTGACCGTCCACGGTGACGCAGAAAGGCGTGCCGGCTTCGTCCTGGCGACGGTAACGGCGACCGACAGCGCCCTTTTCGTCATAAAGGACCGGGAAATGCCGCTGGAGGTCTTTGTAGATCGCCATTGCCTTTTCCGGCATCCCATCTTTTTTGACCAGCGGGAAAATCGCCGCCTTGACCGGCGCCAAGCGCGGGTGCAGTCGCAGGACCGTCCGCAGTTCCCCCTCCACCTGTTCCTCGGCGAAGGCCTCGCACAGGAACGCGAGGGTGGCGCGGGTCGCGCCGGCGCTGGGCTCGATGACGTGGGGGACGAAACGCTCCTTGGTCTCGTCGTCGAAGTAGCTCAGGTCCTTGCCGCTGAACTTCATGTGCTGTTGGAGGTCATAGTCGCCGCGGTGCGCGATCCCCTCCAGTTCGCCCCAGCCCCAGGGGAACTTGTATTCCACATCGCTTGTGCCGACCGAATAGTGCGACAACTCATCCTTGTCATGCTCGCGGAGGCGAAGATTCGATCCCTGCAATCCCAGCGACTGGTACCAGGCGAATCGGGCGTCGCGCCACTTGGCGTACCATTCGTGGCTCGTTTCCGGGCGGCAGAAAAACTCGATCTCCATCTGCTCAAACTCGCGCGAGCGGAAGATGAACTGCTTGGGGGTGATCTCGTTGCGAAACGCCTTGCCCTGCTGGGCGATCCCGAAGGGCACCTTGATTCGCGTCGAATCGCAGACGTTTTTGAAATTGACGAAAATCCCCTGCGCGGTCTCGGGGCGAAGATAAACCTGTGTCGCGTTCTCCTCGACCGGTCCGACGAACGTCTTGAACATCAGGTTGAACTTGCGCGCCTCGGTCAACTGGCATTCCGCGAACTCGCCGGGATGCTTGGAGGGCTTGCGCGGACATTGGCTTTCGGGCAGTTGATCCTGCCGAAACCGTGACTTGCACGTTTTGCAATCGACGAGCGGGTCGGTGAAGTTCACCTCGTGCCCGGATGCCTGCCACACCGTGCGGTTCATCAGGATCGCGGCATCAAGGCCGACGATGTCCTCGCGCGTCGTGACGTTGTCGTGCCACCAGGCGTTCTTGACGTTGCGGAGCAGTTCAACACCGAGCGGCCCGTAATCCCATGTGCCGTTGAGCCCGCCGTATATCTCCGACCCGGGGTAAATAAACCCGCGGCGTTTGCAGAGGGAGACGAGCTTTTCCATGATGGTTGCTTGGGCCATGTGATTGACTCTGAGGGCGAGGTTGTCAGTTGTCAGTTGTCCGTTGTGTTTGGCAACTGACCACTGATCACTGACAACGGACAATGGATGCACTAAAAAACGTAGGGTCCGTGGTACTCCGCGGACCATTGCT
>CAYTAP010000099.1:0-15939 GCA_964435775.1 uncultured Tepidisphaeraceae bacterium
CAACCTCGATGCGAAATTGCGCGTGACGACGCGGGCGGAATTGAAGCGGCTTCATCAGCGCTTGCGCACGACCACCGTCTATGTGACCCACGATCAGGAAGAGGCGATGACCCTCGGCGACCGGATCGTGGTCATGAAGGATGGCAAAATCCAGCAGGCCGACACGCCCTTGAACACCTACAATAATCCGACCAACCGCTTCGTCGCCGGATTCATCGGAATGCCCCCGATGAACTTTTTTGTCGGCGGACTGAAAGTGGAGGGGGACAAGATGTGGTTCGTCGAGGGGAAAAAAGAAGGTGACCAGTTGACCCTGCCCGCCGGTGGGTTCCGAATTGAGGTGCCTGCGGATCGCAGGAATGGCCTCGCCGGGCGGGTTGGCCAGGAGGTTGTCTTGGGCGTTCGCCCCGAGCATTTTCACCTTCACGCGCCCCTCGGGGTTGCCGATGTGGCACCTGTTGTCGTAAGCTTGAATGTTGTTGAGCCGCTGGGCAATGATATGGATGTGTATATGAACACGGCTTTGCATCCCTTTTTTGTGGGACGCGTCGAAGCCGAGATGGGTCTGAAAATGGGATCACAGGCCACTGTTTATATTGATTTGCGAAAGATCCACTTTTTCGAACCCGGAGAGACCGGGATGAACTTGAGTCTTCCCCAAGGCGCACCCACCGAGTCGGCCCATGCTGTTGCATAAGCATGGGTCCATCCTCGGTCAACCGACGACTCGCCCCGCGGCGGCAAAGCGGGGTTTGGTTGGTTGGTTTATTTGCATTCGGAGGAGTTCCGAATGAAGGGATAGGGTGCTTGAACCTTGACGTGGGAAGACCGCATTGCCGCCTTTGAGAGGTGGCTTTTTTGTTGGAAGGGTCCGTAGTCCGTTGTCGCCAACGAGCCGGAAGCGTAAGCCACGGACCACGGACCACGGACCGCAGTTTGTAGGGTCCGCCCCGCGGACCATGCTGCGAGTAGCCGGGAATATTGGTCCGCGAGGCGGACCCTACAGGCGGACATCGGACCGCTGACCAGACAAGTAAATAGAGGTTTTGCATGAATCAGGAATTGATCCGCATTGTGGATGGCATCGCCCGCGACAAGAACATCGAGCGTGAGCAGATTTACACCAACATCGAGCAATCGATCGCCTCCGCGTTGCGCAAGCAGTATGACACGGAGGACACGACTGAGTTTACGGTGACGCTGGATCGAACAACCGGCGATATTTCGGCCGCCCGCCACGGCGAGGTGCTGCCCCTCAGTTTGCTCGGTCGGATCGCCGCCCAGACCGCCAAGCAGGTCATGATCCAACTCATCCGTCAGGATGAGCGCGGAAGCATCTACGAGGAATACAAGGACCGCGTCGGAACGATCGTCACCGGAACCGTCGCGCGATTCGAAGGCGGCACGATGATCGTGAACATCGGACGCATTGAGGGGATCATGCCTCGCCAGGAACAGATTCCCGGCGAGGCCCACGATGTCGGCGAGCGCATCCAGGCGCTGATCCTCGAAGTCCGCGACACGCCCAGCGCCATCAAGATCATCCTCAGCCGCGCCCATGTGGAGTTCATCAAGCGCCTCTTCGAGCGCGAGGTGCCCGAGGTCGGCGAGCGGACGATCGAGCTCAAGGCTCTGGCGCGCGAGCCGGGGCATCGCACGAAGATCGCGGTCTCCAGCATCGACAGCAAGGTTGATGCGGTGGGGGCCTGCGTCGGGGTGCGCGGCAGCCGAATCAAAAATATCGTCGAGGAACTCGGCGGCGAGAAGATCGACATCGTTCGATGGAATGAATCGTCGCAGATTCTCATCGGAAACGCGCTCAAGCCCGCGGAAGTGACTGAAGTGGCGCTCTGCTTCGAGCTCGGACGGGCGACGGTCGTTGTCAACGAAGACCAATTGAGCCTTGCCATTGGCAAACGCGGCCAGAACGTGCGCCTCGCGGCAAGGCTGACCGGGTGGGACGTCGATATTCTGACGCCGGTTGAGTTCCAGTCCAACGTCCAGCGCCTTGACCAGACGCTCCGCGCCATCGAAGGCGTGCCCGGCGAGGTCGTGGACAAGGTGATTGCGATGGGCTTGATCGATGTGCGCGACATCGAAGAGGTGGGCACGGGGCCTCTCGTTGAAGAACTGGGGCTTGAACAGGAAGTCGCCGAACGCGTTGTGGAGCGATGCGCGGTCGAGGCGAAGATCGTCGCCAAGGAACAGGAGGCGAAGAAAGCCGCCGATGCCGTCGCCAAGGCGAAGTTCCAGGCCGGCTTGCTTGGCGGATCGGATGAGGAAGGGGAGACGCCCGCCGGAACCGAAGGCGAATCGCCGGAAGCGTCCGCCAGCGGCAGCGAAGGGGTCGGCGAAGATCGCACCCCGGACCTGCGGGAGTCGGCCGAGGGCGGCGCCTCGGAAACGATCGTGCATAAAGGGGAAAGCAACGGCGCAGGGAAGGAAGTTCAGCGTCTGGATGCCGAGGAATCATCGGCGGACGATGAAAAGGAATACGCCGGCGATGAGATCTCGCAAACGGCCGCACTGGCCGAGGGACGCGTGGCGCCGCCGGCGATGAGTGAGAAAGAACTGAACAAGGATTGAACGGAAGGCGGATGCAAGGGGGGAGTGGTTTCGGGTTTGAGTTGTCGGGTGTGAGAGGTTTTTGGAGATCGTTTTGGCTAAAGGTATTCGGGTTAATCAACTGGCCAAGGAGATTGGCGTTGCCAGCAAAGTGGTGTTGGAGAAGCTGCGCGATGAAGGGTTGTCGGAGGCAGCGCCCAATCACATGAGCGTTCTGCCGCTTGGGCTGGCCGAATCGGTGCGCGAATGGTTCAGTTCCGGATCGGGCGGCACCGCCATTGAAACGGCTGCGCCCGTTGAAGTGGTCGTCAAGCCTTCCCGCGTTCGCGCGCCGCGCAAGAAGAAGACAACGACCAAGGCCAAGGATAAGGAAGTGGAGGCCGCCGAAGCCCCGACCGAGGCGACCGATGTCGAACCCGTGACGCCGGCCGAGCAGTCGCCCGCGGAGGTTGCGGAAGCTCAAACCCCCGAGGCCGTGCCGACAACCGACGCCGAGCAAGCGCCCGCCTCGGCCGCCGATGCGCCCGCATCGACCGGTGCCGTCGCCGAGCCGGACGTTCAGGAACACGCGCCCGTCGCGCACGACACAACGGCGACGGAGGTGAGCGAGCAGGCGGAGAAGCCCGACCAAACCGCCCCAGCGGCCGAAACGCCGGCGTCGACCGAACCACCCGCCATCGCCGCCAAGCATGCCGCTCCCGCCGCGCCCAAGGGAACCGCCGCCCCGGCGGCGCCCGCCCCGCGCCCAACAATCACTCTCGCCAATCGTCCCGGCGCGCCGGCGGCGAAGAAAAAAGCCGTGGCCGTCGCGCCCCAACTGACAACCCTTCAACCCGCGAAGATCCAAGGCCCCCGCGTCATCCGCGAGGAACGCCCCGACATCGTCCCCGCCCCGCGACCGCGGCGTCCCGCTGGGGCGGCCGGAGGAGCCTCCACCGCCTTCACCCCTGCCCGCCCACAAGGAGGTCGCGGCGTGCGCGTCTCCGACGATGAGGGGGAGGAGGAGCAGAAGAAAAAGGCCGCCGGTCGCAAGGGGGGCAGCGCCCTGTCGGCTCGCCGTCGCGGTCCGGATGGACGTCGTGGGGAGGCGATGGAGAAACTCAAGGAGTACACGGAAGCCGATTTGATCGAGCGTCGTGATCGCTTGAACGCCGCCAGCGCGCACCGCACCGCGTTCGATGCCCACCTGAAAAAACGCGCCGAGCGGGGGCAGCATGTGCAGGCCAAAACCGGCGTCCAACGCGGCGAACCGATCACCCTCACCGAACCGATCACCGTCAAGGAATTGTCGGCGGCACTGGGCGTCAAGAGCAACGAGATCATGGGCAAGCTCATGTCCCAGGGCATCTTCGCCAGCATCAACCAGTCGCTGGACCGGACGGTCGCTGAAACGATCGCGCTCGATTTCGGAATTGAACTGCACATCCAGCAGGATCAATCCCTCGAGGAGAAGCTGGAAGAGCAGTTCGCGCAGCGCGAGCCGGTCGCGGAGAATCTCCGCATCCGTCCGCCGGTGGTGACGATCCTCGGACACGTCGATCACGGCAAGACCAGCCTGCTCGACAAGATCCGCCACGCCCATGTGGCGGCCGGCGAGGCCGGCGGCATCACCCAGCACACCGCCGCGTGGATGGTCTCGCTCGGCGAAGGCGAAACCGCCAAACGCGTGACGTTCATCGACACGCCCGGCCACCAGGCCTTCACCAGCATGCGGGCCCGCGGCGCGAACATGACCGACGTCGTCGTCCTTGTGGTCTCCGCCGCCGAAGGCGTGCAGCCGCAGACGATCGAGTCGATCAACCACGCCAAGGCCGCCGACGTGCCCCTTGTCGTGGCGATGAACAAAATCGACCGACCCGACGCCAACCCCGACATGGTTCTCGGGCAACTGGCGGCGCAGGACTTGAACCCCGTCGAGTGGGGCGGACAAACGGAAGTCATCCGCACCAGCGCCCTGACCGGCCAGGGGATTGAAGACCTGATCGAAATCCTCCACTACCAGGCCGAACTGCTCGAGTTAAAGGCCGATCCCACCGCGCCGGCGCGCGGCACGACCATTGAATCACGCCGTGATGAAGGTCTCGGTCCGGTCGCCACCGTGCTTGTGCAGGATGGCACCCTCAAGGTCGGCGACATCATGCTCTGCGGCGGTGGTTACGGCCGAATCCGCAGCCTGTGGAACGACCGTGGCGAAAGCATTCAGGAAGCCGGGCCTTCAACGCCGGTCATCGTCAGCGGCCTGGACGAACTCCCCTCCGCCGGCGACAAGTTCTATATCGTCGATGACCTCGAAACCGCACGGTCGATCGCCACCGAGCGCCAGGCGCTGACGCGCCAGCATGTGCTGAGCAGCCGTAGTCAGATCACCGCCGACAACATCTTCGCCACGATGAAGGAAGGCGACGTCAAGACGATCAACCTGATCATCAAGGCCGACACCGTTGGAAGTCTCGAAACGCTCGTCGCCACCGTGACCGGCCAGAACACCGAGGAGGTGAAGGTCAAGGTCATTCACAGCGGCGTCGGTCCGGTGACCGAGAGCGATGTGGAACTGGCGATGGCGACGAAGACCAAGCCCACCGACAATCGCGTGGCGATCATCGGTTTCCATGTCGTTCCCGAGGAATCGGCCCGCGCGCTGGCCGAGCGGCATCACATCGACGTCAAGAGCTATCGCGTCATCTACGAGATCTTCGACGACCTCAAGAAGTCGCTCTCGGGCATGCTGGCGCCGGAGATCCGCGAGAAGCTGCATGGCCACGCCGAAATCCGACAGGTGTTCAAGGTCAGCCGCGTCGGCAACATCGCCGGTTGCATGGTGACCGACGGCCACATCCAGCGAGGCAGCAAGATCCGTCTGACCCGCGAAGGCACGATCATCACCGAGGACCTGTCCATCGAGACGCTCAAGCGATTGAAGGACGATGTCCGCGAGGTCAAGAGCGGTCTGGAATGCGGCATCAAGCTGGCCAATTACGACGACATCAAGGTCGGCGACATCCTGGAAGCCTATGTGCGCGAGACGATCGAGAGGACGCTGTGAGAGCAGTCGGCAGTGAGCAGTCGGCGGTCGGCAGTGAAGAAATGGCCGGTTGCATGATGTTCGGGAGAGAGCGAGGTTTGCTCTTTGTCTCTTTCTGCCCACTGCCCACTGCCCACTGCCGGCTACACCCATGACCATCGGCATCCTCCAACTGGAACTGTCCATCGGCGATGCGATGAGCCTCAAGGACAAGCGGCGGGTGGTCAAGAGCATCAAGGACCGCATCGCCCATGCCCACAACGTCTCCATCGCCGAGGTGGGGGCGCTCGATGAGCATCGACGGAGCATCCTGGGGATTGCGATGGTGGCCAATGACCGCCCTTACGTCGAGGGCGCGCTGAGCAAGCTTGTGGATTTCGTGCGAACGGTTCCACAGGCGGACCTGGTGGACTATCAGATTGAATTGCTATGAGGAGGATGCTCCGGGCATCCCTTGGTTATGTCACGAAGAACCGAACGATTGGCGAGCATCATTCAGCAGGAGGTCGCGACGATCATCCTCCGCGACCTGAGTGATCCCCGCGTCCCCAAATTGACGAGCGTCAGCCGCGTCAAGGTCAGCGAGGATTTGTCCACCGCCGACATTTACGTCACCGTCATGGGTGGCGAGGGGCAGCGGGCCGCCGCCCTCAACGCCCTGCGGCACTCGGCTGGTTTGATGCGCACAAAACTCACCCATGCCCTGACCCTGCGAACCGTGCCCTACCTGAAGTTCCATTTTGATGAGAACCTCGCAAAGGAGCTGGAGGTCCTGGATCTGCTCCGCAAAGCCAAGGCGGAGAGTGATGAGTTCGATCGGCGCCAGGCGGGCGAAGCTTGATAACTTCGATTTTTGATTGCTGATTTTCGATTGAAGGCGGTCCATCTTCATTCAACCGGAATCCTCAATCGGGGATCGAAAATCGGGAATCAAAAATCAAAAATAAGGACTGGATCCCACATATGTCGGAAAAGCAATCCACGAAGAATCCCACGAAGTATGCCGAGGACCTCAAGGCGCTGTTCAAGAAGCTGGCCAAGGGGCGCAAGGATGGCGCGCCCGCGAAACTGGACCCGCTCAAGGCGCTGGTCCGCGGCGCGATGTCGTACGATGTGAGCGACGAGCGCGCCGACGAGGCGATGGCGCACATCGACCGCGAGTTTGTCGATCTGAACGAGTTTCGCGTCGCCACCGACCTGGAAATCCAGGAGTTGCTCGGCACCCGCTACCCCCAGATCGAAAAGCGCGTGGCGATGATCACCCTGTCGCTCAACTTCATCTTCGAGCGCGAACACACGATGAACCTCGACCGCCTCGCCACGATCAGCCGCCGCGACGCCCGGCAGTTCCTCCGCGAGCTCCCCGAGATCCATCCCTTCGTCGAGGCCTTCGTCATGCTCCACAGCTTCGAGGGCAACTGCATCCCCATGGATGATCAGATGCTTGGCTTTTTGCGCCAAAGCGGGGTGATTGATGAAGCGCTGTCGCTGGAGGATGCGCAAAAGTTCGTCGAGCATCACATCAAGGCGGAGGACAGCCACAGCTTTTTCAGGACGATGCGGTCGGCCGCGCACGCCGCGCCCGTTTCCGCACCGGCCAAAAAGGGGAAGACAAAATCACGGTCCAAATAAGCGAACGGAAAGTACGGAACACCATGACGGAACGACTCCCCGAAGCCACCCTTCGCCTCGGCCTGCCCAGCGGGTCGATGCAGCAATCCACGATTGAGCTGTTCGGTCGGGCGGGATACAAAATCACCCTCCCCGACCGCTCGGTCTTCCCGCGCGTCGATGATGACGCGATCTCCGCCGTCCTTTTCCGGTCGCAGGAAATCTCGCGCTACGTCGTCGATGGGATCATCGACTGCGGGTTGTGCGGGTACGATTGGGTCGTCGAGAATGGCAACGAACAGCAGGTGGTGGAAATCTGCGAGCTGACCTATTCCCGCGCCAGCTCCAATCCCGCCAAGTGGGTCCTGTGCGTCCCCGATGAAAGCCCGGTTCGCCAGCCGGAGGACCTCAAGGGCGCAGTGATCGCGACGGAACTGGTGAACACGACGCGCAACTATTTCGCCCAGCGCAACGTCCCCGTCACCGTCGAGTTTTCCTGGGGCACGACCGAGATCAAGGCCCGCCTGCTCGATGCGATCGTCGAACTGACCGAAACCGGATCATCCATCCGCGCCAACAACCTCCGCGTGATCGACACGCTCCTGAGCAGCACCATCCGCTTCATCGCCAACAAGGACGCATGGAAGATCCCCTGGAAGCGGGAGAAGATGGAGAACATCGCCATGTTGCTCAAGGGCGCCATCGCCGCCCGCGCCAAGGTCGGTCTCAAGATGAACGTGCCCGAGAACAAGCTGGATGAGGTGCTCGGATTCCTCCCCTCGGAAAAAAGCCCCACCGTCAGCCGCCTGGCCGATTCGGCCTGGGTCGCGGTCGAAGTCATCCTTGAGGAAAAACAGGAACGCGAACTCATCCCTCAACTCCGCCGCGCCGGCGCCACCGGCATCATCACCTACCCCCTCAACAAGGTCATCCCCTGACATTGGATGTTGGCTCGTCGATAACCGCAGGCTCCATCCCGCAGATCATTGCCACGACAGAAAAATGGCCGGCATTGCATTTGTAGGGTCCGTGGTACCCCGCGGACCATTGTTGCCTTCGTGGCAATGGTCCGCGGAGTACCACGGACCCTACATGATATAATGCCGTCATGCCGGAGTACCGTCGAGCCATTGCGCCAGGGGGTACGTTTTTTTTTACGTTGGTAACGCACGGCCGTCGCCCCATTCTTTGCACCGAACCAGCGCGTGCCTGTTTGCGAAGTGCGATTGAAACATGCCGGACATCTCGCCCATTCGATATCGACGCGATGGTTCTCCTGCCTGACCATCTGCACACGATATGGACATTGCCGAAGGGCGACATTGATTTTTCCGAGCGATGGAACCAAATCAAACGCGGCTTCACCGTGGCGTGGCTGGCCAACGGCGGCGACGAACATGTCATCACCGCCTCACGGCAAGCCAATCGTCGTCGCGGCATCTGGCAGCGGCGCTTCTGGGAGCACCTGATCCGCGACCGGGATGATTACAACCAACATCTCGATTACATCCATTACAACGCCGTCAAACATGGCCACGCGGCCTGCCCGCACGCCTGACCGCATTCAACTTTCTCCCGGCATGCGCAAATCGGACAATACCCACCGGATTGGCACTGCTCGTGCATCGGCCAAACCTTCCGCCCACCCGATTTTCGTTTATTGAATGAATCAGCGATGGAGTAGGGCTGACCCGCGGACCACTGCGTGTATTTGTAGGGTCCGTGGTACTCCGCGGACCATTGCCACGATGGGAATAATGGTCCGCGGAGTACCACGGATCCTACAATCGCACATGTCCGAAAATCGCCACCGGACATCCAAAATAAAATAAGCGACACAAGGCAAAGACCTCAATCACAAGCTATGATGAGAGGCCAATGGCTTTTCGCATTCCTCAGCCCGCCGTCCCCCATCATTGGCCCGGGGTACGATTGTGCCTGATCGGCCTCTTGACGCTCGCCGGCGGATGCGCGTCGAGTTCCAACACTCAGCCGCATGCACCCGGAGCGACCACCCGCGCCGTAGCGCCTGATGACATCGCCTCCATCCCTCTCGACGACATCAAGCCCATCCCCCAGATGCCGCAGGCGACGCCGCCGACCACCATGCCATCCCAGCCGCCGGTGGAGGCGCTGGTCTTGTTTGCCCAGGCGCGCGGCGCACTCCTCGATGGCCGACGCTTCACCGCCGTCGGTCTGCTCAACCGCGCATTGAAGCTTGATCCCGGCAGTTTCGCCTTGCACATGGCGCTGGCGCAGGCGCAGGCCGGTTCAAGCACCGGTGATGAGCAGGCGATCGCCGCGCTGACCAAGGCGGAGGCGATTCGCCCGGATGATCTGACGGTGCAGGCGAGCCTCGGCCGACAATACCTGTCCAAGGGGGACCTTGATCAGGCGATGCGCCATTTGCGCCTTGCGCGCCAGACGCCGGGATATCAGCGCGACAATGATGATCAGTCCGCCGTCGTCGATCTGCTGCTGGCCGGTGTGTTGCAGAAAAGAGGTTATGTTCGCGCCGCGCTCGATTCCTACGATTCGCTGATTCGTCGCCTGCAACATCCCAACGCGGCGATGCGCACCAACGCCCAGCTTATGGTTCTCGCCAACCGCCCGCAGGCTTTGTATATGGCGGTGGGGGAGCTTCATGAGTTGCAGGGGAATAACGCCGCGGCGCTGAGCGCCTATCAGTCCGCCGCCGATCAAGACCCGGGGGATTGGTCGGCGCAGGTGCGGGTCATCCAGACGCTCCTGAAGATGGATCGCTCAAAGGAAGCGGCCGAACGCGCGGTTGATCTCGTGCGCCGGTTCAATGCGTCGCCGGAAAGTCTGGCGTTGCTCAATGAAGTCTATGGCCGAATCGGGCGCGCCGATGATGTCACGGGTTTGCTCCGCCAACTTCATGCCGATTCCCCCGACGATCAACGCCTGCTCTTTGCCCTCAGCGCCCAGCTCGAACAGACCGGCCAGACAGCCGAGGCCGCGCGTCTGCTCCGCACCGCCGCCGCGGCGCATCCCGGCAATGAAGCGATCATGCGCCGTTTGTTTTCGGTCTATGTTTCGGCGCGCGATCTTGAGGGCGCCGCCCGTCTTCTGATCGAATGGAGCGCCCGCAAACCCAATGAATTGGACGGCGTGGCGGAATTGTGGAAAAAACTCCTTCAACCCGGCGATGCCGCCCGCATTCATCTCGCCCAGGTGCGGGAGCTGAAGGTATCGCCCGATGCCGAAGGCGCGAAATGGTACTGGGCGTCGCGCGTCGCCCTCGTCAGCCAGCGGCAGGCCGACGCCCGCGCGGCGCTCGAACGCGCGACAACGCAGCGCATCGCGTTCGCCCCCGCGTATCACACGCTTCTCGCATGGGACTGGGACCGCGACGATTGGACCGCCGCGCAGAAAACGTCCGGCGCACGAAAGCTCGCGTCCCTCGCCGCCGATCACGGCGATAAACCGCTGGCCGCCTCCCTCCGCGGGATCACCGCCTTCCGCGAAGGAAATCTTGATGAGGCGGCCGGGGAACTTGAGCAAGCGATCAGCGCCGGGGATGACTCGCCGACCACCCAGTACATTTACGCGATGGTGCTCAAAAGCCAGAACAAGGACGAAAAGAGCGACCGTATCCTTTGGAAACTCGTCAGCGATTACCCGGACAACACCGACGGTTGGAGCACGCTGTTCCGAACGAGCATGAGCAAAGGCGGCGCGAAATCCGCGCTGGCCGTTCTCGGCAAGTGGCTCAGCGCCGATCCCACCAGCGTCGCAGGCCGACTCGTGCAGGCGTCGGTCTACCTCCAGGCCAACCGCAACGCCGCCGCTCAGGGCATCCTCGAAACCCTCGTCCGCGAGCAAAGCGACAACGTCGAAGTGCTTGCGATGGCGCAGGCGCTGTATGGTCGCCTCGGCCATCTGGATCAATACACCGCCTTGCTCGAAGAGCTTCTCAAGGCCTCTCCGGGCAACGTCCAAATCGTCGCCCGACTTGTCGATGTCTATGAAACCGACAAGCGACAGTCCGACGCCCTGCGCATCCTGGACGCCGCCAGGGCCGCCCTGACCGATGATGCCGGCGCCCTGTACTACCTATCGCATCTCTACCAGAACGTCGGCCGAACGGATCTGTGCGAGCAGGTCCTCGAACAAGCCCTCCGCCTTGATCCGGACTATCCCCCCGCCAACAACGATCTCGGCTACTTCTGGGCCGAAGCCGGGAAAAACCTCGACAAGGCACAGGAACTCACCCAGCGCGCCGTCAAGGCCGATCCGGAAAACCTTTCCTTCCTCGATAGCCTCGGCTGGGTCCTGTATAAACGGGGCGACTTCGCCGCGTCGGCCAAATACCTGCAAGCCGCCCTCGGACAGGGCCTGGCCGATCCCGTCGTGCTCGATCATTACGGCGATGTGCTGTATCGATTGTCACGCAGACGCGAGGCGATGGCGCAATGGCAAAAGTCGCTCAATCGCCTGCAGCAGGTCGGAATGGAACGGGATGATCTGAAAACCTTGCTCGGCAAGCTGCAGGCGAAGCTGGTGGCCGGTAGGGGGGATGGACCGGTCGATGTCGCCCCTTCACCGGGCGCCGATTTCACGCATCCCCCGCCATCGCCGGCGACACCGGCGCAAAGCGCCACCGCGAACGATTGAAAGCGACGAATCATCAATATCAACTTGAGGTAGAGCATATGGCGGGTCATAGTCACTGGTCGAAGATCAAGCGGGCCAAGGGGGCCAACGACGCGATGCGCGGAAAGATCTGGAGCAAGATCGCCCGAAAAATCATCATCGCGGCCAAGGGCGGCGGCGATCCGCGCGACAACCTCTCCCTCCGCTACACGATCGACGAGGCCAAAGCCGTCAACATGCCCCGCGACACCATCGAGAAAGCCATCCTCAAAGGCACCGGCGAACTTGGCGGCGAAAATTATGAAAACGTCACCTACGAAGGCTACGCCCCCGGCGGCATCGCCTTGCTCATCGACGGTTTGACCAACAACCGCGCCCGCACCGCGCCCGAGATGCGGATGATCCTCGAAAAGCACGGCGGTTCGCTCGGAACCACCGGTTCCGTGGCGTTCCAATTCGCCAAGCAGGGCATCATCACGATTAAATCCGACGCCGTCGATGAAGACCGCCTCCTCGAACTCGCCTTGGAGGCCGGCGCCGATGATGTGAAAAACGAAGGTGAGGTCTTCGAGGTCATCACCGCGCCCACGACGTATCTCAAGGTGAAGGAAGCCCTGGAGGCCGCGTCCGTTCCCATTGAAGCTTCCGAAATCAGCAACGTCCCCAATTCCACGATCCCCCTCGATGAACCCGCCGCCCAGCGCCTGCTCAAACTCATCGATGCACTGGAAGACAACGAGGACGTCCAAACCGTCTCCCACAACGCGGAAATCCCCGAATCGGTCGGGGTGTGAAAATATCTGTGTCGGCGTCCATGCGGACGGCATGCGGGCGTGGCGTTGACATGCCTTGCCGGCTGGGTTCGAGTCGAACATGCAGCCAATCAATAAAGGATGAATGATGAAAGTTGGAACGTATTATTATCCCGAACAATGGCCGCGCCAGCAGTGGGAGCGTGACTTTGATCATATGGTCGCGATGGACCTGCAGATCGTTCACATGGGGGAGTTCGCCTGGTTCACGATGGAGCCTTCGGAGGGGAACATCCAACTCGACTGGCTGAGTGAATGCGTCGAGATGGCCAAGGCGCGCAAGCTCGACGTGATCCTCTGCACGCCGACGGCCATTCCGCCCATCTGGCTCGAGGAAAAGCACCCGGAGATTCTGTCCCTCAAGGCCGATGGCACGATCGCGCGCCACGGCGGGCGGCGGCACTGCGCCCACACCGCGCCCGCCTATGTGAAGGCGGCCTCGCGGATCGTCACCGCGCTGGCGGATCGTTTCGCCAAAGACCCGGCCGTCATCGGGTGGCAGATCGACAATGAATTGAACGGCGCCTTCTCACAAAATGATCACACCCACGCCGCCTTCCGCGACTGGCTGCGGGGCAAATACGAAAGCATCGAGCGGTTGAACGATGCGTGGGGCTGCCGTTTCTGGAACACCTATTACACGGATTGGGCGCAGATCAAAATGCCCGCCTCCCGCGATCCGCAGTATCGCAATCCACACGAGAGCCTCGACGCCTCGCGCTTCTGGTCCTGGTCCTTTGCACAATTCACGAAGATGCAGTCGGACATTATCAAGACGCGCCTGCCTGTGTTTGAACCGCATCGCCCGGCGGCGGTATCGTCCAAGCCGCCAGCGCCCGCGGTTGCCGCGGCCCCAGCGCCCCAGGCAAAGGCGGCGAAGGGTTCCAAGGCCACGCCGGTTGCCGCTGCGAAGGCCGGCACGCCGCCGCCGGTGTCGCCGGAGCCGCGCCGCGCGCCATTCATCACGACCAACTTCATGCCCTTCCATCTCGACTGCAACCCGGCCGACTTCCGCAACTCGCTCAATTTGTTCACTTGGGATTCCTATCCCGTGTCGGGCTGGGAAACGAACATCACGGATGAAACTTATCGCCTCGCCGACCCCGCCGCGATCGGCATCATCCATGACCAGATGGCCGGTCACACCGGCCGCTGGGCCCTGATGGAATTGCAGCCGGGACAGGTCAACTGGTCCGGCGTCCCGGTGCTTCTCTACCCCGGCGCGGTGCGGCTGTGGATCTGGACGGCCTATGCGCACGGCGCGGAGTTTGTCACCACCTACCGGTTCCGCCAGCCGCGATTCGGCGTTGAGCTGTTTCATCATGGGCTGGTGGGGATCGACGGCGTCACCCCATCGCCCGGCGGGCGCGAGTTTCAGCAGACGATCGATGAACTCAACCGCCTCGACCCCGCCAAAGAACAACCCCAGCCCAGGAGCGGCCCGGGCACGGTGGGCCTCATCCTCGATTTCGATCAGCTCTGGTATTTCAACACGCTCCCGCAGGCCAGGCGATGGGACCAGCCCCAGTGGCTCATCCGCTGGTATCGCGCAATCACCCGCCTCGGATTGGCCGTCCGTATCCTTCGCCCCGACGAGGATTGGCCGGCCGATCTGGGCATGATCGTCGCCCCCGGCGTCCAGATGGTCGATGACGCCCTCGTTGCGAAGATGGAGGCGTACGCCAAAGGCGGCGGGCATCTCGTCCTCACCTGCCGCACCGCCACGATGGACCGCACCGGCCAACTCTTTGAAGGCCCGGCCGCCGCCCCCATCGTCCCCCTCATCGGCGGCTCGATCGAAGCCTACGACGTCCTCCCCGACAACGCCTTCGGCCACGTCCAACTCGATGGCCAGAAGGAACAGCTCTGGGGCGTCTGGGGCGATTTGCTCTATGCCGAGGAGGAAACCAAGGTCCTCGCCAAATACACCGATCAGTTCTACGCCGGCGCCGCCGCCGTCATCCAAAACCGCGTGGAAAAGGGAATCGTCACCTACTGCGGTGTCTACGCCGAGCAGCCGTTCATCGATGCCCTGGTTGAACGCCTCGCCGGCCAATCGCAGCTCCCCGCGTCGGTCCTCCCCGATCGCGTCCAGCTCGTCCAGCGCGGCCCCTATCGCATCTGCCTCAACTACCAATGCGCCCCCATCGAAGCCCCCGCCCCGGCCGGAACGACGTTCCTCGTCGGCGCCAAAAAAATCCCCCCCGGCGGCGTGGCCGTGTGGGAGGGGGGAAGCGGGAAGGATGAAGGATGAAGGATGAAGGATGACGGATGGGAAATTTCACCGCGGAGACACGGAGAGCGCGGAGAATGTAATGGAATTGGCCACGAAGACGCAAAGACACGAAGAGAGTCGCTCAATGGGGGCGCCGCATTGTCATTCACGGCGATCAATTTTTGTGCTTGAGCGGAGCAGTTTCACGAGCCCGGCAGCGCTCGATCTCAATGGCCTCTTTGTGCCTTCGCGCCTTTGTGGCGAATCCTTTTTCGCTCCGCGATCTCGGCGTCTCCGCGGTGAATCCTTTTCTTGGAACCACATGATTGCCCGCATCGCCGCGCCGGTTCATAATCAGCGCCCATGCAATGGCGAAGCTGGCTGACCGAGGTCGTGGCGCGGCATGGGTGGCTGGTGTATGCGCTGCTGGCGGCCGGGTGCGCCTCGCTCATCAACGTCTTCGCCAAGATCGGCATGGAGGGGATCAACTCAAATCTGGCGACGGCGATCCGCAGCATCGTGATGACGGTGTTCCTGGTCATCGTCTGTTCGTGGCTGGGGGTGTGGGGGAAGCTCGAGACGGTGCATGCCAAGGCGCTCTTGATGATTATTCTCTCCGGGGTGGCCGGGGCGCTGTCGTGGCTGTTTGTGTTCCGGGCGATTCAACTGGGGGAGGTCTCGCGGGTCGCGCCGATCGACAAGCTGAGCATGCCCCTGGGGATCGTGCTGGCCGTCCTCATCCTCGGCGAGCGCCCGACGCTGATCAACTGGGTGGGGATCGCCGCCATCGCCGGCGGCGCCTATCTGGCGACGTGGCGGTGAGGGGGGGGGACAAAGGATGAAGGATGAAGGATGAGACAATTCACCGCCGAGACGCTCCAGAGCGAGGAGGGGAGAAAAGAGAAAAGGGAACCACCAAGCCACGAAGATCACGAAGAGGCGATTGAAGGACGGATGAGCACCTGACCGGCGGGGCGTCTGATTCAAAACATACAAAAAGAAAATGCCCAATTGCCGTGCGGCGTCATGCGCCAATGAACCGCTTCGTGCCCTTGTATGTTCAAAACGCCATCCAAATGTTCTACTTCCGCTCGTCG
>CAYTAP010000100.1:0-15867 GCA_964435775.1 uncultured Tepidisphaeraceae bacterium
TCGGCCTCGGCGAGGCTTTTGATGGCGTAAAACCGGGACGTCGAACTCGCGCCCAACCCCGCGTATTGCGGGAAGATGTACCACATCCAGTGCGAGCGCTTTCGGCCCTGGCGCAATTCCGCCAGCGCGTTCGCATAATCCCGCTCCTGCGCCTGAATGAAGCGGTTCAGGTCATGTGGATCATTGGAGGGGTTGGAGGGGTTGGATGGGCTTGGATTGGGCATTTGGGGCGCGGCGTTGAGTGAAACTTTGGCAGTTGGCGTGCCGGAGCATCGGCAGTTCACCGGCAACAGCACACGATACCTTACACCTGTTCCGTCTCAAGTGGCGGCGTGCCGGGGGCAGTGCCGCCGAGGACCAGTCCGACGGCGACGAGGAGCAGGCCTGTGCCGAGGAGGTAGAGCTGGCCTTTGGGTTGGAGGCAGAATTGGGCGAATCGCCCGCCGAGGGGTTTGTAGGGTTCGAGCGGAGGAAGCGGCGGGACGTGGACGAGAAGGAAGGGGGAGACATCGCTCAACCCTTGCTCGCCATCGAGGGGGAGAATGCTCGTCCCCTGCCGAACGAAACGCATCTGTCGCTGCGCCAGGCGCTGGGCGAGGGTTGGATCGTGCGAGACCTCGCGCAGGAAGGCATGGTTGATATCGACCTGCCGGGTGACGTTGGCGAGTTCCTGTGTGAGCCGCTCTCGCTCGTAGGCGATGCGGCGGTTGTTGTCGCAGATGGGGATGATGACGCACGCGGCGATGAGGGCGATGCCGGCGCACAGGAGCGGAATCGTCCATCCGCCGCCGGTGCTGACGAGGCGGGGCGAGGCGTCGTCGCATACGTCCGGGAAGGCGTCAGTTGAGGCGGAGTGCTCTCGTGGAGCGCTGATGTCGGGCCTGGCGGCGGGGTATGACTCATGTGACGTCGCCGTCACAGGCTCCGCAGCGAGGGCAAGCAGCGGGCGGGGGTCCGCGTCCATTGGCCCATCGCGCAGAGGCTCGGGAATGATGCTCGCCACCGGTGGCGTCGGCTCATCGGCGATGTCGTCGGAGATGCCCGACCAAGGCAGCGCGGGGTCGGCCTCGCCGCCGGGCGGCTCGGAAGCGATATTCGACTGATCCCATCCTTGGGACATAAGCGAATCCTTCGTCGATCCCCGCCACCCGATGCGCGGCGGATTGAACGTGATGCACCACTGAAAACGGAACAGGGATGAACCGCAGAGACACAAAGAGCGCGGAGAAGGACAAAATCAATCTGTTGTTTTCTCTGCGATCTCTGCGCCTCGGCGGTGAATCCGATCTTCTTCTTTGTTCCTTTCTCCGTGTTCTCCGTGTCCTCCGTGGTGACATTTTTCGAACTTACTTGCGCCAGAACTTGCCGCCGTAGGTGGCGCTATCGCCAAGTTCCTCCTCGATGCGCAGAAGCTGGTTGTATTTGGCCACGCGATCCGACCGCGCCGGCGCGCCGGTTTTGATCTGTCCGCAATTGGTGGCGACGGCGATGTCGGCGATCGTCGCATCCTCGGTTTCGCCGGAGCGGTGCGAGAGGATCGCGTTGTAACCGCTTCGCATTGCAAGGTTCACCGCGTCAAAGGTCTCGCTCAACGTGCCGATCTGATTGACCTTCACGAGAATCGCGTTGGCGGTGTCGCTGTTGATCCCGCGCTCGAGGAACTTGACGTTGGTGACGAACAAATCGTCGCCGACGAGCTGCACCTTGTCGCCCAGGGTGGCCGTCAATTTCTTCCACCCATCCCAGTCGTTCTCGGCCAGTCCATCCTCGATGGACCGAATCGGATACTTGCCCGCCCATTCCTTCCAGATGCCGATCATGTCGTCGGAGCTGAGCACTTCCTTGGGGTTGCTCTTGAAGAAACAATATCCCTTCTTGCCGAGCTTTTCGGCTTCGTTCCACAGTTCGCTGGTGGCGGGATCGAGGGCGACGAAAATCTGCTCGCCCCACTTGTAGCCGGCCTTGTCCACGGCCTGTTCGATGACCTTGAGGGCGTCCTCATTGGCCTTGAGGCTCGGGGCGAATCCGCCTTCGTCGCCGACGGCGGTGTTGAGCTTCTGTTTTTTCAGGACGTCTTTGAGGGCGTGGTAAATCTCGGTTCCGGCGCGGAGGGCTTCGGAAAAACTGTCGAATCCCCACGGCTGGATCATGAACTCCTGGAAGTCCACGTTGTTGTCGGCGTGCTTGCCGCCGTTGAGGATGTTGAGCATGGGAACGGGCAGCACCTTGGCGCCCGATCCGCCGAGATAGCGGTACAGCGGAAGGCCGGACGCTTCAGCCGCCGCCTTGGCGACCGCCATCGACACGCCGAGGATGGCGTTGGCGCCGAGATTGGCTTTGGTGGGCGTCTCGTCGAGATCGATCATGAGCTGGTCGATTGATTCCTGATCGCGGGGGTCCAGACCGATCAGCTCCGGAGCGATGCGGTCGTTGACATTGTCCACCGCCTTGTTGACGGACTTGCCGAGGTAGTTCTTTTTGTCGCCGTCGCGCAGCTCGACCGCCTCGTTTTCGCCGGTACTGGCGCCGGACGGGACGGCCGCCCGGCCGAGTGTGCCGTCTTCGAGAACTACATCCACTTCAACGGTGGGGTTGCCGCGTGAATCAAGAATCTGCCGTGCCTGAATGAAATCGATGCTTATGCTCATGGTCGTTGCCGCCCATGTCATGCCATTGCCGCCCGTTGGGGTCGGTGTCAGGCACACAGGGCGCTCCTTAGTGGGTTATCGGACGAGCGGCCTGCGAAACTGCAATGCCGGGGCGGACAAAACCGCGCAGGGCGGCAGTGTATTCGCGTGGTTCAGCGTGTCAAACAGCGGCGGGGATGGAACAAACCGCGCCACCGGCATCCACCCGAGCCGATTGGAGAGCGCGGGTATCTCATTTTGACATGAATCCAGCCTCGACTACACTGACAAACCACTGGCGCGGCCGCCGGCCGCCGGCTGCAACGCCCGGAATCGGGCCTTCACGAGAATTGGGCGCTGAGTGGGAAATGGACTCGTTGATTGGCTTCGGCGCGCGTGCCTCTCCATGGCGGTGTGGGGGTTGTGCATCCATGCGTCGCCGACGGCTTTGGCCCAAACTCCCGCGGGGAATGGGGATGCGGCGACGGCGGTCACGCCGACTTTGAAAGGGCGTACCGTTGAGGCGATCCGCATCGTGGGGAATCAGCGAACACCCACCGCGGTCATCCTCAATGTCGTCCGCACCAGGGAAGGCGAACCGTTCGATCCGGCGACGGTTGAAGAGGATTACCAGCGCATCTACCAGTTGAAGAAGTTCAGCAATGTCGAAGCCCGCGTGGAACCGACGAAGACCGGCGTGATCGTCATCTTCGCCGTCAAGGAACAACGGCAGATTCAATCAATCGTCTTCGTGGGCAATGTCCATGTGGACACCGCCGACCTTCAAAACATCGTCGAGGTGGCCGCCGGCGAGGCGATCGACCCCTTTCGCATCTCACTGGCGAAGCTCGCGATCGAAAATTATTACCACGACAAAAACCATCCCTTCGCGCATGTGGACATTCCGCAAAACATCCTGAATGAGAATGGGGATCTCATTTTCAAGATTGTCGAGGGGCCGCGGGTTCGGATCCGCAACATTAAGTTCATCGGCAACGCCTCCTTCCCAGCCAGTCGATTGGAGGATCAGATCACGACGCGACCCTGGATCTGGATTTTCCGGTCGGGGAACTATTCGGCGCAGCAGGTCGATGATGACGCCGCGGCGCTGCGGCAGTTTTATGTGCGCAACGGCTTTTTCGACGCGCGGGTGGGACGGAAATTGATCTGGTCGCCGGACATGTCGGAGTTGCAGATCAATTTCGTCATTGAGGAGGGACAGCGCTACAAGGTCGCGCGGGTGGAGTTCAAGGGAAACGACCGGCTGTCGGAAGCGACGCTTCGAAAGAACCTCAAGATGACGGAGGGGGAATACTATGACGCCAATCTGCTGCAGCGCGATCTTCGGCAACTGGTGAAGGACTACAGCCCGTTCGGCTACATTTACGATGCGACCAGCCGCAATCCCGATTACCTGCACATCCGCGATCACGCGGTCTTCCTCAACCAGCCCGGACAGGTGAATGTCGTGTACGACATCCACGAAGGGCGGCCGTTCCGGATGGGTCGAATCCTGGTCAAGGGCAACGCCCGCACGAAGGACAAGGTGATCCTGCGGGAGCTGCGCGTGGCGCCGGGGCAGTTGTACAACTCGGGGGAACTGCAGGAAGCGGCCGAGCGGCTGAGGCATACGCCGTACTTCTCATCGGCGATCATCACGCCGGTCGGGGAGGATCCCGATTCGCGCGATGTGCTCGTGGAGGTGACCGAGCAGCGCACGGCGAGCATCACCTTCGGCGCCGGGGTCAATTCCAACGGCGGCGTCGGCGGCAACATCACCTATCAGCAGCGCAACTTCGACATCGCCAACTGGCCGACCAGTTGGAGCGATGTCTTTTCGGATCGATCGTTCACCGGCGCCGGACAGTACTTCCGCGCCAGCATCGAACCGGGCACGCAGGCGACCAACGCCTCGGTCGCGTTTGGCGAACCGTTCCTGTTTGACCAGCCCTACAGCCTCAACACCGAAGCGTATCTGCGCGACCGCATCCGCGAACACTACGACGACAACCGGCTCGGCGGGCGCGTGGCGGTGGGCAAGCGGTTTGATTATGTCTGGTCGGCCAACATGTCCTTCCAAGCCGAGGACGTGGACATCACGAGCATCAGTGACAAATCGGTTCGCGCCCCGGAAATCATCGCCGCCCAAGGCCATTCCACCGTCACCAGCGCCGGCCCGTCGCTGCGGCGAAACACCACCGATGGCGGCTTCTATCGCACGCGGGGCAGCGACACGATCATCACCTGGGACTCCTACGGCGCGCTTGGCGGGGAATACGAGTTCCAAAAGTTTTCCGGCTCATGGGACTATTACATCACCCTCGGCGAAGACCTCCTGCAACGCAAAACCGTCCTGGGGCTGCATGGCAATGCAGGCTTCATCGTCGGCGATGCGCCATTTTTTGAGCGATACTACGGCGGCGGCATCGGATCGGTCCGCGGGTTCAGCTTCCGGGGGATCAGTCCGCGTTCCGGCATCGCGCGCGACCCGGTGGGCGGCAACTTCGCCGCGACCGCAACGGCGGAACTCGGCTTCCCGCTTCTGGGGGATTCCCTCCGCGGGGTCGTCTTCGCGGACGCGGGGGATGTTGAATCCAACGTTCATTTCGGCACGATCCGGACAAGCATCGGCGCGGGGATTCGCCTGCAACTGCCCTTCCTGGGACAGGTGCCTCTCGCGGTGGACTTCGCATTTCCTTTGAGCAAAGACAACGAAGACGACACGCAGATCATCAGCTTTTCATTTGGCGTAGGCCAATGAACGACGCGAACCGCCTGCACGGAAGGTGGAACCCACCCCTGCAAAAGTCGATGGCGTGATGGGCGTTGGTTCGATAAGCTTTGCGGGCATCCTGCCGAGGGGCGGCGGCGATCAAGCGTGTGATCCCTACAGAAAGGACCATCAGATGATTCCCCGATACCTGCTTCCCGTCGTCCTGGTCTCCGCACTCTGTTTCGTCGCCCAGGCGAGGGGACAGAACGCAGCGGGGGTCAAGGTGGCGATCGCCAACCCCAGCCGAATTTTCAGCGAGATTCAGGAAACCAAGGATCTCAACGTGAAAATGCGGACCCAGGGGGAGAACCTCGCCAGTCAGGAAAAGGACAAGCGGGATGAGTTGAAATCGCTCCAGGATGCCCGCGATCAATTGAAGCCGGACACGCCCCAATATGCCGCTCAAAACGACAAGCTGCTGAAGGCGGCCATTGAGTTCGATTCCTGGGGAAAAATCCAGAAGGCTGAGTTCGAGCGCCAAAAGAAGATGCACATGAAAATGGTGTTCGACAAGGTGCGTGCCGCCGTGGCGGAGGTGGCCAAGTCACGCGGGATCGACCTCGTGATCACCGATGAGAAACCGGCCATCCCCGACAACCTCGGACAGATCAGCGAGGCGGAGCTGGGCCAGCGTCTCAACCAGCAGAGCATTTTGTATTCCGATCCCAAGCTCGACATCAGCGATGATGTGATCGCGCTGATGGACAAGGAATACAAAACGACCGGAGCGAAGAATTGACGCTGAAATCGGGCAGATCATGCGATGGTTTTGCAATCCACGTGGAGTTGCAATCGACACGGCCATTTTGTGTAGGGTCCGCCCCGCGGACCATCCCAACGCGGCGACGCCAAATGGTCCGCGGGGCGGACCCTACGTAGACAATTGACCATTAACACCAGGGCATCACACCCGTTTGCGTTCGCCCTTCAACGTTTTGCGGCAGTATCATGGAATCTCAGCACGAAAAATCACTCACGCTCGCACAGGTCGCCGAACTCCTCGGCGTTGAAACGCCCGCCGACGCCCAGCGCGTGGTCCGCGGCATTGCCACGCTCGCCGAGGCGAAGGCGGATGAGCTGTCGTTTCTCGGTTCCGATCAATATGTGAAGCATTTTGCCGACACGAAGGCCGCGGCGGTCATTGTCCACAAGCGGGTGCGGCTGCCCCAGGGCGCGGCGACGGCTGTCTTCGTCGTCGATGACGCGGACCTGGCGGTGGCGCGCATCCTCGACCATTTCGCCCCAACTGTTGCGCGTCCAATGGGGATCGATCCCACCGCCAAAATCAACGCGACGGCACATGTGGGTGAAAACGCGGCCATTGCCGCGTATGTCGTCGTCGGCGCGCGTTGCCGCATCGGACGAAACACGATCCTGCATCCGGGCGTGGTCATCGGCGACGACGTGAGCATCGGCGACGACTGCGTCCTCCATCCCAACGTCGTGATCCGGGAGCGCATCACCATCGGCCATCGCGTGATCATCCACGCATCGGCCGTCCTGGGCTCCGACGGCTTTGGCTATCGATGGGATGGGAAACGCCACGGGAAGATTCCGCAGATCGGAACGGTCATTGTCGAGGATGATGTGGAGATCGGTTCCTGCGCCTGCATCGACCGAGCCAAGTTCTCGACAACGCGCATTGGAACCGGATCAAAAATCGACAACCTCGTTCAAATCGGGCACAACGTGCAGGTCGGTCCGCACTGCATCATCGTGGGGCAGGCGGGACTGGCCGGGTCGGTGACGCTCGGCGCCGGCGTCGTCCTCGGCGGGCAATCGGCCGTCCGCGATCACATCCACATGGGCGACGGCGCCATGCTGGCGGCCTGCTCGGGCGTCATGGAGGATGTGGAACCCAAACAGATCGTCTCCGGGTTGCCGGCGCTGCCCCATCGCCAATCACTGCGCGAACAAGGCGCGCTCCGCCGATTGCCCGACCTCGTCACACAAGTGCGAAAATTGCAGGAGACGGTCAACGCGCTTCAAGCCAAAATCGACGCCGGATGATCGGATGATTCGATGTTCCGGCGAACCGCCGCGCTGGCTATTCGTTCACGGAATCGTCGCCGGCATCGAAGTCGGCGTCGAGATCGCGGTCAAAATCCGAGTCGTGGTCCGGTGCCTCACCAACATTGGCTTCTTCCCGCCCGCGCCCCCGTCCGCGACCGCCCCTGCCGCGTCGGCCGCCGCAATCACGCCCTCCATCCTCCCGCGCCACCGAACGCATCAAACCATCGAGCATGCGCGACACCTGATCTCCGCGATAGGACAGGTCGTCGAAGTCGATGTTGAACTTCAGATCACGGCAGAGAATGAAAAAGTAACGAAGGGATTCGAGGGCGCTTTGCGCGAGGTTGTAATAATGTGATTTGTTGCGCGAGCCACGGCGCTTGAAGCCTTCGGCGATGTTCTTGGGCACTTCGACCGCCGACCGCTCCATCGACAGCGCCAGCCCCTCCTGCTGCTCGGCCGGAAGGTTCGGTGTCTGCGCAAAGACCAGAAGCACCAGTGCGTGCGCCTCCTGCCAAACCTTCAATTGCTCAAAGCTGCTGACGCGCTGATGGTCCATGTTCATTCCTCGCATTGATTCAAAATCGTACCCACTGGGACGAAGAAGAATACTCGCACGAACCGCCAACGGCAAAGCCCGCGCAAGCCGATGGCTTTGCCGTTCTTTATTCCCCGTGAAACGACAATTCATCCGGCCCGCCTCCCCGCCCGGCGAGGCGACGGCTATACTGCGACAATTGCCGATGGCCGCGAGCTGGTCCGTCACTCGCGCTTTCGGCTCGTTGTTTCCGGCCATCAATCGGCGCGAACGCGATGACCATGACCTCCCCCACGTTTCAAACAACGCCCCTGCTCTCCCCGGAGTTCATGACCCGGCTCGACCGCCTTGATGTCATGAGCCGAAAAATGCTGACGGGGAAATTACCGGGGGCGCGTCGCGGCAAGCGGCGGGGGCAATCGGTGGAGTTCTCTGATTACCGCAACTATGTCGCCGGCGATGACCTGCGCTTCATCGACTGGAACCTGTATGCGAGGCTGGATCGCCTGTTCCTCAAGCTGTTCGTCGAGGAGGAGGACCTGGCGCTGTATGTACTGGTCGATGTATCCGCCTCGTGTGATTATGGCAATCCCAACAAGGCCCATTACATCGCGCAGGTCGCCGCGGCGCTCGGGTATGTGGGGCTGGTCAACCATCACCGCGTCACCCTCGCCACGATGAGCGATGGCCTCGTCGCGGAAACAGGCGCCCTGCGCGGCCGGGCGCGGGTGCGACACCTGATCGACTTTTGCCGGAACCTTCGCCCGGCCGGCCCGTCGCGATTGGCCGACGCCTGCCGCCATTTCGCGCTGCGGCATCGCAGCCGGGGCATCTGCGTCGTGCTCGGGGATTTTTTTGACCGCGAGGGATTTGAAACGGGGTTGCGCTATCTGGTGTCCAGCCGATACGACCTCTTTTGCGTGCAAATCCTAAGCCCGCAGGAAATCGCCCCGGACATTCGGGGCGATGTGAACCTCCGCGACCTTGAGGAAGGCGACGCATTGAATGCTTCAATCACCCGCAATGCCTTGGACAAGTACAAGGAAAGCCTGGACGCCCACAGCCGGTCGCTCAGAGAATACCTCACCCGACGCAACGCCACTTATCTCATGGCATCCACCGCCGTTCCCTTCGACACCCTCGTGCTGAATTATCTCCGCGAGCGCCGGTTGCTGGGCTGATGCAGCGACGCACTCGACTACACCCCGGCGAACAGCGGCGCATCCGGTTCCGACGGCTCCGGCGGATAGGTGATGTGTACACCCTGCACATATGCAAACTTCGTCAACTGATGCGGGCTTGCCTTCGTTGCGCTGAAAATATCGAGCACGCACCAGCCCCGCACAACCAGAGCGTCCCCGATCATCGAGCGATGACACCGCCATGGAACCGCCTCGGCGCACATCAGCGCGATCGACCTTTGCCTCGCCGCGGTCATGAGCAATTCCAACCCTTCGGCGAACGCCTCGGTTTGCATGAAATCGGCGTAGCCGCGAAAGCTGGCGTTGCGCCAGGCGCCGTTGATCGAATGCTTATGCGTCGGCCGCCGTCCGCCAAGCATTTTGAACGGGAGATATTCGATCCCCATCTCCGGTAGGTCGCGGGTCAGGGCATCGGCATTGAACTGCGGCACCCTCCGGGAGCGCGGGATCGAACGGACATCCGCAATTGCCTGCACGCCGTGCGCCTTGATCATCTCCACAAGCTCGGCCAGCGTGTGGGTTGAATGCCCCACGGTGTGAATCACCGGAACTTTTACCGCTTCATTGGACATGGCTGCCAGCGCTCAACGCGCCAACCAACGCACGCATGTTACATGCGGAGAAACTCATCGGGTTGCGAAGGATCCTTGGGCGCCTCTTCCAGCTCCGTCATCCGCCGCTCGTGTTCCTTCTGCTTTTCCATCAGGATCGCGACGCTCTGCGCGAGCGTGGAAATCCGACGATCATGCTGGCTTACGATAGTCAACAACTCGAAAACCGTCAGGATCAAAAATGCCGACACGCACAGGAGCATGGCCGTGAAATACGCCATCCCCAGCATCCGCGCCAGCCATTCCACCCCGCCAGGCCAGACCGCCAGGATCAAAAATGGCACCCCCAGAAAGAGGAACAGCAGCGTATAGCGCTCCTTGAGCTGATAGCGCCGAAGCCGTCGTACCGCCATGAGCAGCAGCAGCCCGCCAAACCCCACGAGGATCAAGCTGCGGACCATGTTCATGGCGGGTTCACCTTCGCTGTCGGCCAGGGCTCGCGGGCCATGTCCAGCAGCAGGCAGGTCACGACTTTGGTCACATAAAAAAGCCCGTTCAGCACGCCAATGCTGCTTTGCCCCGCGCGCCTTCGGCGCATCCGCACCGGCAATTCCTTCACGCGATATCCTGCGCGATGCAGGAGCAAAATGACCTCCGGCTCGGGATAATCCTCCGGGTACCAATGCGCAAAAGCGTGAATCACCTTGCGATTGGCCGCCCGAAAGCCGCTGGTGCAGTCGGTGATCGTCAAGCCCGTCAAGACTCGAATCGACGCGCGGAGCATCCAACTGCCCGTCTTGCGGATGAAGGTCTGGCGATAGCGCCGGCTTGGCTCCAGGAACCGGCTGCCCACGACCAGATCCGCGTCGCCCCGCTCCAGGGCGTTGACCAGCCGCCGCACTTGCGCCGGGGGATGCTGCCCGTCGGCGTCCACCTGCACCGCCACGTCATAATGATTCAGCGCCGCATACCGATACCCCGTCTGCATCGCCCCACCGATTCCAAGGTTGAAGGGCAGGCTGACCACCGCCGTCCCCGGCGGGACCTGGCGACAGGTGTCATCGGTTGACCCATCGTCAATGACCACGACATCAAATCCCGGCAGTGATCGCTTGAGCTTGCGCACGACCAATCCCACGCTCCCGCTTTCATTGAATGCGGGAATAATCGCCAGGTAACGCGGCCTGGCATTTCCATTGGTTGATGCGATCGATTGCAATGCCACCTCAAACAAACCCCAGCCCTCCACCAGTCTACCCATCCATCCAATGAACGCGAAATATGAGGATTTGGGGTTCGGGGTTCGGGGTTCGGGGTTCGGGGAATCACCCCTCGCAACAAACCACTGACAACGGACACCAAACAATGCTCCATTGTCCCATCGCCAACCTTTGCGGTACGATGAATCGCAACGCCATGCCCAATGAACTGCCCTCATTTTCGATTGTGACGCCCTCGTACAACCAAGGCATCTTCGTTGAAGATACGGTGCGGAGCGTGCTCGACCAGCACTATCCGAACCTGGAATACTGGGTCATGGATGGGGGCTCGACGGATTTGACCTGCGATGTCCTTCGGCGATATGCCGACCGGTTGCAATTTGTCAGCGAGCGCGACGGGGGGCAGTCCGACGCCATCAACAAGGGAATCGCGCGGTCGCATGGACAGATCATCGGCTGGCTCAACTCCGATGACACCTACGCGCCCGGCGCGCTGATGAGCGTTGCCACCTATTTCCGCGATCATCCGGAGGTGGCCGTCGTCTATGGCGACGCCGATTACATCGACGCCGACGGAACCGACATCGTCCCCTGCGCCCACATCGAGCCATACGACGCCCATCGCCTGCTCCACTACTCGGATTTCATCGTACAACCGGCCGCCTTCTTCCGGCGCGACGCCTTTGAAGCGGTCGGCGGACTCGATCAATCCCTCCACTATTGCATGGACTACGACCTCTGGCTCAAGCTCGCGGCGCGATACAAAATCGCCTATCTCCCGCAACGGCTCGCCAGTTTCCGGTGGTTCGGCGAAAACAAGACGGCCGTCGGCGGACACGAACGCCTCGCGGAAATCGAGGCGATGGCGCGCTGTCACGGCGCCCGCGGCCTGCCGGCGTATGTCCGTCTCGAAGCAGTCCGTCTCCACCTCGTCGAAGCGATGCAGGCCGCTGGGAAATGGCGATTGCTCAGCGCGGCGACGAGCGGCTTTCAATCGATTGGACAACTGCTGCAAAGCCCTCGCGCGATGGCCAGCCTTTTGTCGCCACGCACATGGGACATCATTCTGACCGGACAGAAATTGCGAAACCACGTTCGCGCTGGGCGGCGCACGCCCAATCCACCAGCGCCCCAGCCCACATCGCCCGCCCCCACGCATGCGACAGCGGGATATCCGCTGGCCAAGTGACCACCGGCGTTGGCATTGCCCTGCCGCCGATCCAACCCAAACGCCACAACGCCACGACATGATTGCTTTTTTATTCCCTGCAATCCGTCTCGAACATGACTACAATACTTCCGGAGATCATCATGGCCGACCCCAAACAAACCGACAATCCCTCGCAGGACGCTGACGCCGATCGCGGCAATCAGTCGGGAACCGCCACCGCGCCCGCCAAGCCGAAAACCGCCCGCAAACGCGCATCGCAACCCAAGCCCCCCCAGCCACTTCCGCCCTGGAAGGTGCTTCTTCACAACGACGACAAGAACGAGGCGTTTTTCGTCGTCACCACGATCATGGAATTGACGCCCCTCAACGAACAGGATTCCCTGCTCCGCATGAAAGAGGCGCATGAAACCGGCGTTGCATTGCTCCTTGTGACCCACAAGGAACGCGCGGAGCTTTACAAGGACCAGTTCGAATCCAAAGGGCTGACGGTTTCGCTGGAACCGGCCGAGTAAAACCGCATCCAATCCGTCTCCGCCACGGCCGACATGGGCCTGTTCATTGTGAAGGTGGCTTTTCGCGCCATTTGGCCGCGTGGGTAACCTTGCAGGCATGTCGGTGGCCCCTGTCACCTGTGACAGCTTTCCACGCGGGATTCGGCACCCGCGCAAGATGGCGATCCACAATGACGGGGCTTTCTCGACCCACTGGTTTGCCCGCCGCCCCGCCGTACCGGCTACCCTGCTCCTCATTGCGGGGATCATCCTTCATCGCTTCTCTCCATCCGATCCCGGCGTCTATCTCCTGCTCGCCACGTTGCTTCTCATCCTCGCCCTTCTATCCATCAAAAGTACGGCAACCTCGACCGCCTGTCTCGCGGGGGCGCTGACGCTCTGCGGCATCACCCTCGGCCAACTCGCGGCGTTTTATTACCCCGCTCATGACATCGCACACTTCACCTCGCGCGAGCCCCAACTGGCGCAGATGACGATTCAAATCGACCAGACGCCTCAACTGATCCAACCGGCCGAGAATCGCCAGTACGCGTCGCCGCCGCGACGATCATTCACGGCCACCGTGCTTTCCGTGCGTACCGCGTCAGGGTGGTTGCCGGCGTCGGGCGTCGTGGCCGTGCAATTGAGCGGTGATCGTCCGGGACTGGCCGAGGGGCAGCGATGCCGCGTCATTGGAGAGCTCGGCCAATTCCGGCCGGCGAGCAATCCCGGCGGATTCGATTCACGCGATTATCACCGGCATGATCGACAGTTGGCCACGCTCTCAATCTCGCGTCCATCCCACCTGGTCGTTCTATCACAGGCGAACCCCTCGCTGTTGCAGCGCCTGCGAAGCAAGGCGCAAATGGCATTGGATGCCGGATTCGCGCCATCCCGCGCGCAGGACAGGGTGCTGCTCGATGCGCTCCTGCTCGGACAGCGCGCCCCCGGCTTGCGCGACATTCAGGATGACTTTCGACGCACCGGCACCGGGCATCATTTATCGACCAGCGGCATGCACGTCGCCGTGGTGGCGCTGCTCATCTATCTTCTGTGCCGCCTCTTGCTCCTGTCGCCGCGACGATCTGCCTTGCTCGCGCTCTTTTTCACCGTGCTGTACGGTCTGGTCACCGTCCCGTCACCGCCGATCACGCGCTCGCTGATTCTCGCGGGCGCGTTCGCGGCCGGCGTGCTGTTGCGCCGACCCGGCGAGGGGGGCCAACTCCTCGCACTCAGTGCGCTGGTCATGCTCGCCCTCGAGCCGCTTGATCTTTATTCCCCCGGCTTTCAACTGACCTTTCTCGCCGTCCTCGCGCTCATGCTCTACACCCGGCCGCTCACCCATTGGATGCAGCGCGGCAGGATGGAGGATCGTCAAGCCGCCCGCGCAGCGTTGCCCGGCACGAGGCCGCCGCTCCGCCAACGCGTTGCCGCCGCCGCGCACGCGAAGGTGATCATGATCGCCGCCACGGGACTGGCGGCCTGGTTCATCACCGCGCCACTCATCGCATTTCACTTTGAGCATTTCAATCCGTGGACGCTCTTCGCCGGCGCTCTGCTTGAACCGCTGGTCTTCGCCTCCATCATCGCGGCGGCGATCAAGATGATCCTCACGCTCCTATTTCCACCGCTGGCGCCCACCGCGGCATGGATCGCCGCCTGGCCAGCCGACGGTTTGCGGGAAGGCGTCGCGGCGCTGGCGCGACTGCCCTGGACCGATCTCCCCATAGCGCCCCCGCCGGCGTGGCTGATGATCGTGTGGTATTCGAGCATGCTCCTGGCGCTTGTCGCACTCGTTGCGCGCCTTCAAGCCGCATCCATCGAACCCGATTCAGACAAAACCGCGCCGCCGGCGGCCGACCGCAACTGCCGCACATCCCGCGCGGTATTGACGCTCTGCGCCATCGCGCCCTTTGTCGCCTTGTCACTGGGATTCGTTCACCTGGCCTTCTCCTCGCCGTCGATCAAGCCCCATTCCCTGCGGCTGACGGTTCTGAGCGTCGGCGCGGGGCAATGCGCCGTCCTCGAACTGCCCGGGCAGCGCACCTACCTCTTCGACGCCGGTTCCACGACGATCTCCAGCCTTCACCGCACCTGCCTCGAACCATTCCTCCGATCGCGCGGCATCACCCGCATTGACGCGCTGTTCATCAGCCACACCGACCTCGACCACTTCAGCGCCGCCGCCGACGCGATCACCGCCTACGACATCCCGGCCATCTATTTCAGCGATCACTTCGTGGAGGAAACGCGCCACAACGCATCGGCGCATCAATTGATGAAGCTGATCTCATCTCGCCATCTGACCCCCACGCATCTGACGGCCGGCGGGCGGGTGTACCTGAATGACGACACCCTCATCCAAGTGCTATGGCCGCCGCCCGATGGCAGCCTTCATGACAACAACGCATCGCTCGTTTTGAAACTCACCCTCGCGGGCAAAAGCATTCTCCTCACCGGCGACATCCAGGCGGCGGCCGAGCAGGCGCTCCTGGAAAATCCGCAGCTTCTGGCATCCGATCTGCTGCTCGCCCCCCACCACGGCAGCGCCGAATCGACCACCGACGAGTTCATCCGCGCGGTTCACCCGTCGGCCATCGTCAGCTCCAACGACCAGACGCCCACGAAAAAACAACGTGACTTCGCCCGGAAATTGAATGGAATCCCCCTCTACAAAACCGACGAGTGCGGCGCCGTGACCATCACAATCGACGGCGGCGGCATGCGCATCGACCCATTCCTGAAAGACCGCGCGCCTTAACTGACCAGCGCCGTCTCAAACTCCGTCAATTGCTCGGGGACTTCAATGGCATCCGGCAACACCAAGGCATGCGCCACCCGCCTCTTCCCCTCAAGGAGCATGAAGCGACTCCCCGGCCTCAGCAGGCCGAGCGGCGCTTCGGGCACAAGGAACCTGACCTTCGCCAACAGCAGTCGCTCATCCGCCAGCCAGCGATCAAACTCCAGCACCACGCTCCACATCCCCTGCTCCCAGTTCGGATCATCCTGAAACCACGCCAGCGTTGAATAACCGGACCCGCCCGGCGCTTGGTCGCGCCCTCCCTGCTCCGCTGGAACCCATGTGATGATGGCGCGCGGCGATGTCATGATGGCCTGCCATCCTATACGAATCCGGCGTGAATCACGCGCCTGGTTGCATCGGAAAACAAGACCCCCTCCCCCCCGGGCAAACACATTTGCGATCTTACTCCCTCCCCCGCGTACGCGCGGGGGAGGGTTGGGGAGGGGGTTCCGCTTGATTCTCCGCGAAAAGCCCCCTC
>CAYTAP010000101.1:0-15782 GCA_964435775.1 uncultured Tepidisphaeraceae bacterium
TGATGACGGTTACAAACTTCAAGTCATCACCGACGGCAAAATCCTCGGCACCTATTGGATGGCCAGGGACCGTCTGCATGTGATGACCCGTTACCAAGGCGCCGATGGACAGACCTGTCAGCTGGCCGATGTCAGCCGCGTCAACTATTGGTCGCGGAATGAAAAGTAGATTGACCCTCGCTTTTGTAGGGTCCGTGGTACTCCGCGGACCATCCGCGCGATTGCACCAATGGTCCGCGGAGTACCACGGACCTACGGCAGACTGACAGCTTGCGTAGGGTCCGCCCCGCGGACCATCACGCAAAGCGTGGCAAAAATGGTCCGCGAGGCGGACCCTACGAACAAACCCTGAACCCTGAACCCCATGACCCCCACTCCAGAAACCGATTCCCCCGCACTTCCCGAAGCCTTCGCCGCGCTTGGCGTTCGTCCTTCGATTCTTCGCGCGCTGGCCGAGGCGCAGTTCACCACACCTTCGGAGATCCAGGCGCTGCTCATTCCCCGCGCGCTGGCGGGCGTCGATGTCCTCGGACAGGCGCGGACCGGCACCGGCAAAACGGCGGCGTTCGGCATTCCGATTCTTCAGAAGGCCGAAAAGGGACTGGCGACCCAGGCGATCATCATGGTCCCCACGCGCGAACTGGCGGTGCAGGTGGACAGCGAGCTCAAGCGGCTGGGGCAGTTCACGCCGATTCGCTCGCTGGCGGTGTATGGGGGGCAGAAGATCGCGGCGCAGATGAAGTTTCTCAAGCACGGGCCGGAGATCATCGTCGGCACGCCGGGGCGGGTGATCGATCTGCTGGATCGACGGATTTTGAACTTTGAAAACATCCGCTTCGTCGTGCTCGACGAGGTGGATCGGATGCTCGACATCGGCTTTCGGGATGACATTCGCAACATCCTCTCCCGCGTTCGCGGCGTGCGGCGCGCGGTGGAACGCGACGAGGCGTCGCGCGGGCGGGAGGGAGAGGACAACGGTCCGCGCGGGCATCAGACGATCATCGTTTCGGCGACGATCAGCGATGAGATTGATCGCCTCGGCCGGCAATACATGCGCGAGCCGGTTGAAAAGCTGATCGCGCCCGGCGCCGATGACAAACCCACCGTGGAGAACGTCCAACAGTACTACTTTTCGGTTCAGCCGTGGGACAAGTATCGATTGCTCAAGATGCTGCTCCTTCATGAGAACCCGGACCTCGCGATCGTCTTCTGCAAGACCAAGCGCGGCGCGGAGAAGGTCGCCAAGCGGCTGCACGCGGACGGGATCGAATGCCGTGAGATTCACGGCAACCTCGCGCAAAACAAGCGCGACCGCGTGATGAAAAACTTCCGCACGGGCAAGTTCGACATCCTGATCGCCACCGACCTGGCCAGCCGGGGGATCGACGTCGCCGACATCTCGCACATCATCAACTACGACATCTCGGAGGACCCCGAGGCGTATGTCCATCGGATCGGACGAACCGCCCGCATGGGGGCGGCCGGCAAGGCGTTCACCTTCGTCCAGCGCGACCAGGGGGATGAGCTGACGAAGGTTGAGGCGCTGATCAACATGGTCGTGCCCAAGGCGACGCTGGAGGGGTACGAACCTTCGCCCACGCCGGCGGACTGGACGGAGTTCAAGCCGTCGGAAGCGCCGAGCAACGCCGCGCCGGTTCAAAGCCGTTTTGAGCGGCGCTATGGGGCGTCGTCGTCGAACGCATTAACGACCGATCAGGACAATGCCCCGGCCGTCACGCTTCCCGTTCCCCCGCGCACGCTGGGCAGCAAAATTCCGGTCAACCGCCGCCATCGTCGCCGGCGATGATTTGGTTGTCTCGCACATCCCCTGGCGCCGTTGCGCGATGAAAACCGGCTGATTTCCGTGCTTTTCTTCCGGAAATGCCGATCATAGAATGTTGCGACGCCGTTCAAGGAGTTTTCATGACCACAACGCTGACCAAACTTGGCGACGACCTGGCGCTGGTGATCGACAAGCCCACCCTCGAGTCGTTGGGCATCGACGCGGACACGCCGTTGAACGTCACCACGATGGGCGAACAACTGATCATCTCGCGCGAGGATCCAGAGCGGCGAAAGCGGTTCGACGAGGCGTTTGCCAGAACGATCAAGGAATATGGTTCGATGCTCAAGCGGCTGGCCGAATGACACCCATCTTTCCAACATTGGATGAGGTCATCCGATATCACGAACAACTGGTCGAGCAGTTCGGAGGCTCGGCCGGTGTGCGTGACATGGGGCTGCTGCAATCGGCACTGGCGATGCCCGGCATGCAATTTGGCGGGGAATATCTTCATTCAACGCTTCATGAGATGGCGGCGGCGTACCTGTTTCACATCGTTGGCAATCATCCCTTTATCGATGGAAACAAACGAACCGGCGCCACCATTGCCCGCATGTTTCTTCATGTCAACGGGATGCGTTTTGATCCCAGTGAAGAGGCGTATGGTGATTTGGTCCTCGCCGTCGCATCCGGACAAATGGAAAAGAGCGAAGTCACCGCCTTTTTCGCGCGGCATGTCCGTCCTGTTTGAGCGCCCTGATCGTTTCAATGGGTGTCGCCCGCCCGCCGCGTCCGTCCCGGGAGCGGCGCATCAGATCGCCAGCTTGCCGCCGGTTAGTTTTTCATACGCTTCAAGGTATCGCCGCCGCGTGCCTCGGACGACGTCTTCGGGAAGCTGCGGCGCCGGGGGGGTTTTGTTCCACGCCAGGGTTTCGAGGTAGTTGCGGACGAACTGCTTGTCGTAGCTGGGCTGGTCGTGGCCGGGTTCGTACTGGTCTGCCGGCCAGAAGCGGGAGGAATCGGGGGTCAATACTTCATCGATCAGGATCAACTCGTCGTCGATCAATCCGAACTCGAACTTGGTGTCGGCGATGATGATGCCGCGCGCGGCCGCATACGCGGCAGCGCGAGTGTAAAGAGCAAGGGTGCGATCGCGCAATGGACTGGCCAGGGGCGAGCCGTTCCGCTTGACGACCTCTTCAAAGCCGACGTTGATGTCGTGGCCGGATTCCTCCTTGGTCGCGGGGGTGAAGATCGGCGCGGGCAGTTTCTCGCACTGGCTTAATCCGGCCGGCAAGTCGATGCCGCAGACGGTTTGCGATTGTTGGTATTCTTTCCACCCCGACCCGGCGAGATAGCCGCGGGCCACGCATTCGATGGGGACGACGGCGGCCTTTTTAACGAGCATCGAGCGCCGGTCGATCTGCCCGGCGTAGGGATGCAGCGACGCGGGATAGTCGGCCAGATCATGGGCGATCAGGTGATGGGGAAACTCATTGGCAAACTTGTCGAACCAGAACAGGCTGATCTGCGTGAGGATTTTTCCCTTGTCGGGAATACCGGTTGGCAGGACCCAGTCGAAGGCGCTGATCCGGTCGGTGGCGACGATCAGAAGATGTTCGCCGAGGTCATAGACATCGCGGACCTTCCCCCGGCGCACGGGGAAGGGAAGATCGGATTGAAGGAGAGCGGGCATGATCGTGAAGGTACTCATGGTGTGATCGATCCGCAATTTTGGGCTGGGTGCGGCGGGCTGGCCTTTCCATCCTTCATGGATTCGAGCCACAGATGAACTCAGATGACCACGGATAAATGCGAATGGGGAATATCTGCATTTATCTGAAATTATGTGCGTTCATCCGATTTCATCTGTGGTTCATTCTCTTTGGAGTCGAGCAGCGGCGGGGAAATGATGAACCGTGGAGAGTGTGGTGGGCGACGCGGTGGTGAAACAGAAACGCCTCCGTCACACGGTCCCAGGGGATGCGCGACGGAGGCGAATGTTTCCTGATGTTCCGCGCTGAGGGTGATCGCTTCAGCGGCGGACCAGGGGTCAGTGTTTCATGGCGTCGCTGGCCTTGTCGCCGGCTTCCTTGGCCTTGTCACCGGCATCCTTTGCGACGTCGGCGGCTTTATCAGCGGCTTTGTCGGCTTGGTCGCCGGCAGCCTTGACCGCGTTATCCACCTTTTCACCGGTGGTCTCGGCGGGACCCTTCTTCTCGCAGCCGCCGGAGAACGTCACGACACCGAAAACCAATGCAGCGCCCAGGGCGACACGCGCGCCGTTTTGCAGTGACAACATATCCTGACTCCTTCCTTAAAGACCGCTTGTGTGCCTGCGACCGTCGCATCGCACTGTCAGTAGGCTAACCGATGAACCCGGAACCGCAAACTTTTAATAATTTTCAGTGGATGGAGGGCGTCGCTCATGCGACGCCGCGAGGTTGCGGCGGCAATGCCCTCCAATTTCCGCCGACGCCGTGCGCGACGCTGCAAAAAGTAACCGCGCGGTCAAGGGCGCAACGCCCGACCCTCGCCATGACAATCGGGAGGCGTTCTCATATGATCCGGCGGATACTCAAACGATTATGGAGATGAGCCATGCCTTCAGAAATTACGATGCCGCAGCTTTCGGATACGATGACCGAGGGTACGCTTTTGAAATGGAACAAAAAGGAAGGGGAGAAGGTGAAAGCGGGGGAGGAAATCGCGGATGTGGAGACGGACAAGGCGACGATGCCGATGGAGGCGTTTGAGTCGGGCACGCTGGCGCTGATCATCGCCAGGGAGGGGCAGAAGGTGCCGGTCGGCGGAATCCTGGGGGTGATCGCCACGGGAAGCGAGAAGGTCGAGGAGATTAAAAAGCAATACGCCGGTAAAACAACCGGCGCCGCAGCGCCGGCCAAGCCGGCTACAGCGAAACCGACAACGCCCGCGCCGGCGTCCGCCAAGCCGTCCAGCGCGCAGGCCGCGCCAGCGAAGACGCCGAGCGCCAAGCCCGCTGCAGCGCCCAAGGTGCATTACCAGTTCGATCTGATCGTCATCGGTGGCGGACCGGCGGGGTATGCCGCGGCGATTCGCGCCGGTCAACTCAAAAAGCGCGTCCTCTGCATCGAAAACGAAAACCTGGGTGGCACCTGCCTCAACTGGGGGTGCATCCCGACCAAGGCGCTGCTCGAGGATGGGCAGTTCGTCCGCCGCCTGCGCACGCAGGGCGTCGAGCATGGCGTGACGTATGAAAATCTCAAGGTCGATTACGCCAAAATGGTGGCCCGCAGCCGGACGATTTCAGGGAAACTGCAAAAGGGGATCGCGCATCTGTTCGGCAAGTATGAGGTCAAGCATGAAAAGGGGATGGGGCAGCTCCTGGGTCCGCACAAGGTGAAGCTGACGGGCGAGGGGGGAACCAAGGAGTTCTCGGCCGATCACATTCTGCTGGCGACTGGCGCGAAATCGACGCCCCTGCCGGGCGCGCCGTTCGATCACGAGGTCATCATTTCCTCGCGCGAGGCGATGAACCTCCCCAAGCAGCCCAAGAAGCTGGCGATCATCGGCGCCGGGGCGATCGGGTGCGAATTCGCCGACTTTTACAACGCGATCGGCACCGAGGTGACGCTCATCGAGATGCTTCCGCAGCTTCTGCCGATTGAGGATGAGGATGTGTCGCAGCTTCTGAAGCGCACATTTGAAAAGCACGGGATCAAGGTGCATCTGAAGACCAAGACGGAAAAGGTGGAGAAGACCAAGGATGGCGTGAAGCTGACGCTCAGCGCTGTGGAAGGGGGCAGGCAGAGCACGGTGGAGGCCGATGCGGTGCTGGTGGCGATCGGCGTGACGGGGAACACCAAGGACCTGGCCGGGCCGGAGTGCAAGCTGGAGTTGGTGAAAAATCGTGTCAAGGTGACGCCGGATCTGAAGACCAACTTGGAAAACGTCTACGCGGCGGGGGATTGCGTCAGTTTGCATTTCCCGGCCGAGAGCTCGATGGCGGGGTATCGCCATCCGGATTTGGCGCACGTCGCGCATCACGAGGCGGTCAACTGCGTCGATCGCATCTTCAGCGGGGCGCATCACGAGATCGACTATGGACAGATCCCCGGCTGCACCTACACCCACCCGCAGGTGGCGAGCATGGGGATGACCGAAAAGAAGGCGCGGGAGGCGAAGCACGAGGTTCGGATTGGCAAGTTTCCCTTCGCCGCCAGCGGTCGGGCGATGGCGTCGGGCGAGACCGACGGGTTCGTCAAGCTCATTTTCGATGCCAAATATGGGGAGATTCTCGGCGTTCACATGATTGGCGAGCAGGTGACGGAATTGCTCAGCGAACTGGTTTTGGCGCGGAAGCTGGAGGCGACGGATGCCGAGTTGATTGAAACGATGCACCCGCATCCGACGCTGTCCGAGGCCGTGATGGAGGCGGCGGGAGCGGCCGTGGGACGAGCGATTCATTTGTAAAATCCGTGCGTTGTCATCCCGGCGTCGGGGGGTGACAATGCGCCGTCTGCCAACTGATCGCGCGAGATATGAACCATGGATGAGTATCCGCCACAATTCCCCCTTTCACAATCGCGGCAGCCGCCGCCGCTATCGGCGGCGGGGACGGGTGGCCGGTCGGGCGCGTTTCTCGTGCTGTTCGTGATCGCTTGCGCCCTGCTGGGGATGGCGCTGAGTTGGGGGATGCGGCAGCGGTCGGAAACGTCGCGCCTGCTGACGAAAACGGACGTGATGCGGACCCAACTGGCGTTGTCGGCGGCGGGGGATTCGGACCTGGCGATGCTGATGGCGGCCGAGTCGTCCGAAAGGGTGGTCATGCACCCGCAGTCGCCCGAGGCGCGGGGGCATGCGGCGCTGATTTGGGATCGCAAGCTTGGCAAGGGGATGCTATTTTGTCAGGGGTTGTGGCCGGCGGGCGCGGGGCAACGCTACCATCTGTGGCTGGGAAGCGCCGAATCGGGACATGCAGGTCTGACGATGGTTGCGGGATTTGATGCCCAAGCGGACAGTACGGTGGTGAGATTTCACGCGCCGGAGATGAAATTGCCGGTGCGATTCGTCATCAGCGCCGAAACCGACGGAGAGCGGGACGCGCCCGGGAAGGTGCTCTTCGCCGGACGCGGTTCCTGAAGGGGGCGCCACGGCGGTGTGTGGACGCGGCAGTGACGTATGGTGCCGGGCAAGCGCCGGCGGAGGTAGGACGATGACAAAGACCGCTGCGGACCCGACCTTTGGTCGTGTGGGTCAAAAAATGGTGAAAATCATGGATCAGCTTCAAAAGGGGTATTACAACTTCTGCCCCAGCGAAACATGGACGCCGAGCGTCAATTTGTATGAGACGGTGAACACCTACCTGGTGTGCGTGGATTTGTCCGGCGTGGACAAGGACAAGATCGATGTCGAGGTCGCGGATCAGCAATTGACGCTGCGGGGGACGCGCAATGTGCCGGCGTACGAGGAGACGCCGAGCGTTGGGGAAAGGCGGCTGCGGATTCACCTGATGGAAATTGATCATGGGCCGTTTTGCCGGATGGTGGAATTGCCGCCGGATGTGGCCGAGGAGCGGATCGTGGCGACGTATCGCAATGGGATGCTTTGGATCGAACTTCCAAAGCTGGCGGGCAAGGGAAATCGTCCGACGAGATCGGGGCAGGGGTAGGATTCTGGTTGGAAGATCGTGGCGGGCGAATGACAGTGGGCGCCAAACCGGTTGTATGTGGATGAGCGTCAACAAGAGAACAAACACCTGATACAACGGCAATGATCCATGTCTGAAAATCTGATCATCGAACGATCCCCCGAGAGCACCATCATTCGCACCGGCACGAATGGTCAGCGGATGACGATTCCGAGCCTGCTGCCGATTCTGCCGATCCGGAACATCGTGGTTTTTCCGGGAACGGTGATGCCGCTCAACGTCGGCCGTCCCAAGAGCAAGGCGCTGCTTGATGAGGTCATGCCCGGCGACAAGATCATTGGAGTCGTCGCGCAAAAAAATCCGGACACTGAGGACCCCAACTACCCCGACCTCAATACGGTCGGCGTGGCGGCGATGATCCTCAAGCTCTTCAAGCTGCCCGACGGCAACCAGTCGATCATCGTCCATGGGCTGGCGCGGTTTCGCCTGATGAAGCTGGAGCAGACCGACCCTTTTCCGGTGGGGCGGATCGAAATCCTCGAAGACACGCTCATCCCCAGCGCCGGGCTGGAGGCGCTGCTCGCCAGCGTCCGCCAGCAGGCCAACCGGGTCATTGAATTGTCCCCCAACACGCCCGATGAGGCGGCGCAGGTGCTCAACTCGATCACAAGCCCCTCGGCGCTGGCGGATTTCCTGGCGGCCAATCTCCAGGCGGACGCCTCGGAAAAGCAGCGGATGCTCGAAGAGCTGGATGTGGAAAAGCGCCTGCGGATGATCGCCTCGCGGCTGGCGACACAACTCGACGTGCTGGAGTTGCAAAACAAGATTCAATCGCAGGTGAAGGAGAATATCGACAAGAGTCAGCGCCGCTATTATCTGCAGGAGCAGATGAAGGCGATCCGCAAGGAGCTGGGGGAGGGCCCGGAGGGGAACGGCGGATCGGAAGTCGATCAGCTCCGCCAGAAGCTGGAGGAGGCGCGCCTGCCCGAGGCGGTGATGAAGGAGGCGTCGCGCGAGCTCAATCGCCTGGAGGCGATCCCCAACGCCAGCCCGGAGTATGGGGTCATCCGCACATGGCTGCAGATTCTCGCGGAGTTGCCCTGGTCGGTGCAGACCGAGGACAAGCTCGACCTGGACGACGCCCGGAAGATCCTCGATCGCGATCACCATGACCTGGACAAGGTGAAGCGTCGGATCATCGAGTACCTGGCGGTGCTCAAGCTCAAACGCCGCAGGCGCGCCAAGAGCAAAAAGGCGGACGCCGCGGCGCTGCCGCCCACGCCGGTTCCGGCCGATCCGAGCATTCCGCAGGCGCCGCCCAGTTCCGGCAACGGCAACGGCAAAGACAAGATCCTCGACGGCAACCTCGGTGAGGCGAACGTCGGCGGGGCCGGGGCGATTTTGTGCTTCGTCGGCCCGCCGGGCGTGGGGAAAACATCGCTGGGCAAGAGCATCGCCGAGGCGATGGGACGCAAGTTCATCCGCGTCGCGCTCGGCGGCGTGCGCGACGAGGCGGACATTCGCGGACACCGCCGCACCTACATCGGTTCGATGCCCGGACGGATCATCGCCGAATTGCGCAAGGCCGGAACGCGCAACCCCGTCATGATGCTCGACGAGATCGACAAGCTCGGCGCCGACTTCCGCGGCGACCCCGCGTCGGCGCTGCTCGAGGTGCTCGACCCGGCGCAGAACCACACGTTCACCGACCACTACCTCGATGTCGCCTTTGACCTGTCGAAGGTGCTCTTCATCGCCACCGCCAACACGATGGACCCGGTCCCCGGCCCTTTGCGCGATCGCATGGAGGTCATCGAGATTCCTGGATACACCGAGAGCGACAAGCTCTCGATCGCCAAGCGCTACCTGGTGCCGCGGCAGATCGAGGCCAACGGCGTCACGGCCAAACAGGCGCAATTCTCCGACGCGGCGCTCCGCTGGATCATCGAGGGGTACACGCGGGAAGCGGGGGTGCGGAATCTGGAGCGCAACATCGGATCGGTCGCCCGCGCGATCGCCGCGCGGATTGTTGGAGGCAAGTCCAGGCAGGTGAGTGTGGGCAGGGAGTTCGTCACCCAGACGCTCGGCCCGCGGCGCTTCGAGCCGGAACTCGCCAGCCGGACCAACGTCCCCGGCGTGGCGACCGGCATGGCGTACACCCCCTATGGCGGCGAGATTCTGTTCATCGAGGCGACGCGGATGCCCGGCAAGGGGGCGATCACGCTCACCGGGCAGATCGGCGATGTCATGAAGGAATCGGCGACGGCGGCGTTCAGCCTCGTCCGCTCGGGCGCTGAATCGCTGGGGATCGATCCCAAGCTGCTGGCCGAGAGCGATATTCATATTCATGTGCCCGCGGGCGCGGTGCCCAAGGATGGACCCAGCGCCGGCGTGGCGATGTTCACGGCGCTGTCGTCGCTCATGCTCAACCGCCCTGTGCGCGCCGATGTGGCGATGACCGGCGAGATCACCCTGCGCGGACTTGTGCTGCCCATCGGCGGGCTTAAGGAGAAAACGCTGGCCGCCAAGCGGGCGGGAATCAAGGACATCATCATTCCCAAGCGGAATGAAAAGGACATGTCCGAGATTCCCGAGGAAGTGACCAGGACGGTCAAGTTTCATCTCGTGCAGAATGTGGATGAGGTGCTGGCGGTCGCGTTGGGTCCGGCCAAAGGGACCAGGAAGAGCCATTCGACGGTCGGTCGCGCGGCCGGACGTGTGAAGGCGGCGAAAAAGTGATGGCGGCGCGAGGCGTGCCATCCCCGCATAAATCCCTACAATCCCTCGCATGATCGCTCCCCTGCATATTCAACAGATCGGTGTGTACACCGTCGTCGAGTTCCGCACGCCCTCGCTCATGGACCCGGCCGTCATCGACAGCATCGGCGAGGCGCTGTTCCACCTGGTGGATGAACAGGACCGCCGGATGCTCGTGCTCGACTTTGAACAGGTGCAGTACCTTTCATCCCAGGCGCTGGGCGTGGTGATCACGCTCAACAAGAAGCTTCGCGCGTTGAAGAAATCGAAACTCGTCCTCTGCTCCGTCGGCCCGACACTGATGGAACTGCTCAAGATCACCCGCCTGGACAAGGTGCTGACGATCAAGTCATCGCAGCAGGAGGCGCTGGCGTAGGGATTTTCGATTTTTGATTGGGGATTTTCGATCGGAAAATACATGACTTCTCTCTTCAATCGAAAATCAACAATCAAAAATCGAAAATTCCCACGCCGTTTGGCGCGCTTGGGCGGGTCGCATAGGATGCCGCGATGCGCTGGCTTTTGCATGGTCCGATGACAAGCGCGGTGGCCGATGCCCTGCGGCGGCACGGGCATGAGGCGGTGGACCTTCTGAGTGTGGGATTACCCCCCGAAGCCGACGCGGCCAGCGTCGTCCGCTGCGCGCAGCAAATGCAACTGGATTTGCTGACCAGCGACGCGGCCGTGCCCCTGGCGGTTTACTCGATGGACCTCTGGTTTCATCGCTCCATCGTCTTCCTGCAACTCGACGGCGGGGATGTCGAACAGGATGACGCCATTGACCGGCTCTTCAAGCGCTATCCCAGGCTGACGCCCGGGCGGCTCTACACCCTGACGGCGTCGCGGGTGAAAATCAGGCAGTTGCCGGCGCGGGGATAAGGATGAAGTTTTTGTAGGGTCCGTGGTACTCCGCGGACCATTGTCGCGATGGAAGCAATGGTCCGCGGAGGCACCGCGGACCCTACAACAGAAGTTCAGAATGCTATTTCTTAAAGGAGCATGTGCATGTCATTGTTGGTGACGGGATCGATTGGGATGGACACGGTGGAGACGCCCTCGGGCACGCGAGAGGACATCATCGGCGGGTCGGCGATTTATTTCGCATATGCGGCGTCGTTTTTCACGCCGGTCCGCCTCGTTGGCGCGGTGGGGGAGGATTGCCCCACGTCATTCCTCGATGTGTTCCAGGGGCATGAGGTGGACACCACCGGCCTGGAAATCCGTCCGGGAAGCAAGACCTTTCGCTGGCATGGGTCGTATGTGAAAGACCTCAACGAGGCGGTGACGGTCGAGGTCGATTTGAACGTCCTCGCCGAGCGCGCGCCCAGGATTCCCTCACAATACCTCGACAGCAAATATGTCTTTCTCGCCAACACACATCCCGTGCTTCAGCAGCAGATGGCGCATGATTTGAAGGAGACCAGGCTCGTTGTCGCCGACACGATGAACCTATGGATTCAAACTGAGCGGGAGGAATTGGCGAAGCTGCTCAAGATGATCCACGGGCTCGTGCTTAACGATGGCGAAGCGCGGCTGCTGACCGATCAGAAGAACCTGATCGCCGCGGCGCGGGATGTCTTGAAAATGGGACCAAAGTTCGTCGTCATCAAGAAGGGGGAGCATGGGTGTTTGATGTGCGGCAAGGATGAGGTGTTCGTTCTGCCGGCGTTTCCGGCCGACAAGGTGGTTGATCCCACCGGCGCCGGCGACAGCTTCGCCGGCGGGATGATGGGATACCTCGCCTCGCAGGGGGACACCTCCAGCGCCACACTCAAGCGCGCCCTCGGCTTCGGCACGGTTGTCGCCAGCTACGCCATCGCCGATTTCTCCCTCGGCGGCATGCAATCGGCCACGCGGGCGCAGATCGATGACCGGTGGAACAGCTTGAAGCAGGCGATGGCGTTTTAGTGATGAGTGACCGCGTGATGAGTGAGAGAACGTCCGTTGTCCGTTATTTGTAGGGTCCGCCCCGCGGACCATTTTGCGAGGCGCCTTGTGTGATGGTCCGCGAGGCGGACCCTACAAGACCCACTGCCTACTTCTTCCCCCCATGCCTCGCCGTGACGATCCCCGCCGTGCCGCCGCGGACGGCGAACTCGCCGACCACCGTCATCTGCCGGGGATTCAGGCAATCAACCAGATCATCCAGGATCGTGTTGATCACCGCTTCGTAGAAGATTCCCTTGTTGCGATAGGCGAAGAAATAGAGCTTGAGGCTCTTCATTTCCACGCATCGGCGGTTGGGGACATAGGTGATCGTGATCGTGGCGAAATCCGGCTGACCGGTGATGGGGCAGACGCTCGTGAACTCCGGAAAGACGAAGCGGATTTCGTAATCCCGGTCGGGGCGGGGATTGTCGAACGATTCGAGGATCGCGCGCGGGTTGTCGATCTGCGCTTGGCTCAGGATTGACTTGTGGCCGAGGTGGGTCAGTGGTTTGGTTTTGGATGCGTGCTTCATGGGTAGGGATGGTTGTACGATTTTATCATAGACGCCGCCAGCAATTCAGACGGCGCGCTTGGGTAATACAAGCTTGCCACCGCCGCGTTTTATTCCCTCCTCCGGTACGCCGGGGGAGGGCAGGGAGGGGGCTTTAGTGGAGAATCGAGCAAACCCCCTGCCCAACCCTCCCCCGCGAGTACGCGCGAGAGGGGGAAACTCAAAAAGGAAGATGCCCTGCACCGCCCTACGCCGACGCCCGTCCCGCCTGAAGCAGGGAGAGCGGCTCGCTTCTCGCGGCGCTGACGGCCGGCCAGACGCTCGCCAGGATGGACATCACCATGATGACCGCGACGCCCACACCGATCATCGCCCAGGGGATCGTCAGCGGCGGGTTGTAGCCGATCGCGTTGAACGTGAACGATTTGGCGTCGATGCTCAGCTCCAGCCCCGCAGCCAGGCCAAGGACGCATCCGACGATCCCCAATAGCGCGGCCTCGGCCAGGACGAGGCGAAGCAATTGTCCCCGCGTGACGCCGATGCTCCGAAGGATGCCGAACTGCCATCGCCGCGAACGGATGCCGGCCATGATCGTGTTGGTCACGCCCAGCGCCGCGACCGCCATCGCCGCGAACGCGACCGTGCTTGTGAGCAGAAGCAATCGTTCGAAACCGGTGATGATTTTGTTCTTGATCTCGCGCACATCGCCGACGCGAAGCCCCCACTTTCCGACGGCCTTTTGAATGTCGGCGACGATCTGCTCCTTGGAGGCGGCGTGTGCGACGTTGGGCGCGGTATCGACATTGGCCGCGAAGAGTTGAACTTTCGTCACGCCGAAATCGCGCCGGGCGTCGGCAAGAGTGCCGAAGACGCACGAGGCGGTGCGCTGTTCAAACTGCCCGCCGAGATCGAACATGGTGACGATCACATCAAGCCCCGGCGACCAGACGACGCCGGCGATCGTGTAATCGACGATCCCATTGCGTGTTTTGAGGGGGAACTTGTCCCCGACGCCGACATGCTTGAGCGTGGCGAACTCCTGGGTGATCAGGATGTGATGACCCTGTTCCAAAAGCTTTCGCGCCTCGGCGGGGTTGCCCTGGCGGAAGTCGAGCTCGATCATCTTGAACGCCAAATCCGGCGGCGCGCCAAAGAAGAGCGTCGCCGTCGGGATCGACAGCGCGACGAATCCGCCGATCCCGCTCCCCATCTCCGGGGAAACCAGCGCCACGGGAAGCAGTTGCCCATCCTTGATCCCCGGCACGCTCGCCAGTTGCTCAATTTCCGCCGAATCCAGGCCGCTCAGCGGGCTGGCGATGAAGATGTCGGGAAAATGGTCGGGCAATTTCCACCCCGCGAGCATCGTGTGCCCCTGCGTCTGCATCGCCACGAGCGTCGCCAGGCCGACCATCAGCGCGGCGGCCGTGCCGGCGCTGCGCCACATCCCGCCGCTGAGCTGTTGACGCAAGAGCGCGAAGCGCAGCCCCATGACCAGCGCCACCAGCCGACCGAACGTGCGCTCGACGATCCAGATGACCAACGGCGCCAAGAGCGCAAAGCCGATCATCATCGCCGGCAGGCCGATGATCAGATGCAGGTAGTAGCGCATGGTGCGCGTCGCGTCGAGGGGGTTGGGCGTGCCGATGAGGCGAAGCAGCGGCTCGACCGGCCCGAAGAGCAGCAGCGGGTCGAGCGCGATGAGAACAAGTCCCGCCGCCGCGCAGATCAGCGGGATGCTTGAGCGGGGCGGCACGGCCATGCTCCCCATCGCCTCAAGCGGGCTGACGCGCATCGCATGCCATGCCGGAAGGAACCCCGCGACGAGCGCCGCGACGATCGACCCACCGATGCCGAACGCCACGCCGCCCCAACTGACGACCACGCCCGCGGAGAAGAAGAACGCGAACTTCGGCACCGCCGCCAGCGCCGCCATCCACACATACCCCAGCGGCGCGCCGATCAGCGCGCCGCAGAGCGCCAGCACGATCCCCTCAAACAACACCAACCGCCCGATCTGCCCCCGATACATGCCGACCGCGCGAAGCATCGCCAGCGTCCGCACCCGCTCGCTCACCCCCATGCTGAGCGTCGAAAACACGATGAACGCCGCCGCCAGCATCGATACCGCCCCGCTCAAATAGCCGAGCAGGTGCATGCTCTGAAGCTGCTTGTCGAGCTCCCGCCGGCGATCACCGGCCAGCACCAGTTTCAGCGGCGGCGCGTGGTCCTGCAACTTCTCCCGCCATCGCGCGACAAACGCCTCGGTGTCGGCGCGCGGCTTGAAGGTCAGCTCCAGCTCCGTGATTTTCCCCGGCTGGTCGGTGAACCGCTGCAGGGTCTCCAACGGCACATACAGCGTCTGCTGAAAATGAAGCGCGATCGCTTCGGGCTTGTGAACAATGCCCACGATCTTCAATTTCAACTGCTTGCCGACGCCCGGCAGAACCATCGTGTCACCAACTTTGACATGAAGCACCTGCGACGCCAGAACCTGGTCGATCACCACCTCGTCGCCGTCGGCGCCCGTGAACCATTTCCCCGCGTCCATCTCCATCGCGTCGGCGCGCTTGTCCTGCGGCCGGCGAATGCCGATCACCGAGACGACCCGCTTGCCGATCCGATCCCCCTCGGCATCAATCAGCGCGCTTTTGGTTTCCAGCCGCCCGGTGGCGGTCTGGATGGCTGGGTCATTTTGAAGATCGGTCACGAGCGATTCTGGAATCCCGCCCGCTTCCCCGGATCGGGTGATCGTCGCATCGGTGCCGCTGAGGAATTGATCGAGCACCTTGTGCGCCGCGGCCTCGGTGGAGTTGTATCCCGTCGTGACGGCCACGACGAGACTGACCGACAACGCGATCGCCGCCAGGGTGAGCATCACCCGCATCCTGTGCCCGCGGAGGTTGGAGATTGTCAGCTTCGTCAGAACCATTGCGTTGTCAGTTATTTGTAGGGTCCGTGGTACCCCGCGGACCATCTTCGAACTGGAATCAATGGTCCGCGGAATACCACGGACCCTACAAAGCTATTGACTCAAGCACGCCTGATATCGCGCCGCCATGCTCGCTCCCGAAGAACTCGAACGCTATGCCCGCCACATCGTGATGCGCGAGGTCGGCGGCCCCGGCCAGACGAAACTCAAGGCGGCGCGGGTACTGGCGATCGGCGCGGGG